>JACUUO010000105.1 GCA_014859275.1 Actinomycetota bacterium | reverse complement strand
GTCAACGACCTTGCCATCCTTAATTATGGCGATGTTGTTATCATCTGCGATGAAGTGAACACTCGGATTCCTTGAAGATTCTGTTGGGCCTTTTGCAAGAAGAACCATTACCTCTGTGCCGGGGCTAGGTATCTGCTGCATGTAATCGCCTTTACCTGCTCGACTTGATGCTACGGTAAAACTCGAACCTACCGAGTTACCTTTCAATATAGTATTAACCTTAAATCTACCGACTAGCTGCTTACCACCCAAAGCGGTCTTCTCGATTGTGGACTCTACGACAGTTGCATCTACTATTAGTGAAGAGCGCTCAATCATGTCCTGCGGCCCATAGAGTACCATCTTTGCGGAAACACTTGGTGTGACCAGGAGATATGATAGCAGTGCTACAACAACGAGTATCGTTAATCGTTTATTCATAGTTCTTATGCTAGCATCAGTACAGTCCTATGTATAGCGAGAAACGTTCGAAGATCATCCAATTACCCCCGGCATATTTATCTTTTATCTTTTGAAAAGTTGAGGAGCAAGCCTGAGCGTCTCCCATAAGTTTTTGGATCACTGGGCGCTACTTGCTTCTGGAAGAACTTGTTATACTTATCACTGAGGTTCTCTGGATCTACCACTATTTAGGGATTTTAGAGGGAATCCTTGGTTAGTTGTACCTAACATATATTACGTTTATGCTTATTCTGCGATTGGTTGGACTATACCTATTATCGTAATAGCAAGTCGAAGACTTGCTATTCAAATCCCCTTATCCCCATGCTCATTAAGATATTGGCTTATTGCAAGAATTACGATTGAAAGTAAAGCATAGATGCCTTAAATTAGTGTTCAGTGATCATCTTTTAGTTGTAAGGGGATAAACAATGCAACTCACATTCCTGCGTCTTTTTGTCACTTCTCTCTTTCTTGCAGTACTTGCTATATCAGGCTGTACCCTTGATGATGGATTTTTGGTTAACCGAGATAAGGGAGAAACAGGAAAGCCTAATACCAAACAGCATGCTACGACAAGCGCAACGGTACCACAATCAACAACTACGACTAATACATTGAGCCCCAGGTCGTCAAAGTTTCTGCAATCTGCAAAGGTTGACTTAAACGGTGATGGTGTCATTGATATAATTAGGTTTGATTGTCCACTTTTAGATGAGAGTATAGTCGTCCGAGATACGTATACCCTTTATATAAATAATAGCTCGGTCAGAGGAGAAGGGAGCAACTTGGACGGCTACTTCAGAATTGTCGATATCGATCAGCGGGATAACGTTAAGGAGATATCGGTGGGCGAGTCCGGCCCTAGTGACGATTATGCAACCGCATTCTACTACTATGATGGCAATAAGATTGTGTTCATGGGGAAAGTGCAGGGCGCTGATAATGAGCTCGCCAAAGACATCAAAATCGATGGCTCTGGCACTCTACATACTCGAACAAGGGGCGAGATTTTACACACATGGTTCTACCCTGATTCATACAGGCTATCGAAAGCTCATACTTTAGAGCGGATTTCCCAAGATCTATATGAGATGAATTGGAAGGTGAAAGTAGTTAAAGAGTTGCCGTTGCAAACATCGCGTACAAATCCTAAGACAAGCGTAGTGCTACAACCTGGCGAAGAAGTTACTATTCTAAAAAGTGATGATAAAGAATGGTGTTTGGTGGAGAACTCAAAAGGAATCAAAGGATGGTTTGCGGTTGAAGACTTCTCGGTGATTAAGGGTACTGGCTTAGAGGCCTCCAGATTCTTTGAAGGGCTAAGTGGGGCTGATTAGTTTCTCTAACGAATGTAAGCTTATATGAGCTGCAATTTAGTTGAGGAGCACCTCCAGAAAGGTTCTAAGAGCACCCCTAACATGGACTCCTACGGCTATGACGATGCAAACGCCTAACAAGCGTTACCGACTGGCTAATCGGGTCACCACCTACGAATATGACGCTAACGGCAGGCTTACCAAGACCACCCGGCCCAACGGCACAGTTTTAACGGGCAACGTGTTATGTAGGATGAGAGATCGCCCATAAATGGGGCATCTACGGGTAATGATTAGCACTGTGGCACCTTGGCACATCCGAGACAGTACCCACACCTCTTACCCACGTTAACTGGTAACTGCAGCACTGAGTAACTGGATACCCACATCTTACTCTCGTCTTGACATTAGTGCTCGTCAGATGATACGTTTTATTTAGCACTCTGCTTGATGGAGTGCTAGGAGAGATGCAAGATGCTTGATGCAAGAAAAAAAGCAATCCTGTTTGTTGCGGTTCAAGAATACATACTTACGGCTGAGCCTGTGAGTTCCCAAAGACTCGTGGAAAAATATCAGCTTGGGGTAAGCTCGGCCACTGTTAGAAATGAACTCGCTTGGCTTGAGAATATGGGCTACTTGCATCAGCCTCATACCTCTGCAGGGCGCATTCCAACGGATGCTGGTTATCGCTATTATGTCAATAGCATATCAGATAAGCCGGGCTTAACCAGCCATGAGGAGAGGGCTATAATCCGTTTATTCTCCGTAATAAATATGGAGATGGAAGAGCTTATACGGGAGACAGCGCAGATCTTATCGAATTTTACAAACCACGTTGCGATTGCTCTGGCCCCTCCTTTTAAGAGGAGCATATTAAAGCACATCGATCTCGTCTTATTCTCACCAAGGCATATGCTTATAGTTCTAATAACCGATAAAGGGCAGGTGTTAAAGCGCACTGTAAGCATCAAGCCATTCAGTAAGGATGTAGGTGATCTGGAGCGATTGCTAAACGAGAGATTGCAGGGGCTGGGGCAATCTGAAATATCAGGTCTGAGGGATGATATCGACCTACCTGATCAGGAATTAGTGGAACCTGTCCGTGCATTAATCAATGCGATACTCGATATCATGATGAGCGAGGATAAGGAGCGGGTGTTCTTAAGTGGCACCGAAAGTATATTTTATCAACCGGAATTCGAAGATCTCCGAAGGGTGCAAATCCTATTAAGCACCCTTGAACATGGGTATCGTCTTATGCAGTGGTTAGAAGATTCGGCAGGAACCCAAAAGGTGCTCGTTCGGATCGGGTCGGAAAACCCCGATCAAGAGATTAAGGACTGTAGCGTTGTCGCAAGCAGCTATAAACTAGACGATGAGATCCAGGGCACTCTTGGTATTATCGGGCCGACGAGGATGAACTATGCTCGGGCGATCTCGGCCGTTGGGTTTGTTTCTGATAGTTTGAGCAGAGCCTTAATTGAATTAAGGCATTAGTGGATTTGGGGTGGAGATGTCGCATAAAGATTATTACAGTATCCTCGGTGTATCTAGAGATGCACTGCAAGATGAGATAAAGAAGGCATACAGGAATCTTGCAAGAAGGTATCATCCCGACGTTAACAGGGACGATCCAGAAGCCGAGTCCAAATTTAAAGACATCAGTGAAGCATATGAGGTCTTAAGTGATCCTGACAAGCGTCGGCAGTATGATATGTTTGGTACAGCCAAGGGCGGGCCGGCCTTCGGTGGATTTGAGGACTTGTCCGGATTTGGCAACTTTGAATCAGCCTTCAGCGACGTATTTGATATGTTTTTTGGGGACTGGCAGCGCCAGGGAACAAGATCAAGAAGCAGCGCTCAGCGAGGCTCCGACTTAAACCTTGAGCTTACCATCGATTTTGAGGAGGCCGTTTTCGGTGCCGATAAGGAAGTCGAGATCGGTCGGTTGGTTAGCTGTGTCACATGTAGCGGCACTGGAGTTAAGCCTGGTGCCAGCCCAGAGATATGTATGGGTTGCCATGGCGTGGGGGAGGTCAGAAGCGAGCAGCGTACGGTCTTTGGTACTTTTATAAGGACTACTACATGCCCAAAGTGCAGTGGTGTTGGCAAAGTGATTACGAATCCTTGTAAGGATTGTAATGGTCAAGGTAGGAAGCCGGTTCACGAGAAGATAAAGGTCGATATCCCGGCAGGAGTAGACAACGGTGTTACGCTAAAGCTACCTGGCAAAGGTGAAGCGGGCCTGCGTGGTGGAAGGGTCGGTGACCTATACGTAACACTCTATGTTAATCCACATCCTATCTTTGAGCGCCAGGGGAGTAATCTTTTCTGCCAGTTTCCTATCACATTCCCACAGGCGGCTCTGGGGGCAGAGGTGCAGGTTCCAACACTTGAGGGTTTTGAGAAGATTAAAGTACCTGCGGGAACCCAAACCGGCACTACTTTTAAGATAAGGGGGAAGGGTGTGCCTTCGCTTCACCAGCGCACCCGTGGCGATATTATAGTTCAGGTGGTAATAGAGACTCCGCATAGGCTAACCGAGAGGCAGAGAGAACTTCTGCATGAACTTGCTCGCGAACTGGGTAATGATGTGCCTGGTTCACCATCCAACGTGCCCGATCCATCCAGTATTTTTGGGCGGATAAAAGATGCGTTCAGCTCGAAATAGCACCAGAAGGGTGGGTGGGTCACCACGGTGAGCAGGTTTGGCTAAGCCGCGCTTTTTTATAAATGAGAAAATAGGCGAATCTGTTGATATCATGGGTTCCGATGCCAAGCACATAAGAGATGTTCTACGCCTAGCGATAGGAGATAGTATAAAGGTTGTTGACAGTGAGGGTACCATTGCGGAAGTAAGAATCGATAACCTGTCACATGCATCCGTCTCGGGTAAGGTTATCAATAGCCATAAGGTAATCCGCTCACTGCCAGAGGTATATCTCTTCCAGGGATTGCCAAAGGTGGGAAAGTTCGACATTATAATCCGACAGGCAACTGAGATCGGGGCCTCAGGAATATCTCCGGTTCTAACTGAGTGTGTGGTCGTTAAAGTAGAGGCGCAGAAAGCCGTAAGAAAGAGTGATCGCTGGCAGAAGATTGTAGCCGAAGCTGCAAAGCAATCTCGTCGAACTTCGATCCCGAAAATAACAGGCGCTCTCACCTGGCATGATGCTGTAGAGGAGCTTAAAAAGTTCGATCAAGTTATAGTATTTTGGGAAGAAGAGCATGAAAAGCTCTTATTTGAAGTACTTAAGCCGACTGCCCGTAGTATCGCCTTGGTAGTCGGGCCAGAAGGTGGCTTATCGGAGAACGAGATCACTGAACTCAAGAGGATTGGTGCGGAGATCATAACCCTTGGCGAATCGATTCTTAGAACGGAGACTGCAGGACCGGTTGCGGTTGCGCTTGTCCTATACGAGCTACAAAAGGTGAAAAAGCTGGGAAACTCTCGTAGCATCCTCACATATTAAGTCTCTTGGCATTAGGCAGATCTAGCGGCAATAGCCTCAGCTTCTTTTTCGTTAGAGGCCTTTTCAAAAAACTCCGTCAACTTGGTTATATTTAGCAATTCCCAGACAAACTGGTGGGCAATGAGGATCGTTTTCCTATTCTTCTTCTCCATTTCTTTTGATGCCAGAAGAAGCATGCCAATGCCCGAGCTATCTATTAAGCTTAGTTCATCGAAGTTGATAAGCAACGCTCTAAATTCATCTGACACCACTTCTTCGAGTACCGCCCTTAACTCGGTGCTTGTGTGAAAATTCAGCTCACCCGATAAACGAAGGATTACTACATTATCCTGAGTTACTTTCTTGATCTTAAGCACTATCAATTCCTCCTATAAAATTGTAGCAGCAGGCGCTGGAAGCAACCATCTAATGATGCCATCGAGGTTGTCTTAATAATATTAGAACCCTCAAAGGGTTCTTTACAAGAGGGTATAGGAAATTACGGTGATATCGTGATGAAAATATCACCAATGCTCAGTTCAATCAAACAGAGCAGTTGCCTTGCCTTCAATCGGTCGGCCTAGTTTATCGAATTACGTGTGCGAGCTGACTAATATCGGGAAAGAATTATAGAGGAACAGATGTGTGCAGGGAAATAAGAGCGGGTGTATCTTATGCGAACTCGGGCACTTGTTATTATAGCAAAGGAGCCCAAGGCGGGAGAGATGAAGACGAAGTTTACGCCAGAGCATACCAGTGAAGCATCGGCGAAACTGTATGTCTGCTTTCTTAAAGATATTTTCGGGCTGGCCGGTTCTATTCTAAACGCAGATTACTTTATCTCATATTATCCTGAAGATGCAGATGACTTCTTATCGCATCCTGTTTCCGGCAGCATTAAGTTAAGACCGAGCCAGAGCAAGAGTAAGAGCATCGGTGATAGATTGAGGAATGCTTTTGCCGAACTCTTTAAGAGCGATTATCGTGAGGTTATTATTATGGATAGCGATATCCCGCAGCTCCCTATGGGCTATATCGATGAGGCGTTCAGGCTTCTTGCCGAGCATGACGTGGTTATTGGTCTATCCGGGGATGGAATTTATCAGGTGATAGGTCTCTCAACTTATCGAGAGGATATATTTGAAGATATCGCCTGGGATCAAAACACCGTCCTCCAGGAAACCATGGCAAGGATTCAGGACGCGAATCTGCGCGTGGCAATTCTTCCTCAATGGGATGATGCCTATATGATTAGTAATTGGTATCGCGTGCTAAGGGAGGTAAGGGGGAGAGAAGATCAAGGCTGATCCCAAACCGTCTTGTGATCTGATTTATCCAGTGGTAGTTGGGTGAAGTGAGGCGAAGGGAAAAGTAGATTGAAATATTTCTCGCAGCAATGGCGATTAAATAGCTATGGAAACGGTATGCAAGTAAAGTTTTTAGGCTCAGGCCTGTTGTAACAATCTGGTAAACGAGACAAAATGATTAGTAGAATAAATTCGAGAATTGCCATATCGGTTGAAAAGATCTCAAATTATGGGCTGCATGATGGGTAAAAAAATAACTTTTTCAATACATACGCTTGGATGTAAGGTTAACCAATATGAAGGCGAGCGAATAGCTACGGAGCTAGGAAAATTCGGCTGGAAGAAGGTCGATTTCTCAGCCCGAGCTGATATATATGTCGTCAATAGCTGTACGGTCACAGCAGTTGCAAGCCACAAATCACGCCAACTTATAAGGCGCGCTCTTAGGAATAATCCTTATGCAACAGTTGCGGTGACCGGCTGTTACGCTGATTCAGACCGGGAAGAGATCGCGGCAATAGTGGGAGTAAGCTTAATACTTGGCAACGGGGAGAAAGACGAGCTCCCGCGTCTGCTTGCAGAAAAGGTCGGCGAATTAAGGCTGAACGAGATGGCCGAGGAAACACCGATTCGAGCTTCTCATACCCGCTCTTTAATCAAAATTCAAGCTGGCTGCAATCAATTCTGCAGTTACTGTATAGTGCCCTACGTGCGCGGCGGTCCATGGAGCCGTCCAGAGGCGAAGATTATCGATGATGTAAACCGCCTGGTGGATGCCGGGACTCAGGAGGTCGTTTTAACCGGTATCCATCTCGGATTATACGGCATGGGTCAAAAGACCGATCTCGGTAACCTCTTGGCCAAGCTCATTGAGATTCCCGGTCTGGGCAGGATACGCCTTAGTTCGATCGAACTGCGAGAGATTACCCCACAAATTATCGAACTTGCATCAACATCCGGTAAAATTTGCAATCACCTTCATATCCCACTTCAAAGCGGTAGTAATAAGATATTATCCAGGATGAACAGGCACTATACGGCGGATGAGTTCATCAGGCACACCGATGAGTTTAAACATCAAATTGCCAACCTTGCCATAACAACCGATATTATTGTGGGCTTCCCGGGGGAGACAGATAATGATTTTGAAGATAGCGTAAGATTGGCCGAGAAAGTCGGATTTAGCAAGTTGCATGTATTTAAGTTCTCGCCTAGGAAAGGAACTCCTGCGGCAGATTTTGATCAGCAGGTTTCAAGGGAAGTAAAGGATAAAAGATCGGCTGCCCTTATCTCGATCGGCGAAAAGCTCTCGTCCCAGTTTGCCGCTGGATACATTGGGAAAGAATTGACTGTTCTCATTGAACGCCGGCAAGGGGGATATGTGTCAGGTGTAAGCGATAACTATATAAGGGTTCTCTGTGAGGGGCCGGATGAAGTTGTGGGCAAATTAATAACAGTTAAGATTATCGGGCAGGAAGAAACGATTCTTTATGGAAGAATTAAGAGTGGGTATCCAGTTACCCAGTGCTGCAGTGTTGTAGGGGCGGACCCCGTGTCCGCCCGGTAGTTGCCCGATTCATCGGGCGATCTTCGATAGTGCTGTGGGGTGTGGGTAGAGGATGAGGGAGATCAGCCAATGGCCAATAGCCAATGAGTGGGTAGAAGGTGTAGAAAGAGTTACCCAGTGCTGTAGGGGTGGACCTTGTGTCCACCCAGTAGTTGCCCCATTT
>JACUUO010000104.1 GCA_014859275.1 Actinomycetota bacterium | reverse complement strand
CTCTGCCCATGCGACTTTATCATCATAGTACTTCGGGTTATGCTCGATAAGTCGATTAAAATGAGATATAGTTCAGCAACAAGCGTCCCTCCAGATGGAAAAGAAATATATAAAGGGCCGGTTGATGGGACACCGAGTCCAGTATCTAAAGCAGAACGTATTCAAGACAAGTATATCCAAGGTATTTTGATTATTTCGATTTTTAAAGCTGTTCCTTGCGGGGGTATGTTAGTTGAAGCGGATCTCCTGACTTCCGCACCACTTGTTCTAGGATCATAGGAGTGCTGTTCAAGCGGTATTTAAACCTGGTAATTTGGGTGCTGCAAGATATGATTATGGCATTAACGGATGCTATTTGTAATTACATGTCATCCTTATAGGAGATACTGGTTACAACCAGGAAGTATAATATAAGAGTTAGGTTGGCGGTCGATAAGAACTTTGTCATCCTTGCAGCTTTATAAGACTGCTACGCTCAGACAGGATCTAAGTCATATCATCTAACTTCTTCAAGCCTAAAATCATCCCCTGCTTAAGTCTTCCCATCCAGGGTTAAATTGCTTATTATTGAGATTCTTCACTCCGCTTACGCTACGTTTAAGAATGACACCTTCTATAATGGTGAATCGTTACAGGGTGCTGCATTGCGGAAGTCAGGAAAAATAATCACTCGCTTTCAATCTCTAAAGAACATCCTATGCTAACTAATTATATTACCTGTTTGCCTGAAAGAATTCCCTATACAACAGGTGTCAGTCTCATTAACATTGAAGCTGATAGCGCTAGTCCTTAGACCCTACCCTGTTTGCTAGACAGAAACGTCCTTTATATTTAAAATATACTAGGCGCGCTGGTTTCGGCCAGATGTCCCGCTTTTATGTGGCTAGACCAGCGGGTCCAAAGGACAGCAAAAGGAAATCTCATGGCGTTTCCCCAGCTCACATGCCGAAGTGGCGGAATAGGCAGACGCGCTGGTCTCAAAAACCAGTGAGGGTAACCTCATGCCGGTTCGATCCCGGCCTTCGGCACACGAAAAAGACCGTCAGTGGGTCTTTTTAATGCTTTGCATTAGAATCTATTACAGAACTTGCGTCGATACCTCCGCCCGATGAATCGGCAACTACAGGTGGCTTTTTGCTACCTCTTGATCTCAAGCCTACCTAAATTACCCAATCGCTCATGTGTTTAATATCTTTTTCAGGGGCTTCCCCTTCTCCGCCTCTATCAAGACTGAGTGCAACAATCGCAACGTCATCATCAAGCTTGCCTCTTGCGAACTCCTGCGCAGCATGCAGTAACATATCGGGGATTCCGGCAATATCAATATCATCAATGGCTAGCAGTGCTTGGCTTATACCCTCTTCACCAAATAACATACCGTTATTTCTAGCCTCTAGCAGGCCATCGGTGTAGAGCAATATAACCTCGCCTTCGGATAGCTTGTCGCTATAGTTTTTGTATTCAGCCCCCTCGGCGATAGCGCCGAGGGGCGTTGAGCCTATTGTAAGCTGGCGTACGGAAGACGCTGCACGATCTGCAATCACCGGTGTCGGATGCCCCGCGCTTGCATACGATAACGCACCTGTTGCTGGATCAATAATAATATATGCGATGGTTATGAACTGCCCAGGCGCCATCTGTGATGCGAGTACGCTGTTTGCATGCGCTAAAACTTCTGCAGGTGAATCGTATTCATAGGCAAACGCCCTTATAGTCATTTTAGCAAGAGCGGTTGCCATTGCCGCTTCCAGGCCCTTGCCCGACACATCACCAACCACTATCCCGATCCTACCGTTTGTAAACTCGATAAAATCATAAAAATCGCCGCCGACCTTAGACTTTTCCGTGGCAGCCCTGTATAGAAGGCTAAACTTAATACCCGCAAGCTTATCTGGGACGGCAAGTAAAGCGTTCTGAAGGGCTTCTGCTATATCCCGCTCTCTCTCGTATAGCTTAGCATTCTCAATTGCAACCGCCGCCTGGCTGCCAACAGCCTCAAGCAACGCGACATCACCGCAACTGAAGGTTTTACCGCTGGTTGAGCCGATCTGTATAACCCCTATCAAGCGATTACCTATAAGAAGAGGTATAACTGCAACCGCGTTTATCCCTAAAACAAGAGCATCATTAAACGCCCTGGGATCATGCTGGTAATCATTGGTAAGTATGGTTCTACGGGATTTTAATACGGTCTCAGCTAATCCAAGATCTTCCGGTATCTCAAGCGTTACCGGCAATTTAGAGGCGGTAATCTTATACCGAAACTCTATTTTTCCACTTTCCTCATCATATAGCCCGACCGAGCCGATATCAGCTCCAACAAGATCCATCGCATTCTTTACGGCCTTCTCTAGAAGCTCCACTAGATCAAGGCCCGATGATATATCTAAAGCCAGCTTATTCAGAACCCTTAAGTCATAGTTCGATTCCTTGAGCCTCTGCTCCGATTGGCGCGTCTCTTCATACAGGCGCGCATTCTCTATCGCCACAGCAGCCTGATTGGCTAAGGCCATTAACAAGCTCATTTCTTTCTCGGTAACCCTGTTCTGCCGAATTAGAGGCGTGTAGAGTCCGACCACCCCAAGAGCACCGCCGCCCGATATAAGCGGCAAGGTAATCGCTGAATCTATGCCTGCTCGCAACGCTAAATCCTTATATACGAACTCCGATGATTCTATATCTTTAGTGATCTCTGGTTTCCCGGTCATCAGTACGCGGCCAGCCACACCCTGCCCTGGGGACAACCGCAGGCCGCTAAAGTCAACGCCTCTCGCCATATCCCAGAAATGCTCGACCGCAATGTGCTTCTCATGTTCATCATATAAGGCAATCCATACTGCCTCAGCGCCAAAGTAATCGCGGAGTGCCTTAATGACCGCACTCTCAACAAAGGGAATATTAAGGGCCAGGTTCATCCTCTCGCCAGCCTCAACAATTCCGCTAAGCTCATTTACGTAGTCCCTTAGGCTGATCTGCATAGTGTTGAGGCTCTGCGCAAGGTCTTCTATCTCATCACCGGTCTTGATCGAGCCAATATCTTCCTCAAAACTACCCCGTGCAATAGCCCTGGCTTTATCGGCAAGGGCAGCAACAGATCTGACAATGCTCCCGCCGAGCCATAGACCGAAGAATACCGCCATGAGGCCGACAACCATGGCCATAGCAGCACTCCTTAGGACGTCAATCCCAATAGGCAACATGACCTCTTCTACGGTTACGAATGAGCCTGAGCTCCAACCGATACTGTGTATCGGAACCTGTGCACCCATCCTATACGAGTTATCTACTGGGAAAGTTAGTCCCGGTGAACTAAACTCTCTGCCTTCGAGGGATTCCCGTATAAATTCGTATGATTTCCAGTCCCTGCGCTCGAGTGAGAGTTTCGGATACTGGCTCTGATAGATGACCGTCCCGTTACTATCGGTGATATTATAGCCGCCACTCGGTACATCAAATGCAAAGAACTCATTTAGCCTGGTGACATCAACAGAGGCGACCACCACTCCAGCCAGTTTAGACCCGTCCGGGATACCTGCCGCGATGTCAAAACCAATCTCCCCGTTTTCGTGCTCATGAAGCGCGCTTACGGTCCATCCCCTCTCATTGCGCAGTGAATCGATATCGTACCAGTCATGCTCAATCTGCCTGCCGACAAGCCGTGGGTTGGAAGATGCATATATCTCCCCACTTAGCCTGACATAATTCATATCAAATACTGGATAACGATTGGCTATCTTAGATAAGTATTCGCTTGCCCTACGGCGAGTGTAATCATTATCTTGGATAGCTAGACCGACAGCCTTTTCCGTTGTTACCACTTCTTTTACAAAATGGTCAAAGTCGCTGGCGACAACGCGGGCAAAGACAATCCTCGATGTTATAATATCCTGGCGCTTATCCTCATAGCGATTATAATATGTGAATACGATAACGATAATCAGAGGTATTATTATCGCAAGATAGCTGAGAAGCAGTTTTCTTCTGATACCTTTTCTTGGCCCAAACGCATTCATAAGCACACTCATGATTTTAATTATCGTTCGGCAACACGTTGAAGTCAAAGGCTGCCATGAGCATGTAATATCAGCGTTATGCGGTAAAAGTTCTACCTCTCGTTTAAATCCAGGGATTAGTATAATCCCAAGCCACCCGCTCCAATCAGGGTAGAGGTTTAGAACAGTTTAGCGAGCTAAAGGTAAGCTCGCTGATCAATTAATACATCATTATAAGTAGAGCCATTAGATGTTTTGAAATTTCCCGCTTAGGGTCTCCGATTCGCGGGCTTTCGTATAATAACCAATATGCCTTAACCTCGAATAGCGCTGCTCGACAAGGTCTTTGGTGCTCACTTTACTAAGATCTTCCAGAGCTTTTACTAATTCCTTCTTTAGTTCCCTCGCCGCAAGAGAAGGTGCATAGTGTGCCCCACCTAAGGGTTCCCTCACCACGCAATCGACTATTCCCATCTCTAAAAGCTTATCCGAGGTAAGCCCTAGCACCTCGGTAGCCTCCTCGACACTGCCTTCACCATCCCATAGTATACTTACACATCCTTCTGGTGTAATGACCGAGTAGTAGGAATTCTCCAGCATAATTATCCTGTCGCCGAAACCGATGGCGAGGGCCCCGCCGCTTCCACCTTCGCCGATATTGGCGACGATTACCGGCACTTCGAGAACACTTATCTCCATTAAACTCTGCGCTATTGCTATAGCCTGACCTCTCTCTTCTGCCCCGATACCCGGATACGCCCCCGGTGTATCGATAAAGGTGATGAGCGGCAATTTGAACTTATTAGCTATTCTCATCAAGCGCACGGCTTTCCTGTATCCTTCGGGATGAGGCATGCCGAAGTTTCTTGCGATACTTTCCTTGGTGTTTCTACCCTTCCGGTGGCCGACGACCATAACTTTCACATTTTCAAGCCTGGCAAATCCCCCTATTATGGAAACGTCGTCTCTGAATACCCTGTCACCGTGGAGTTCTATGAAATCGGTGAATATCGCCTCAATATAATCGCTCGTTCGGGGTCTGTCAGGATGTCTGGCAATCTGGACTTTCTGCCATGCCGTAAGATTAGAATAGGTTCGCTCACGCAGCTTTTGGATCTGCTTTTCCAGGTAGCTGATCTGGACTGCAATATCTTCTTTTCCAGCGGATTCTAACCGCTTTAGTTCCTCGAGCTTGGTCTCAAGCTCTACCAGCGGTCTCTCAAAGTCATATGCAAATCGTTTCATTCTACTACCCCACTTGGTTCGAGGTAGTCGAGTAGCCTCATGATTGTTCGCTTCATATCCAATCTATTAACGATCATATCAACCATTCCATGTGTAAGGTTAAATTCGGCTGTCTGAAAATCCTTAGGGAGCTTCTGTTTTATCGTCTGCTCGATAACGCGAGGGCCGGCAAACCCTATGAACGCTTTCGGCTCGGCTATAATTATATCCGCAAGGGTTGAGAAGCTAGCGGTCACCCCACCCGACGTCGGGTGGGATAATACCGAGATATACGGCAGGCCGCTCTTGCTGTGGCGCGCCACCGCCGTGCTCGTCTTGGCCATCTGCATCAGTGATATCATGCCCTCTTGCATCCGCGCGCCACCCGAGCTGCTTACAGTGATAATGGGCAACTTCTCATCGGTAGCAAGCTCCACCATTCTGGTAATCTTCTCCCCAACAACTGAGCCCATACTCCCGCCGATGAACCTAAAATCCATCACGCCGATTGCAACCTTACGGCCGCCAATCCCGGCCCGTCCGCAGATTACCGCATCGTTTAGCCCAGTTTTATTCTTCGCTTCGACAAGCGAATCCATGTAGGCTTTCTTGCCGATGAAGCAGAGTGGGTCCTCAGAACAGAGATCTTCCCATAGCTCCTCAAAGCTATTAGGGTCCGCTAGATGGTAGATCCTTTCATAGGCTGAGAGAGGGAAGTGATAATCGCATTTCGAGCAGACCATTAGGTTTCGCTCTAGTTCCTTAATGAATATAGGTTCGTTACAGCCCAAACACTTCTCCCAAACACCATCGGGTATAGCTCGCTTTGTTAAGGTTTGATCTGCCGGGGCCCTCTTATTTTCCTTTTTGAACCATTCACCAATTGGCATATTACTCCATGTTTAGTGCATCTTAGGTTATATTACGGAACTCTGACTCCTAGAAGTATATCGTTTTGCGTATTAGCTGTCCATTGCTCCTCTTATGCCGGATATGTAGGCAGCTGCCGACTCTACACATTTATCGCCGTTTTGGCCGATCAAATTTACCAGAGCGCTGCCGATAATGACACCATCCGCTATATCCGAAACCTGCTTTGCCTGTTCAGGTAGAGAAATCCCGAAGCCAACAGCCAGCGGCTTATCGGTTACCTTTCTAACCCTACTAATAAGATCGGTTAAGTTTGAGGGAAGACTAGTTCTTGCACCTGTTACACCGGTTAAAGAAACGCAGTAGACGAACCCCTGCGATGCATCTGCAACTTTCTTAAGACGTTCGTCTGTGCTGGTTGGCGCCGCAAGCATAACCGTTGCAAGGCCATACTTTGCAGCTACCTGCCTCCAGGGATCAGCTTCCTCAGGCGGTAGATCGGGGCTTATTACACCGTCTAAACCGCACCTCGCAGCATTACTTGCAAACTTATCCAGACCATATCTATATAAAGTGTTATAATAGGTCATTAATATGATCGGTACTTCCGTCCTCTCCCTTGCCCTTCTGACCAGGTCGAAGGCAGTATCTGTGTTTACCTTATTTCGCAGGGCTACACTGGCGGCTGCCTGAATTGTTGGCCCATCGGCCAGGGGATCTGAGTAGGGAATGCCGAATTCTATCAAATCCGCTCCTGCCTCGGCAACCGTGACCAGTAGCTTAAGTGACGTTTCGGTATCCGGATACCCCGCCATGAGATATGGCATCAAAGCGCTTCTCTTATCTTCCTTAAGCCGTTCAAATGCCGCATCTATGCGGTTTAACCTTGTTACTACCATAATTCCACCCCCAGCGCATCTGCAGCGACCTGGACGTCTTTATCCCCTCGGCCGGACAGGTTTATAACAACGATGTCGCCTTTCGACAGCTCCGGCACCAGCTTCTCTAGATAGGCAATGGCATGTGAACTCTCGAGTGCGGGTAGAATACCTTCCGTTCTGGCGAGAAGCTTAAACGCCGCAAGCGCCTCTTCATCAGTTATTGAACCATATTCAGCTAGGTTATTCTCTTTAAGGTAACTATGCTCCGGGCCGACGCCCGGATAATCGAGGCCTGCCGATATCGAGTGCGCCGGCATTATCTGGCCATAGTCATCATGAAGGAGGTAACTGAGCGAACCGTGAAGTACGCCTTTGTCTCCTTTAGAAAGCGGTGCCCCGTGATGCCCGGTTTCAAGACCGAATCCTGCCGCCTCAACACCGATAAGCCTGGTCTCGGTTCCTATAAAGGGATGGAATATACCGATAGCGTTACTTCCGCCGCCAACGCATGCAACTATAGCATCCGGCATGCGCCCCTCAGCCTCTTGAATCTGCTCCCGGGTCTCGAACCCGATTATGCTCTGGAAATCCCTTACCATTATGGGATAAGGATGAGGGCCGGCGGCCGAACCCAGCATGTAATGGGTTGTCTCAACATTCGTAACCCAATCGCGGATCGCCTCGTTCATCGCGTCCTTCAGGGTTTTTGTGCCGCTCATTACCGGGATCACCTTGGTTCCAAGGAGATTCATCCTGAAAACATTTAACGATTGGCGCTTTATATCTTCTTCCCCCATATAGACCTGGCATTCAAGCCCGAAAAGCGCCGCGGCGGTTGCGCTTGCAACCCCATGCTGACCAGCACCGGTCTCCGCAATCACCCTCTTCTTGCCCATCCTCTTAGCAAGGAGGGCCTGACCGATTGTATTATTCAGCTTATGTGCCCCGGTATGACAGAGGTCTTCACGCTTCAAATAAATTTTAGCCTTTATGTAGTGATCGGTTAGTTTTTTTGCAAAATACAGTCGCGTTGGCCTACCGATATATTCCCTCTGGTAGAAATCAAGATCGGCCCTGAACTCCTCATCATCCTTATACCTGGTATACGCTTCCTCAAGCTCATCAAGCGCACTCATCAAGGTCTCCGGCACAAATTTGCCACCAAATTCACCGAAATGACCCCGCTCATCAGGTAACGTATGCTGCACTTCATTTACTCCTTTACCAGCACTTGTCTGATAATAATAAGCTGGTAGCTATATATTAACAGCTTTTGGCTGCTGGTGCCCATAATATATAGTCTACAGTCCTCAGTCTGTAGTCCCTGGTCTCTCATGTAGATTTATCAGTGCCAAGGTGCCAAGGTGCTGCAGTGCCAATGTAGTTGCCCCATTTATGAGGCG
>JACUUO010000286.1 GCA_014859275.1 Actinomycetota bacterium | reverse complement strand
CATTGCCCAGGGATGCCACCCCACTCGATAGTCATGGCGATATTAGCGGTGCTAGGGAAAGCCGAGCGAATCTCACCCACGCCCCATGCCTCCATACCCTTAGGGCCGAACTTGGCCATCTCCTTGTACAGCTCAAGACCCTTGAGCATGCCTGGCTGGTTAACCAAGGGTTCCATTGTCTCGGGGTCGAAGTACAGCTGACCGTGATATCTGTCTACTTTGCCGGGCATGACACTATAGGGCGCTGCGAAGTTCCAGAACCACCAATGGGCTTGACCGCCGCGAGCCATGGGTTGTGCCCAGCCGTAGTCTGCCTGACCGTCACCGTTCCAATCCCAACCAGTAAAGAATTCAGCCACATCACGAAGTTGATCCATGGTCTTCGGGACTTGCAAATCGTAACCGTACTTCGCCTTAAAATTAGCCTGATTGTCCGCGTCGGCGAAGAGATGACGGCGGTAGAACAATGTGTGTGTATCGCCATCCAGCGTTAAGGCATAGACTTTATCCTCCTAGGTGGCGAGCTTTTCTCGAAATGCTGGAAGAATATCATCCCAGGCGGGATTCGTGTCCGGGTTTGCGATGTAGTTATCGAGGGTGACAATATATGGGGTGAAATCAGGTAACCAGGTTGCACCAACGACAATCATATCGTAGACGTGCGTTTTTGTAATGAAGGGGGTCATAATTTTCGAATACAATTCTTCGTACGGTACTTCAATTACCTGCACTTCCCCTCCAGTAAGTGCGGTCCACTCTTTACCATGATCAATGAGCGGACCAGCGATATAGGGACCTGGTTGGGTAACCACAGTCAACTTGACTCCCTCATATTTCTTAGTAGCTCCTATAGATGTAAATGAAAAAGCTCCAATCATTGAAACACACAATACCAAAACCATTATACATAATAATGATTTCTTCATTTTCTTTCTCTCCTTTTTTTGAAGATATTTTTACTTTAGGTAAATCTACTTAATACTTATTAATACTTAATATTTTAATAGAACCACCTCCTCTCATATAATTTTTATGTTCAGATACTGTTCCTTTTGGAAGCATCTTCAGGCCCTCTCACTTGATCGCTCCCAATGTGAGACCACTAACGATATAACGTTGGAACAGTAGAGTAAAGAGAAATACGGGCACTATAGCTACAAGTAACATAGCTGATATATCCCACCACAGAGCTGCGCTGCCATGAGTTAACCCTGCAATTAGAGCAGGGAAGGTCCGCGCCTTACTGAAAGTTAGGGTAATGGCGAAGAGCAGCTCATTCCACGAGAAGATGGTGGTGAAGACACTGGTGGCCGCAAGGCCTGGTAGTGATAACGGTATGATTATCTTCAAGAAGGCTCCGAAGTAGGAGCAGCCGTCGATGCGGGCACTATCTACTAGTTCCTTGGGAATGCCACTGAAGAAGCTTTTCATGATCCATACAACGAAAGGCAAAC
>JACUUO010000285.1 GCA_014859275.1 Actinomycetota bacterium | reverse complement strand
TTTTCAAAATAAAAAACGCCAACGTCTTCAAAGTTCTCATTACTGCCAAATACTTGCTTCATGGCGGCCTGGATACCATCAATATACTTGCCTTGAAAGCGTTCCGCTTCAGATACATCACTCGGTATCCTATCAACCGGCCCCTTATGTATTTCTTTTCCGTCTGGAGGGACGCTTGTTGCTGAACTAAATCTTATTAATATACTGGCGAATACCAGAAAACTTAATACTAGTGCACCCACCAAACTTTTCTTAAATAACGGTTTCATTGGTGATTCCCCTTTAAAAATAAATGTTCATTTCGCATTCGCCTTGATAGTATACAACATAGCTTGATTATAGCAGTTTAGTATGCAATTAAGAAGTTATAACTTTCCAGTACACATGGTGTTTAAGACTCCTATGCGTAGCTCCCGGTGCAATCTTTTGGCTCGACCTTGCCCAGTCTTTGGCTGACCGGTTCATCCTTGGAGCAGCCTCCACCGATTACGGCCTGGTACCTCTCCTCAAACCCTTAGGATTCCACCTCGCGATGGACATCCTTGCCTTTAGCTAACGGTTGGTGCTGTCAACCCCCGTAGGGACTTTCACCACAAGCTCGTGCCCATGCCGGGCGCACTATAAGAAAACGCTTGGATTTGCATCCAAGCGTTTTCTGCCTTCAAAGACTTAATTCGCGGCTTTGGTTCTAGTATCGTACGTGTAGAGATTGAACGAATAGTTTGAATCACTATAGTAACGCACCACATCATACATCCTTGTAACATAAGAGCAGTGGGGCTCTCCACCAGTAGCGCCTGAGATCAAACCAACAGCATAATAGTCATTATTAGATGAGTTATACTCATATACTACTGCGCCACTATCGCCAGCACCGCTAAAGGGTGATTTGGCATCTTTAGATCTGACGAGAGCACCATAAAGCCAGCCATAACCATCGTTCGTATAATCCCACTTCCAATCAACTGAGTCAACCCAACCGACTGTGACACCAGTCTTAACTCCTGACTTCCTAACAGGTTGATTCCTATACATGTAATTCCAATCTTTGATCTTCTGGTCATAATAGTCGCTCCTTTCAGCATATTCATATAAACCATTAGTGGCATAACGGCCATACTTCAAAGTATTATCGTCAGTAATCCTAATTAATCCCATGTCATAACCAGAAACTCGAGCATCATGATGATCTCGCCCAACGACTGCTTTGTATTGGTACCCTAATGGATCTTTGGTAATAATGCAATGACCAGCGGTAATAATATAAAATATGACTTTGCCAGCACTAGCGTTGTACTTATAACCAACACCAGCCGTAGAAGCATAACCCGAACCCCCAGAAATTTCGGGGAGGCCGATGGCGATACCTGCTCCAAGGTTGTTATAATCACGTTTACGAGCGATGCCTGGTTCAGGCATGAAATCTTTATCAACCGTAATCTCTAAAAGATCTCC
>JACUUO010000103.1 GCA_014859275.1 Actinomycetota bacterium | reverse complement strand
ATAAATACGCCCGATAAATCGGGCAACTACTGGGCGGACACAGGGTCCGCCCCTACATTTATGTTTGATCATGGGGAAATCCTTCCCCAGGAATAATCCACCTTACGGGCTAACGCCCTTTCTCCTTCAAGGGAGGGGAACTAGGAAATAGTGACGCTGTACTACTACTCCATATAGCCAAATTGCTTGATATAACGCTCTTCCTTACGCCAGTCTTTTTTAACCCGCACCCGGAGATCTAAAAATACCTGACTGCCAAGGAGCTGTTCTATCTCGCTCCTAGCTCTTGAGCCGATCTCTTTTAGCATGCGGCCCCCTTTGCCAATCAGAATCCCCTTCTGGGATTCACGCTCGACGAAGATCGTGGCGAAAATATCTACGATCTCGCGACCCTTGCGGGGCTTCATCTCCTGAACCTCAACGGCTACACCATGCGGGACTTCTTCCCTGGTTAGCTCGAGCACCTTCTCACGGATAAACTCGGCGGCAATCACCCGCTCAGGTTGATCGGTAATCACATCTCCGGGATAATACCGCGGCCCTTCCGGCAGTAGCTCAACCATCTTCTCAACCAGCTTATCAATATCTTGACCAGTCGCTGCAGATATTGGGAAAATATCATCAAACTCACCCAGCTGTCTGGCGATTTCCATTTGAACCTCAATATATTGCTGCGTTAGCTTGTCGACCTTATTCAGCACCAAGATTTTTGGCGTACTTAAGCTTGACAACTCGTTAGCGATAAAAAGATCACCTGAGCCAATCACCTGCGATGCATCGACAATGAAGACCACTGCATCGACGTCTCTTAAAGTATTCCTTACAGCCCGATTTAAGTGCTCGCCTAACGGATCTCTCGGTTTATGCAGGCCGGGTGTATCGATGAAGATAATCTGGGCATTCTCCAGATTTAATATAGCCCTTATGCTATGCCTTGTGGTTTGAGGCTTATCGGAAATAATAGCTACTTTTCGCCTGGCTAAAAAATTTAACAGCGTCGATTTCCCCGTATTTGGGCGACCGATTATAGCTACAAAACCAGACCTAAAGCTATCTTCTCGTCTATCACCGTCGTCCATAATCACCCTTCCAGTTCTAACTCGTATAGCAGCCGGTCAGCCGCAGGCCCATACTCGTTGAGAAGCTCGGCTACCTGCTTGAAACCGGCCTTGCGGTAGAGGCTGATTGCCTGGCTATTCTCAGGGCTCACCGTTAGTTGTATCCGTTTTACGTCATTATCCTGAAGCCTCTTTATTATATCGCTTAGGAACATAAAGCCAAGTCCTCTACCCCTATATTCCTTTCTTATGACAAAATTGATAATAAAAGCAAGCTGCGGATTAAGCCAGTCCCTGATTATATCTGCAACCCCGCATATAGTACCATTACACTCTACCGTGTAGACCGCTCCGTGTCGAATTATGACCGGGAACGTCCAGCGATTGAAACCCCCACCATCGAAAGCCTCCGCCTCAATCAATGTCAGCTCATTGATAAGCTGGGTATTAAACTCGGTGACACGATTAATGGTAATCATCATGGTAGTAATCGGTTAAAGGTACCTAATCGTTTAAATTGCCCACCAACCGATCCAGCAGCCTTCTCACAATAGCAGGCAGCGCTGGACTTTAGCATCCTTATCCTTTGCCCCCAAATAATTGATCACTAGTAAATGCATCCGGTAAAAGGTCTTTTATTTTGGCCCTTTTTACCTGCCCCTCAATATTGACCATGATTACGGTCGTTTCGGGGCCAAATTCGGCTAAAAATTGCCGGCACGCGCCGCATGGCGGGCATGGCGCTGGCCCGCCGGCAATTATGGCCAGTGCCTCAAACCTACGGTATCCTTCGGATACAGCCTTTGTTATAGCCACCCGCTCGGCGCATATGGAGAGACCATACACCGCATTTTCAACATTCGCCCCACTAAACACCCTGCCATCTTCGCAAAGAAGTGCCGACCCCACGCGAAAGCCGGAATACGGCGCATATGCTCCCTGCCTCGCCTCGGATGCGATTTGCACCAGTTTGTTGTCATCCATACCGACCCTATCCTACTTCCCTGCTCTCCTCCTCACCAGTCTCTTCTCTGGTGATCAAAATCTTAGATATTCTCCTGCCGATAATTTTCTCAACTTTAAAGGTGAATCCTTCAAAGCTTGCCTCTTCGCCAACATTAGGAATTCTTCCGAATAAACTGTACACAAACCCTCCAACGGTATCTATATCATCTCTGGAAAGATTTGCTTTCAATATCTCATTCGCTTCATCGATATTGACCCTAGCGTCCATTCTAATGGTCCGATCATCAATATATTCGATTAGCGTCTCTTCGAGATCGTATTCGTCAAAAATCTCCCCAACGATTTCCTCTAGCAGATCTTCGATGGTAACCAGACCGGCGGTGCCGCCATATTCATCGACGACAATTGCTATATGGAGTCGCTTCTTCTGTAGCTCCCGCAGGAGTTCGTCGACTTTTTTAAGTTCAGGAACGTAGTAGGCCGGACGCATCAACTTTTTGGGGGGGACATCTATATTTCCTTTTTGCACCTGAATGAGAAGGTCTTTCGCATAGATAACGCCGATAACGTTATCGACCGTATCTTCATAAACGGGGATACGCGAGTGCCCCTCCCTAATTATTAGTGATAGCACTTCTTCAATAGGCGCATCGGCGCTAACAGCGACCATATCCATCCTCGGCACCATAACCTCGCGAACAACGGTATCACCGAACTCAAATATGCTGTGGATAAGCTCTTTTTCTTCCTCTTCAATCATGCCTTCTTCCTCGCCAGCACTGATCATACTTATCGCTTCCTCCTCACTTACCACCGGGAGTTCCTTGATAGGTCTGCCACCCGTAAGCCTAATGATTACACTGGCAATAAAGGTAAAAACTCTGGCAATCGGGCTAAGGATTCTAGAGATTATGTCTAATGCTATGGCAGACCTTAAAGATAAGCTTTCGGCGTGTCGGGCACCGAAGGTCTTGGGTATTATCTCACCGAAGATGAGGACAATAAAGAGCATCGTTCCAGCGGAAGCCAGCACGATAAAGCTATCCAAATACCTCACGGCGAGCAGCGTAGCGATCGAGACTGAAGTGATATTGGCAGCATTATCAAGTAGTATAATCGATGTCATTAAGCGGCTTGGGTGTTCCAATAGCGAGTCGAGAGCCCTTGCACCCGGAACGTTTTGTTCTACAAGGTATCTAACCCGAATGCGGCTTATCGCAGCCATCGCACTCTCAACAGCTGTCAAAAGTGCCGAAAGACCGACTAAGATAATTAATAAAATAATATATAACCAATCAGGCAAAATATATCCTCCTTAAAGTATATCCTCCTAGCTATAGTATCAAGAAATAACCGTTAATTTTAAACTCAGGATTCCCAAAGTAATTAACTGTAAAAAACCTGAAAGATCAGGATTGTCACCAAAACACCCAGCGTACCGCCAGCGACAATTTCGAGCATGGTATGCACTCCCGCATCAGCCCTACTATGGAAGACAAGTAGGGCGAGCGCTAACCCAAGCGTTGCTATGAGAGGCGATTGGCTTATAAACGCAATCGCCGTAAATAAGGCACCGGCAAGGGCGCTATGCCCACTCGGCCATCCACCCCTTAAAAAACTTCCACCGCCAACCCATGCCTTAGCTGCAACAACAATAATTGCGACAAGCAAAATAGATATAACCGTAAGGTGTGCCGGCGATTGACGAATTTTCTGCAATAAATCCAGTGTGTACGGATTGAGCCTTGAGAAGAATATAAAGTAACCGATCAGTAACGCATTAATGCTTGCCAAAAGTACGGCACCTGCGGCAATGTCCTTCGCAATCCCGGCAATGGGGTCGTAGGTGGTAGTCACAAGATCAATTATTGATTCTATCGCGGTATTTATCAGCTCTGTGATTATAACCAAAGCCGCAGCAAAAATCAAAGCAGTAAAGGCCCAGGTCTCAATTTTCAGAAAAAGACCCAACCCCAAAGCCGCGGCAGCCACTGCGAAATGAATCCGCATATTCCGCTGTGTCCTAAGAACATAAATTAATCCATCAATGGCATAGTTGAAGCTTTGAAGTAGCGATCTACTTTTCATCATCCATATCCCGAGCGCTATTAGCAAATGCAGCCCTGCAATTATCCTGCCCAGAGGATTTGCCGAGGACCGGTCTTAATTTAATGCTCAAACCCTCCCTCCGGGAATCTTGTAAGGTCTGTCTTCCCAAAGAAAGTCGATAGAATTTCTTGCTCGCGCTCCTCCATCTCCTCAGCTTCGGCATCTTCCTTATGATCATAGCCGAGCAGATGCAAAATTCCATGAACCAAAAGAAGTTCAATTTCCTGGTCAAAGGTGTGGCCATATTCTTCCGCCTGTCTTGCAGCCACTGAAGGACAGATCACAACATCGCCGAGAAGGTGGGGGATTTTTTCAATCTTGCCTCCCAGGGGAGTCTCCGCTTGGAAGGATAAGACATCTGTCGGGTAATCTTTACCTCTATACCTCGCGTTTAACTCAAGCATCTCCTCTTCGCTAACAAGCGCGATGCTAAGCTCGGCCTCTTTTTCAATGCCTTCCTTGGCTAGAGTAAGCTCTGCGATTCTTCTAAGCTGGTCTTCGTCTACAGGTATATCCTGATTATTACTTATTAGGATTGCCATGGGCGACAAGGCTCCCTGTCTGGGATAAAGGCGCTGATGGATACTCGACCCTCGCATGGTATAAGCCTGTCAGCACCTGGGCGAAACTTCTGATTATTTTCTCAATATCATTTAACGTAAGATTGCTCTCATTAAGCTGTCCGTCATCAAGCTTGCTTTGAACTATTCTCTTGATCAACTGCTCTATTCTTTTTGGCGATGGTTTTGTAATTGTCCGAGCTGCCGCTTCAACTGAGTCCGCCAGCATAACCAGGGCCGCCTCTTTTGATCTCGGTCGCTGCCCCGAGTACCTGAAATCCTCCTCGCTTATCGTCTCCTTAACAATATTTTCCTTCGCCTTATGATAGAAATATGCAACTATGCTCGTGCCATGATGCTCGTTTACTATAGCTATAATTTCTTGCGGCAACCGGTACTTTTTCGCAATCTCAACCCCCTCTTTGACATGAGAGGTAATGATCAGGCAGCTTAAGTTAGGATTGGTATGATCATGCGGGTTCTCGCAGCCAACCTGGTTCTCAACAAAAAACAACGGCCGTTTTATCTTGCCAATATCGTGATAGTAAGCGCCGACCCGAGCAAGAAGCGGGTTAGCACCTATCTCTTCTGCAGCGCTCTCGACGAGATTTCCGGCCATAATACTGTGATTATATGTCCCCGGCGCCTCCATCATCAGTTCACGAAGAAGCGGCTGGTTTGCATACGATAGCTCAACGAGCTTGATATCGGTCGTAATCCCAAACACTTTCTCAAGGAAGGGAAGTGCGCCTATAGTCAACACCGCCGTTGAAATGCCGCCCAACAGTCCCCAGCCTAAATTTTTAAATACCTCAAACAACCCGGCCCCGCTTAACAACGTGGTGATAAGGGCGAGCGCTGTGGTTGCCAAAGTAACCCAAGCGCCGGCTAGGACGAGGTCCGTTCTGTGCCTGATGTTGTAGATGGCAAATATCGCAAAAAGCCCTGTCAAAAGGCCATATAGCGTATACAGGTAGTTCTGCCCCGCTATCAGACCTGAAAACAGACTGATCGTAAAGATCATGAGAACAGCCACCTCGATATTGAATAGCAACGCGGTAAGCATCGCTGCCGCCCCAACGGGGATCAGAAAATATGAGTAAAATGGGCTGACAAATTTTGCGATTAGAATTGTTGTTATAAATATAATTGCGAGAACCCCTATAAACCTATTGCTTTTATAAATATTTCGCTGATAGTTGTATAGATAGAGGCTAAAAGCAACAAATGAAGCGAGGGCAAAGAGTGAGAGCCCCGCCAGCCTACCTAGATCAACCCCCCGCTTCATTAATCCGAGTTCCTTTAATATCTTGACCTGTACGCTTGAGACAACTTCGCCCTCCCGGACAACGGTTTCATCCTTTTGCTTACTAACGATTACGGGCGATATCCCGGCTATGGCTTCTTTCTTTAGCTTCTCCGTTGCCGTTTCATCATAGAAATAGTTGGGCTTGATATACGATGAACCCACTTCTGCGATAAGGGCGTTCTTGCTTGCACTCTGCGTTAAACTGCCGGCAATGCTGCGAAACTCGCCCTTCTTTTTAACGATGTTTTCGGGCGTTACGGGGCTCCTATAGATCCGGTCGATATGATTTATTATCATCCCCTCAACCTCGTTGAGCTCACTATCAGGCAATTCGAGTGCCGTTTTTAGCGCATTTTTGTTAAAGCCAGCATCGACTCCTTTTATTAATAAATCGAGCTTTGCCTCAGGGGCCAGCGCCTGATTTAATCTCACCTGCCTTAATAAATCGAAGAACTTATGAACAGAATCCGTGATTTGAGGCTCAACGCTCCAGTCCTGGTTATAGACCTTCTGAACATGCGATGCGGCTTCCTTGTGAAGGGCCACCGTTTTTTCGAAATCAACAAACTCAATGTCGCGCGAAGCTTTGACTGTCTTTGGGCTCGGTTTACCGACCTGAATACCGGTCAACTTATCCGGAAGAAAATCAATAGTTAAAGTGGCAAGGATTATGGAGAAAATAAGCAAAGCAAGGAGTAAGCGGTAAAAGCTGATACCTTGCCGACCAACCCTCTGTCGAAGTTCTTTAATTTTCTCGAGGCCAAAGTCGGCGGTCATGGCTACTTCTTTGAACCTCTCTCTTCGTCATACTGCTTATATGCTTCAACTATTCTCTGAACAAGCTTATGACGAACTACATCGCGAGCCGAAAGGTGGATAAAGTACACACCCTCTACTCCCGCTAATATCTTTTCTACAACAAGTAGGCCTGAATGCTGTCCTTGCGGTAGATCTATCTGTGTGCTATCGCCCGTAACAACCATTTTCGAGCCGAAACCAAGCCGGGTAAGAAACATCTTCATCTGTTCCGGAGAGGTATTCTGGGCTTCATCCAGAATAATGAACGAATCGTTCAAGGTCCGACCCCTCATATATGCGAGAGGTGCTATTTCGATGGTTCCTCTCTCCATCAAGTGCTGGAACTGTTCAGCATCCATCATATCATAGAGCGCATCAAAAAGCGGCCGCAAGTAGGGATCGACTTTCTGTTGAAGGTCCCCGGGTAAGTACCCTAGTTTCTCCCCAGCTTCAACCGCGGGCCTCGTTAATATAATTCTTCCTACCGACTTATCCTTTAATGCGCGCACAGCCATCGCCATCGCCAGATATGTCTTTCCGGTTCCGGCCGGTCCGATTGCAAAGGTTGCAGTGTTCCTACGGATAGCGTCGACGTACTCTTTCTGCCCCGCGGTTTTTGGTCCGATTACTTTTCTGCGGTGCGTTATAATAACATCCGAATAGATGCTGGATGGAGCAATCTGCTCTCCGTCAAGGGTTAATTCAATCGTGTGTTCAACTTTTTGAGGGGTTAACTGCTGCCCATGCGATATTACACTTAATAATTCTTTAAAGATGGTAGCCACGATTTCTACTTCCTCGGCGTCACCCTTGATCGTTATCTCGTTCCCTCTTACCAGTATAGTGCTTTTAAATCTATCTTCTATAACCTTTAATAATTGATCCTGGTAACCGAGCAGCTCGACCATCGATAGATCGCCCGGGACCACAACCTTAATCTCTATTAGCTCTGCCAATTTAGGCTCTCTCACTCCTTAAGTGAGAAAATTATATCACACATGTATGTAGATTAGCTATGTCTGCCTGCTGCTAATCCTCTCAAAATCTCTGAGGCCAGCTCATTAACGCGCTTACCATCCTCCTTACCCCTTACCCTGGGCATTAAATTACTCATAACCTTGCCCATATCCTTTATGATAGCCTAATCTTCTGCTCTGGGTCAGATGATGCCCCCGCATGGCTGATTTCATATCCTCAGTCAATCGCTCCTTAAGTAGCAACCAAGTACCTCCTATTACTTATCCGAGTGGCCCAAGTCTTCTTCCCCCCAGGACATGGAAATGAATGTGATAGACTTCTTGGCCGGCATCTGGCCCGTTATTGGCGATCACTCGGTAGCCGCTCTCTGCGATACCGATTAATCTTGCAACCTTGATTGCAGTAAGCATAAGCCGGCCGAGCAGCTCTGCATCCTCGGCGGTCGCATCATCAAGCTTTGATATGTGCTTTCTAGGAACTATCAAAATGTGAATCGGTGCCTGCGGTCTAACATCCTTAAAAGCAACTAATTCATCGTCTTCGTAAACAATATCTGCCGGAATCTCGCCCGAAGCAATCCTGCAAAAAATATCCTTCTCCATTTATCCCTCCTAAAATTAGCTGTTAGCTATCAGCTGTCAGTCTACTACTTATCCCATAAAGGGTTACAAGTGCCAAAGTGCTACAGTGCCAATGTAGTTGCCCCATTTATGGGGCGTACTCT
>JACUUO010000102.1 GCA_014859275.1 Actinomycetota bacterium | reverse complement strand
CTGCTTTATGATGTTATTCGAAAGAATTAGGGTGCTGCATTGCGGAAGACAGGAGGTGGATGCGATGATCTCGACCGATATACTTAAGAAGATACTCGACAGCCTCGAGGAGAGCGCAGGCGATAAAGTCTATATTGGCAAACCAAAGCGTACAGGTAAGACCTTGCAAGGCTATTTAGAGGCACTTGAGGACATGAGCCGAGAGCTTGAGGCCATAGAGGCGTTCTGAAGAGTGCGTAAGAGTAGAGCCCGGATCCTTACGTCCGGGCTCTTACCTGTGTGCTTAGATCTTGTGGAGCCCCACCAAATCCAGCTGCTTTACTGTTTGGGTGCTTGGATCAAAGGCGACGATAAGCTCCAGTTGAGCCTGCATAATGGTGATTATCGTGGCGTAGCCGTGCGGTGTTTCTCTGAGTACCCCTACTAACACGTTCTCTGGGACCAAATTCATTTGGTCAAGTATGATGTAAAACTCAAGTCCACATCTAGCGTCCACTTTGGCGGTCATAACGAGAATATTAGAGGCAAATTCCTGTGCCTGCTCAGGCATCTCCACATCTACGATTGTATCGACCAGAAAAACCCTCACCGAGCCAAAATCTGGAAAGCCAGCACTAGATGTGGTGAAAGCGGGGCCACCGAGGTTAAACGGGTGTGCCATTATTTCCTGCCGTATATAATCACGAACTAGACCGGGGTTATAATTGCTTGTCTTTGGAATATGTGGTTTGACATACTTCTCATTAAATTCCTGTAAGTTTTCAAAGAGCTCGACACGAGTTTCAAGCCCCTGCACTGCAAGATCATCGGTAAGATGGTGATGTAGGGTGCGGTCATCCTTCCCCATACTGAAATCGCGCCAGTTTTTGGTGACGAACGCAATAGGCTCGGACGAGCCCTTGACAAGCTCAATGACGGTATGCCAAACCAAGGCATCGCGATATCCCTTGCCTTTACCCTTGCCATCGAGCGTAAATGGTTTACGACGGCTCAGTTCACGATCCACGAGCTGTTGGTGGGTGACGGGTGGATATGACCGATCGTTGCTCCTACATCACTCAGTTTTTTGGAAAGCAGTTGCGTGTAGCTTTCAGTTTCCGCCTTGATACGCGCATCATCGAGCGTAAAGGGAAGGTTCTTGATTCTCCCGTTGAAGCTAGCTATAATCACCGCAAAACCCTCGAACGCCTCCTTATAGTTGCTAATAGCCTCGTCGATGACGATCTGCGGTACGTGAAGGATAATACTGACTCTCTTGATTCCCTCAAGGAGCGTATAAAATGCGGTGCCCCTTAATTGGTAGTCACTACAGATACTGTTGGTATCAAGAACAACGTGCATGGAGTTCTCCCACTTGCGACTGATTTTATGACTACTATTATACGATCCATGCTCGCTGTGTAGCAACCTGCACTCTGGGCTTAAATCCACATTATGCTGGGCCTAAATTTCTATGCTAACGTCGCCTTCACGTCGAGGTATCTCGGTGACGTAGTTAATGGATCGGTCGTCCAGGTGACGTAGGAGCTTTTCACAGTCGCCTCGATTTTGCAATACCCCTCCAGCGTGAAATCGGTCGCGGTCAAGATCCTTTACAGCACGGAAGGGCGTGCTGCTCACAATAAACAGCTTATTCTATTCCCCCAGGTCACAAAACTAAGGATAAAATAAGGCGGTGGTTACTGTGGATAACAACCCTAAGCCGACTTACTGGATGACTCACTTTGCATGCCGAGCATGCGCCTAAACTTGCTCTCAATATCGCCCTTAACCTCAGACACTACCTTGGATAAAAGCAGGATCTCAGTGGTAATAAATATAGTACCATTATACGTATAACGGCAGCTTAACAGGTAGGATGGTTGACTATAGATGAGGCTACTGATGAATCAACCTCGAACGAGGTTAGCAGGAAGCCTACTACGGGTGAGGGTGTAGAAAAATCGACCTCTTTGGACGTATTATTGCAGTATGCTTATTTCCTTGAGTCAGAAAGAACAAAAGATCTTACCAATCTGCTTCAGCGTATATCAATTATTACAGCTGCAAACGCAGCCCTAATTGGTCTCTGGGGGAGTAGCGTATCTCGTATTATACCTAGATATATTTCACTACCTCTTGCCGAATCATCGCCACCATAGCTCTCCTAGTTCCACTATTTCTATTAGGATCCGCCATTCTGCTGTCCTCTTTGGCGCTAATGTTTCGTAAGTTCCTTGCTCCCGATCCTAAACAGATATTTACAACACGCTTTCGTGAAGGACCGCCTGAAAACGTAAAAAAAGAGCTTGCAATATCGTATGGTAAATACTGGAGTTCAAATCCAGAACTTACGGAGCATAGGGCTCGTCTGTTAAATGTGAGTCTCATCTTATTACTTGTCGCTGCTGGATGGATTATTGTAATATCGAGTATCTTATCATTTCTACGTGTTGGAGTAGGTTAAAGATGATCAAGGTCTTCAACATACTGAAAGATGACGATGACAACGATGACGATAAGTGGGAAGCTGAAACAACGCCTATCGAGATTAGCAGAGGTGGCGATGGCGCCGACGAAAAATAGAAAAGAGGCACTAACCAGGTGCCTCTTTTCTATTGTGGTGCGCCCGGCATGGGCACATCACTTGGGGGTGAAAGTCCCCTGCGGGTCCTGGTGGTGGAAACCGCTAGCCAAAAGCAAGGGTGTCTACCGTGAGGTGGAATCTGAAGGAAGCCGAAGGCAAACCACTGGCCCGACGAACAGAAACTGCATACCGAGGCTAGAGACGACCGGGCGAGCCTGCAATACAAGGCGAAGCCCATAATCATCGAAGGGTAGCTTTAGTAGATGCAGCGGGGATGGGAGGAAAGTGAGTGCTCTTACCCGGGGAGATCTCATTATTTGTCCAGTTAGGACTAGATAAGTTGTAAAACTTATCAACGAGTGGTGAGAAGTCAGCAGAGGTCATACTAGGTGCATTTGCACTGAAGGACCGAACGTGGTGTGCTTCTTGTGACATGTGCATTCGTTTAAGCGTTAAAATGCAGCAAATACCGTCTGGAAAGATTGGAAGCTGCGGCTTTGACGGAGAAGGTGAAACCCGATCTGTGAAGTTTGCAGGGCATATGCGCTAACGGCATCGCATGCAAGTAGAGGAGCAGGTGCACCGTGTTGCACCTTTACATCACGAACCGCCGGATGCATTAAAGCACGTCCGGTTCTGTGAGAGTTGCGCCTTGCCAAGCTCTCAATTCCTTATGAGAAATTGAAAGCATACGCAATGCTGTGAATCAATTTCTGAAGAGCCCGGTGCAGGAAATCCGCACGCCGGGTTCTGTGGGGGTTGGGCCACCAATTGGGTGGCCCTTCTACCCGGAGACGGAGGGCGTGAGCCCTCCTCCTACCCGATTTTGCCCCAAACTCCTTATAGATCCTACTTAGCTCGTTCTCGATTTCCTCTCTGGCCTTGGATATGTCATTAAGCACCTAAGAGCTGCCGCGAGGAATTTCCCGTCTTTATCTTCCCCGTCAGCTTGATTAAAGAGTTCGTAAGGGTGGCTTAGGTCACCCTTATACTCCCTCTGCTTTCAGCCCTACAACCGCACAACCATTGGCCCATAGCCTCTCTTTTCTGCGTACCATACGGCCAATGCGACCGCGAGCACGAGGTCGTCGTGAATGCCCTCCCGCCATGCTTCGTAACTGTCATGACCGGATGCCGATATCTTCACCTTAAAGTTGTTGAGCTCATTAAGGCCATCCAAAAAGTCGATACCAATAACTTGCAATCGGTCCTAAGGTTTGTCTCCAGATTCGGGCTGCTTAGTTATCCGTCCACTGAGCCGATCGAAAATCTCACAGCGGATATAAAGAGATACCGCTTTTTCTTTAAAGTAGTGGCATCTCTAAAGGGCGATAAGGGGTTTATCGACAAAAACTATAATGATCTCTTTACTCATTATCCAGTAGATTGGCTACACGACATTATAGCCTATCGGGAGGGGACGAGACCGGAATACATCGCCGATGCAACTTATCGATACCAACGATTCATCGACCGCAAAGGGGGAAACGTTTTTTCCGACGCTTATACCGATGTGAGGGCAAAGCGCGTTGAAAAAGCTGAGGCGTGGGTGCAGTACGTATTCGCAGTTGAACTCAACAATATAATAACATATCCAAGGAAAACAAAGGATGGTTTTACCCGTGGGGTCGGCTTAAACTCGCTTAAGCAGGCGCTTTACTTCAAAACGTATCTAGATCTCACGGCACCCGAGGGCCTCGAGTACCGCGAATGCCAGAATCGCCACGTTCTCTTCACCGTCGGTCCAGAAGGCGATAGGAAAAGAAGAGGCGACAACCCATTCTGTTCGGATGTGTGTGGTCATAGAGCACGGCAGCGCAGATATAATGAGAGAAAACGTGAGGAAGATTAAGTTCATTACTCGCGTGAGCTGGCAAAATGCACAAAAATATGCTATGCTGGGTAAAAGCACAACAGCATAAATGATTACCTGGGAGGTGGTTAGCATAAAAGCAGTTGCAGTATATTGCCGAGTTTCCACTGATGAGCAGGGCGAGCGAGGCTCCATCGAGAACCAGGTTCAGTTTGCACTTGATTACTGCGAGCGAGAAAACCTGCACGTCGCCGAGGTCTACCGCGATAATGGTGTGTCTGGGACCGTGAAGTTTGGTAAGCGCTCTGCCGGAAGTAAGCTGCTTGAAGACGCGCGATCTGGACTGTTCGATACCGTCCTGATTTATAAGCTGGACCGAGTGGCCCGATCTATCCGTATCGTGTTAGAGACCATCAAAGCACTTGAAGAAGCCGGAGTTAAGATAAGGTCGATGACAGAGCCCTTTGATACCGAAACATCCGCAGGTAAGTTGCAGATTCACATGCTCGCTAGCTTTGCCGATTTCGAGCGCTCCATGATAGCCGAAAGAAGCGCGTTAGGCACTACCCGGGCGGTTAGAAACGGCAAGTGGTGTGGGGCATCACCCCCTCGGCTACGAAGTGGTCGATGGCTACCTGCAAGTCAATGAGGAGCCGATGAAGGGACATGCCATGTCTGAAGCCTCGGTTATCCGCCTCGTTTACTCGTTAATGAGCGACTATGGGTTTTCCACCGTTGCCATCGCCGATTACTTGAATAACATAAAGGTTCCACCTTCCTACGCCAAAGACGCCCGTAAGGTCTCCTCCGACGGCAAACGCAAGAAAGCCACCGCTGGAGTGTGGAGGCCGGGAAGGATAAGAAATATGCTGGTTAACACCATCTATATGGGCCTTCACACTTTCGGAAAGAGGTCAAAGAAGAAGCGAGAGCTCATCACAAGAGACGTCCCGGCGATAGTAAGTCCCGAAGTGTGGTGCCGGGCGCAGAAGCAACTCAGGGATAACCAAATTGAAAGTTGCCAAGTGGCCAAGTACCAATACCTATTACGGGGCCTGATCAAATACAAACTTTGTGGGCTAAACTACATCGGGACGACTCCCCACAAGAGCCGCAACGGCATGAAGGGTTGGTATCGCTGCAATGGTAAGCGGGACCGTCATAGGGGCCCACACGTTGAGAAATGCGAAAGTAAGAATATATCCGTTGAATGGTTGGAGAATATCGTCTGGAACGACATCGTCGGCTTCATCACCAATCCCGGAGAAGTCAGTCGCGCCCTAAGCGAAGCCCTTGATGAGAAGATGAGTAAAACGGCTGAGATAGAGGCTGAGCGAATTGTGGTGATGCAGGCATTAGCGGATAAGGAAACGGAGAAGCAGTCTATTCTTGACTTATACCGGCGCAACCTCATTGACTCAACAGATATAGCGCTGCAGCTGCAAAAGATAAAGGTGGAGACGCTGGAATTGCAAGAAAGGGTGCGCGAACTCAATACCCTTTTGGAACAGGAAAATGACCTGGTAAGACAAGTTGACAGCGCCGAAGAGTTGCTACTACAATTGAGGCAGACAGTGGATCGTGCACTCGCGTTCGAGGACAAACGCGAGATCGTGAAATTATTGGTGGAAAGCATCACCGTCGATACTAAGGTTGATGATGCCGGCAATAAATTTGCCGAGGTCAGAATCAACTATATTTTTGATGGTGGTTCCACGCACGGACGGGCGTGCGGGCATCCCCGGCTTATCTCGATCGGCGACAGCCGGTTATGCTTGATCGAAAACGGCGCAAAATCATTTAAGTTGACCGGTCTTCTCCGCCGGTTTTAATGATGGCCCCGTTTTCGACGTAGGCTACCCCCTTAACCGCTCTGAGGTCGCTAAAGCTGGGGCCGTTTGAAAGCGAGCTAACCAGCTCGGGGAAGCTCTCCTCCGCCTCACCGATGACCACGATATCGAACCCAAGTGCAAGCGTTCCCTCCGGATCCCCAGTTGCATGCGGGCCACCAGCGATGTATGTAATCCTTGGATCTATTAGTTTACTCCGTAACACCGTTACCAGCTTGTGCACTTGGATGATGTTGGTTGTCGCAAAAGAAAAGCATACAGCAACCTTTCCATGTTTTCCGAGCAGTGCGCTGATCTCGTCGCCGAGCACCTCCGGCTTTTTAACAGAAAGAAAATAAAGCTGTAAACTTTCGGTTTTGCTCGCGCTTTCGAGCGCACCTGCCAATGCTGATACGCTGTATTTATTGTAATTGCTGCATATAAACGCGATGGCTGTATCTGACATAATCACTCCAAAAATGGATACAGTAGCTATAATAGCAGGCTTTGCCTCGATTTAGCAGCCAGTCTTGATTTTTTACTGATATTTTCGTAATCTATTATGGTAGCAATCAGGCCGACTTTAGGTCGGTCTAATAATTTGATAAGGCCGGGTAGCTCAGGTGGTAGAGCAGGGGACTGAAAATCCCCGTGTCGGCGGTTCAAGTCCGTCCCCGGCCACAGGATAAGCCCAGGTAATTAGGTTATTACCAGGGCTTTATTATTTGGACACCTATCAGCTCTTTCATAATACTCCTCAGTTTTTCTTTACTCTTTAGATGTAGCTCCTACCTGCCGATACATATTAGAAGTCCATATTTACCCTTTAAGAGGGGGTTAGAAGAGGCTGTATCCATCGCCTGGTATTTAACTCCAGGTGATTTTAAGCAATTAGCTGGATTTACCGTAGTGCTCAGCTGGTTATCTTACGTTTTGTAGATACTTTGGGGCGATACCAATATCCAATAGCCTTATGCTCTGTAGAGGTATCAGACCTAGAAGAATATATCGACCCATTAAAGAGGAGGACATATATGTATGATACTGGTTTTCTTAGCCAAAAATTAAAGGGGCACCGTAAGCTACTGGCAGCAGTTATAGCTTTTTCTCTGCTACTTATTGTAACCTCAGTTGGTGTTGCTAGTGTTGTAACACAGCCTGTAACACCCATGGTTGCAGCTGGCTCCAGCCACTCCCTCGCCCTAAAATCAGATGGCACCGTCTGGGCATGGGGGCGCAATGATTGTGGCCAGCTCGGCAATGAGACAACAACCAGCAGCTCAACGCCAGTTCAGGTATCCAATCTTTCCAATATAACTAAAGTTGCAGTCGGTTACCACCATTCACTAGCCCTGAAATCAGATGGCACCGTATGGACATGGGGCAACAACGAGGCTGGTCAGATTGGCGATGGTACAACTACCCATAGATTAACACCAATTCAAGTACCCGGACTTTCTGGCGTAGTTGCAATTGCAGCTGGTGTTGCTCATTCCCTTGCTATAAAATCAGATGGCACGGTCTGGGCATGGGGAAATAACGGCTCTGGCCAGCTCGGTGATGGCACAGCAAATAATATCGTAACAACACCAGTTCAAGCACCTGGTCTTTCCGGCGTTGCCATACTTGCTGCCGGCTGGTCCCATTCACTAGCCCTCAAATCAGATGGCACCGTCTGGGCGTGGGGGGACAACTATGGTCAGCTCGATGGCACAACCGATAGATTAACCCCAGCTCAGGTACCCAACCTTTCCAGCGTCATTGCAATTGCAGCTGCCCCCTATCACGCTATGGCCATAAAACAAGATGGCACGGTCTGGGCATGGGGACATAACTATAGTGGCCAGCTCGGTGATGGGACAAGGACCGATACATATACACCTATTCAGGTATCCGATCTTTCCAGTATTGTCGCAATCGCAGCTGGTTCTGGCCATTCGCTGGCCCTCAAATCAGATGGCACGGTTTGGGCATGGGGGGATAACTACTGGGGTCAACTTGGTGATGGTACAACGACTAATAGACTAACACCGACTCAAGTAGATATTATGCTGTTCAGTGGGAGCGGGGATACAGCAACTACCATGCTTCCTCCTGAGCCAGCGCCAATACCCATTCCTGATTCTTCACCTATGCTATCGTCTTATCAGCTGGTAACACCAACTACACCAACACAGCCTATAGCAACTCAGCCGGCAACAACACAGACTCCCACAACCTTTACCGATGTGCCAGCCGATGCCTGGTACAAATCCTATGTCGATGCATTGGTGGAAAAGAGCATCATAAGTGGCTACCCTGATGGCACCTTTAAACCCCTCAACAGTATCACTAGAGC
>JACUUO010000101.1 GCA_014859275.1 Actinomycetota bacterium | reverse complement strand
GCATAATAATGAGGGTATTATTTAGATTCTTCACTTTGCATACGCTACGTTTAGACCTGTCCTGAGCGAAGCCGAAGGGATGACAGCTGTTGACAGCTAGAAGCATTAAATTGCAATATCGCTGAGTATCGCCGCGCTTTAAAGATGCTCGAATCGGCGAATAGAACTCGACCCTTTTAATCGGCTATAATTGAAGCCAATCCTACAGGGGATGGTGAAGTACGTGAAGGTTGGCTTCTTCCAGTTTGCTCCCACCTTCGGGGAGATAGAGCGGAATGTTGAATATGTTATAGAGAGGCTTTCGCCGGTGGAAGCAGATGTAATCGTTCTGCCGGAACTTTTCAGTACCGGATATCAGTTTGTCTCAAGGGAGGAGGTGGAGGCGCTCTCGGAGGATATACCTCATGGGTATACCTCTCACCAGCTGACCGAGTTGTGCCGCGAAAAGGGCTTCTATCTAGTTGCCGGCATGGCGGAGAGATCGGCCGGTAAGGTTTTTAATAGCGCAGCCCTCTTCGGGCCGGATGGCCACATCGTGACCTACCGCAAAACACACCTCTTCTTCGAGGAGAAACTCTGGTTCGAGCCGGGAGATACCGGTTTTTTAGTCTTTGATATCGGGGATGCCAGGCTTGGGCTGATGGTCTGTTTTGACTGGTTCTTCCCGGAGAGCGCCCGTACGCTTGCAATGATGGGGGCCGATATACTATGTCATCCGTCCAACCTCGTGCTCCCGTACTGCCCCGACGCGATGCCTGTTCGCTGCCTTGAGAACCGGGTTTTTGCAATCACCTGCAACCGCACCGGCTTTGAGGAGCGTGGAGGGAAGGAGCGCCTTGCTTTTATCGGAAAGAGTGAGGTGGTATCGCCTGAAGGCAAAATCCTGATGCGCGCTTTTGATGGTGATGAAGAGATTGCTATAGTGGATATCGATCCCATGGTGGCAAGAAATAAACAGCTTAATCGATATAATGACCTCTTTAAGGATCGCAGGCCGGAGATGTATGGTTGGAAGTAGTCATCAGTCACCGGTCCCCCGTCGATATCTGGTACTGTCTTAAAGAGCCAAGGTGTGAATGTGCCAATGTTGGTGAAAGAAAGAGGTGTGGGATTGGTCAAATAGCCACTGGCCAATGAGCAGTAGAAACTGTGGGGAGAGTTATCCGGTGTTGCAGTTACCAGTTAATGTAGGCACTGTAATATGGGTGAATAGCTGGTGGCTGATAACTACTTACACGTAACTGCAGCACTTCAGCACATTGAAACAGTGACACGAATACATCGGGCGTATCATAGGCTGGGGTGCCGTAGCGTAATGACTACTGGCTACCAGCCTTTTTACAGGCTCGTCAAGCTTCAGATGGTTTGCATCCGGTGCTGTCATCCACTAGAATGGCACTACCGACTCCTGTTTTCCCGATTCAATGAAAATGTTTCATAAGGAGAGATAATTTGATGGGCGATACATCGACCTTTGAGGGCGAAATATTTGACGTGGCTGAAGGGTTTATCGACCTGTACAATAGTTTTTTGATTAAATTACCGAAGATAGTGCTTGCGCTCATTACCGTCTTCATTTTCTTTATTATAGCTCGCGCTATTCGTAAGACGGTGAGAAAGGCTATGGCAAGAACGAGCACCGAAGGCCACGTTGATATCCTAGTGTCACAAATTGCCTATATAGGAACCTTATCGGTTGGTATAATTGTCGCTCTCATCTCCCTAGATATAGAGCTCACTGCATTATTTACTAGTCTTGGCGTGGCTGGATTTGCGGTTGGTTTTGCAATGAAGGATATCCTTGGCAACTTTCTCTCCGGCATTATTCTTTTGACTCAGCGCCCATTTACGATAGGAGATAGGATCATCATCGGCGATGTTGAAGGGGTAGTTACAAATATCAGGATAAGAGATACTCAGATAACTACATACGATGGGCGACTTATCTTTGTTCCCAACAATACCATATCAACTAGCAATATAATAAACTTAACTGCCTTCCCGGAGCGACGTGCCGATATAGATGTCAGCATTTCCTACGGAAGCGACATAGCCATAGCGGCGAAGACTTGCATTGATGCTGTAGGTGGGATCAATGGGATGGTTAAAGATCCTGCTCCCGAGGTGCTTGTTACCAGCTTTGCCGATAGTGCAATTAAGCTTCAGGTGCGTGTCTGGGTTGATCAAAAAAATCAACCTTATTTTAATGTAAAATCGGAGGCTCACAGAGTAATAAAAGAGGCGCTTGATAGCGCCGGTATCTCTATACCATTCCCCATACGCACGGTCTATTTCCACCAGACTAAGGATATTGAATCGGAGATCGAAGAAATTACTGGTGGCCAGGTAGGCAGCAGCTAGGACTATATACTACCTCAATGACTTTAAGGGCAGATTATCAATCTGCCCTCGTTGCGATCATGGGTTGTTTCATCCGTTTTTAAGCCGCGCGCTTCTTAACCTGTATAACCGCCTCATCAGATGCGGTCTCCCTGGTTGTTATAACTGAAAGACCGCTGGCTTCTGCGAGGCTTGCCATTTGATTGACGGGTTCGGTCATGTGCTCCGGATTCACGACCACCGTTGCCTCTTGCCCCGGCTCTAATTCACTGGAAATCCTGTTAAATGCATCTTCGAAGAATGCGGCCGGGTCCGGGCCATACTGCATTCCCCGAAGATCATAGCGCTCTACTGCCAACTCAACCACCTCCAAAAGCGATCGTGTAACATGTTCCACGCTAATTAAGTATTGCCGCATGGCGAGCATATTAAACAAGAAATCCAGCGGACCGGACTGAATTTTAGGAAAATTAGTTCCCAGTATTGATCCGTTGGGAGTTCGACAATCGGACAAGGTAGCCAACTTATCGGGTTAAGAACAGGGAAAGGGGTTTGGCTACGAACCCATGCTATATTGATACATCAACCTCTACTTTATAGTTTAGGTTTAACTGGCAATTCAAGGGACAGAACACGCACTTATAAAGCATAAAGTATAGCTTTAGGCAAAATATATAATAGAAGGTAGCGGCGTTGCTATGAGATATTATCTCAAGAGATAGCGACTATTTACCCTTGGCTAATATGCAGTTTTGCGCTAAGTAGAAGATTAAAGTCTTTGTTAAGGGTTAGGCATAAATCTAAACTATAGGTTAATATAATACCTATTGGCTCTATATAGAGCGATAGGTAATGGGGTAGATAAATAGCTATGTCTAAATAGCTGGGAAGGATCATAAAAATCGAGCGAAGTCTGTATATTTGTGGATATCATATGGCTACCTCACTGGTTAGTCCCACAGGGACGCGATCACGCTCTTTGCGAAGGCAAAACCCGGTGTGGTTTGTGATCCTCTGAAAATAAAGGTAGACACTTTCGTCCCTAGTAAATTAATATATTGTAAACCGACCATATGATACGGTTTACAATAATTACCTGTCGGGAGGATCCATCTGATTAAAGGGTTAAGTACGGGTTTTTTTATAACTGGCACTGATACTGGCGTTGGTAAAACTGTTATCACCGCCGGTCTGCTAGGTATCTTACGGCGCAGAGGAATAAATGCCGTAGCATTAAAGCCGGTTCAGACTGGTGCCATTTGCAAGAGTGGTAGGGTCTTCTCTGAGGACGCTCATTTTTATCGCATTGCCGCAGATGTTGGCTATGAGGATAATGCCCTTACTCTTAATATGTATTGTCTCGAACTCCCTTTAGCGCCTGCGGTTGCCGCTGATTTAGAAGGAAAAACAATCGAGCTTGATTTAATTCTAGACCATGTTGAGCGTATGGCCGGAAAGCATGAATTCGTGTTAGTAGAAGGTGCTGGTGGCCTGCTCGTTCCATTAATTGGCTCGCAGATAACCGTTGCGGATTTGGCCCTTTTGCTGGGGTTGCCTTTATTAATAGTTGCCCGCCCTGGGCTTGGCACCATTAATCACACCGCGTTAACGGTCGCTTGCGCAAAAGCAAAGGGGCTTACAGTAGCCGGAATTGTGATTAATGGCTATAACCATCAAAATCCGAGCCTGGCTGAAGAAACTAATCCCAAGGTTATCGAGGATATGACGGGGGTTCCCGTGGTTGGACTTATGCCAAAGGTGGATGAGTTAAGCGTTGAGGAGGCTAAATTGGGCGAGCTGCTAAGCACCGCCGAGCGGTACATAGATGTAGACGCTCTGTTAGGAGGTATAAATGACGAGCAAAAGAACGGATGATTATCACCGCCTTCTCGCCAGCTGGGATAAGATTTTTGTGTGGCATCCCTTCACCCAGATGAAAGTGTGGAATGAAGAAGAGCCAATTATTATAGAAAGGGGCGAGGGGAGCTACTTAGTAGATGTGAAGGGCAATAGGTACCTTGATGGCGTCTCATCCCTGTGGGTGACGGTGCACGGTCACCATCACCCGGATTTAACCGAGGCCATCACATCCCAAGCGGATAAAATAGCCCATTCCACACTGCTCGGCCTAGCCAATGTGCCTTCAATAAAGCTGGCTAAAAGGCTTGTTGAGATCAGTCCTGAGGGGCTAAACAAAGTCTTCTACTCCGATTCGGGTGCGAGTGCGGTGGAGATCGCTTTGAAGATGGCTTTCCAGTATTGGCAGCAGCAAGGGATACCTGAGCATCAATCCAAAAGAAAGTTTCTTTCTTTAGGCGAAAGTTATCATGGTGACACGATCGGGGCGGTAAGTGTCGGTGGCATCGATTTGTTTCATGAAAAGTTTAGCCCGCTGTTGTTTGAGGGTTTTAAGGCACCTTCTCCCTACTGTTATCGCTGCCCGCTCGGTAAGAAGCAGGGTGCATGTAATACAGACTGCCTGAATGCACTGGAAGCGATTATGGCTGAGCACTACCGTGAGATTGCCGCGGTAATTATTGAGCCGCTGGTCCAGGGTGCTGCGGGTATGATCACCGCCCCGCCCGGCTATTTGAGGCGAGTAGGGGAATTATGCGCCCAGTATAATATTCTGCTTATTGCCGATGAGGTGGCTGTGGGTTTTGGACGCACCGGTATACTGTTCGCTTGTGAGCAAGAGGATGTTAGGCCTGACATAATGTGTATTGCCAAGGGGTTGACAGGCGGCTATTTACCGCTGGCGGCAACATTAACAACTAATGCTATTTACGAAGTCTTCCTGGGTAGATATGAGGAGTTAAAAACTTTTTTCCATGGGCACACCTATACCGGCAATCCTTTAGGTTGCGCCGTTGCCCTGGCCAATATTGAAGTGATAGAACGGGATAACCTTCTCCAGCATGTGCAACTGCTAGCTAAGCTTATGTCTGAACAGCTGGAAGAATTTAAAGCCCTAAGACATGTGGGCGATATCCGTCAGCGCGGTTTGATGGTCGGTATCGAGCTTGTTAAGGACAAGGCGAGCAAAGCATCCTATCCCTTAGAAGAAAATATTGGGCACAGGGTTATATTAGAGGCTCGGGAGCGAGGGGTTATAATCAGGCCCTTAGGACCGGTTATTGTGCTGATGCCGATTCTATCCATGAGTGAGGCTGAGCTGAGGGAGGTCCTGAATGTAACATATGAAGCGATCAAAGCGATAACGGAGGGTTAAGGTATGGCCGGGGAAGAGCGATTTACAGAAAAAGAGGCGGGTCACACGAGTCACATTCTAGATTCACTGGAAAAAAAAGTTCTGGATGGCGCTGGTATCAGCAGAGAAGAGGCCATTCAATTATCTAGACTGGGTGATGCCACCCTCTACCGGTTATTTGCGGCGGCTGGCAATATCCGGGACGTGCGAGCTGGAAAATGCATTGACCTATGCTCCATAATTAATGCTAAATCAGGAGGCTGTTCCGAGGATTGTAAGTTCTGCGCTCAATCATCCCATTACCATGCTAAGGTAGAGATTTATGGCCTGCTCAGCATCGAGGAAGTTTTAGAGAGGGCCCATCAGATGGAATCCTTAGGCGTAAAGCGATTCTCTATTGTTATTAGCGGAAGGGGCATAGGTAAGAAAGATCTGGAACGGGTGTTGGAGATCTACAGGTGCTTGAACAGGGAAACAAACTTAAAACTCTGTGCCTCCCTGGGAATTATTGACCGCCAGGTCGCTGATAAGCTAAAGGCGGTGGGCGTTTCCATGTACCACCATAATCTAGAGACCGCCGAGAGCTACTTTCCGCATATCTGCACCACCCACTCATATGTGGAGAGGGTCGAAACTATAAGAGCAGCCCAGGAAGCCGGTCTCGAGGTCTGTAGCGGCGGGATTATCTCGATGGGTGAGACGATGGATCAGCGCTTGGAGCTGGCCTTTACGCTTAGGGAACTGGGCATAAAATCTGTACCGGTTAATATACTTAACCCCATCAAGGGTACAGGCTTAGAGGGGCGAGAAATCTTGCCTCCCCTGGAGATACTTAAAACGATAGCGATATTCCGCTTTATATTGCCCGGTGCGATGCTGAGGTTTGCAGGTGGGAGGGAGAATGCGTTACGGCAGCTGCAGGCCCTCGGCTATATTGCGGGGATTAACGCATCGCTTATTGGCGGTTACCTCACAACACCTGGGGCAGATATAGGTCAAGAGCTGCAGATGATAAGGGATGTGGGTCTAGAGTGAGGGTATAGTTAACCAGTGCTGCAGTGTTGCAGGGTGTGGGAATGAAGTGTGGGTTATGTCTTGAGGTGCCACAGTGCCAACGTGCCAATGTACTGCCGTCCCAATAATTATCTGTAGTTGCCCGATTCATCGGGCGATCTCTAGCAGTGCCGCAGCACCGCAGCACTGCAGTGCTGCAGAGTGTGGGAAAGAGATGAGGGGAATTAGCCAATGGCCAAGAGCCAATAGTCAATGTAGCTTAAGGGCTTTAGCCCTGATACTGGAGAGAAGACAGAAGATAAAATCCAGGAGCCAGAAGAAAAAAAGAATCGTAGCTCAGGGCTTTAGCCCTGATAAAAAAGCAGTAAAAGCTATAAATTATTTAATCAGACATTGACAATACATATGACAATAGGGTGTTGGTTGATACAAAGGCATTCTAATACTTAAAAACATAGAAAATACGATTTAGATCCTTCAGAGCCTTACGGCTCTTCAGGATGACAAGTTGGGAGTCTCCGGCTCTTCAGGATGACAAGTTGGTGAGTTGAGGATGACAAATTGGTGTATTGCAAAATACTGAAATAAGAATCACTAACTCTTAGCTATACCAAGGTACGAATGTGCCAATGTTGATGTGGGTAAGAGATGTAGGAATAGTTAGCCGGTGCTGCAGTGCTGCAGTTACCAGTTAATGTGGGTAAGAGATGTGGGTAGGGTGACCAGGGCACCGGGGATGTGGGTAAGAGGTGTGGGTACTTACTCTATGAACTACTAACTATGAACCACTAACTGACAGCTGATAGCTACTTTACGTTAGCAGGTGACGGAGTGGAAGATTTCTACAGGGAGCTCTCAGAAGAGCTAGAAAAATTGAAGGCGCAAGCGATCTATCGTGAATTTAGAACGGTAGAAAATTCAGCCTCCCAATGGGTTGTTGCTGGCGGGGGAGAGTTATTAAATCTATGCAGCAATAATTATCTTGGCATCGCGAATCATCCGCTGCTCAAGGATGCATCTGTCGATGCAATAAATCGCTATGGATCTGGTGCTACGTCATCCAGGTTAATTATCGGCAACTATGATCTATACGAAGAGGCAGAGCGGGAGATCGCTAGGTTTAAAAACACCGAGAGCGCACTGCTGTTTAACAGTGGCTATGTCGCCAACATCGGAACCATTGCCGCGATAATAGGGAGAGGCGATCTTGTGTTAAGTGATAAGCTCAATCACGCCAGCATTATCGATGGCATTCTGATCAGCCGGGCTGATCACATCAGGTACAGGCACTGCGATCTTACCAATCTTGAAAATCACCTCAAGCATGCATCATACAAGAGAAAAATGATCATCACCGACAGCGTCTTTAGCATGGATGGCGACCTCGCACCCCTTCCGGGGCTTGTGGAGCTAAAGGAAAAATATGGCGCGATATTGATGATTGATGAGGCGCATGGAAGTGGTGTCTTCGGTGCAAATGGACGCGGTCTGGCGGAATATTACGGGGTCTCCGAGCGAATTGATATTAATATGGGGACGCTTGGTAAAGCCTTCGGTTGCGCTGGGGCCTATGTGGCCGGTAAAAAAGTTTTGATAGATTACCTGAAAAATAAGGCTAGAAGCTTAATTTTTACCACCGGCCTGCCTCCATCTACTGTGGCCAGCATTAACGCGGCGTTAAAAGTAGTAAGAGACGAGGGATGGCGGAGGGATAGTGTGCTAAGTAAAGCTAAGCTGATGCGCGACAGGCTGGGAAGAGCCGGCTTCAATACTCTAAACAGCCAGAGCCAGATAATTCCGCTTGTAATTGGATATGATAGGGCAGCGCTGGAATTTAGCCGCAGGCTTTACGAGGAAAATATATTAGCGCCTGCTATCAGGTACCCCGCCGTACCTAAAAAAATGGCTAGGATACGGCTCTCCATTATGGCCACCCATCAGCTAGACGATCTCGAGTGGGCACTTGAGAGAATTGAGCGCATTGGCCGAGAGACGGGAGTAATAGGG
>JACUUO010000007.1 GCA_014859275.1 Actinomycetota bacterium | reverse complement strand
CTAACTCTTATATTATACTTCCTGGTTGTAACCAGTATCTCCTATAAGAATGACATCTTTGCTTGTGCTCTGTTTAAGAATGACATCTTTGCTTGTGCTCTGTTTAAGAATGACATCTTTGCTTGCAATCCACACTCTGTCATCCTGAAGAGCCAGAGGCTCTGAAGGATCTCAATTGTGTGTTCTCTATTTTTAAGTATAAGAATGCCTCTGTATCAACTACATCCTATAAATGACAGCTGTCAACAGCTCGAAGCATCAAGTTGTAAAGTCCCTGCAACATCCCTCGGTTCCCCAAGTAGACCTATTCTTAATGTGAGAAAATAGATAATAGAGAATAGACCGAATCGAAAATGGATGATGCTTTGTCGAGATCCTTCGGCTTCGCCTCAGGACTGCGGCCCTATCGGGCCTTGCCTTTCAAATCTATCCCACAGTAATTCAATCTATTTTCTATTTTCGATTCTCTAGCGAAGCTACGCTTCGCTTAGCCACCTGGCGGCATCTTTTGCGTGATAGGTGATGATGATATCAGCACCAGCCCGCTTGATACCGGTGAGTGCCTCAAGGACAACCCTTTTCTCATCTATCCAGCCCTTCTCAGCCGCGGCCTTAATCATCGAAAACTCACCGCTAACACTATAGGCCGCCGTTGGATAGCCAAACTCTCTCTTGATAGCATAGATGAGATCAAGACAGCTTAAGGCTGGCTTGACCATAACTATATCCGCGCCCTCTTCGATATCCAATGCGGTCTCGCGGATTGCTTCCAGACCATTTGCAGCATCCATCTGATACGACCTGCGATCGCCAAACTGCGGGGTTGATTCGGCTGCCTCCCTAAACGGCCCATAAAGGGCCGATGCCTGTTTTGCGGAATAGGCCATTATCGGGATTTGCTGAAAACCGTTCTCATCAAGACCGGACCTGATTGCGGCGACGCGACCATCCATCATATCCGATGGCGCTACCATATCGGCCCCGGCCTCAGCATGCGATATGGCCGATTTCGCCAGGAGTTCCAGTGTAATATCATTTAATACCTCACCGTCCCGAACTATACCGCAATGGCCATGGCTGGTGTACTCACACAGGCAGACATCCGTTACTACAAGCAAACCCGGAACTTCTTTTTTTATCGCCCGTATCGCCCTCTGGACTATCCCTTCTTCATCATATGCCCCTGAACCGGCCTCGTCCTTAGTCTCCGGTATCCCAAATAATAGGACGGCCGGGATACCCAGACCTTTTACCTCTTTTGCCTCCTCGACTATAAGATCGATAGAGAGCTGATAGTTGCCGGGCATGGATGATATCTCTTTTTTAAGGTCCTCACCTGGAGCGGCAAATAGCGGATAAATAAGATCATCAACGCTCAGAGTGGCCTCTCTTACCATCCTTCTAAAGTTCTCGTTCTTGCGCAATCTGCGCAGTCTGTGGGCTGGGAAGTACATGTTCCATCAGTTCCTTTACTTATATAAGTTTTAGTTAAAATCGCCCGGCGCAACCATGACGATCTGGTATTACGTCTCTCTTCCTGTAGCGCGGGGCTTTAGCCCTGCTACATAGCATCAGAAGTTTCATAGCGGCCCTGAAGGGCTGCACTACAAATCTCTGTGAGTAATTTCACCCCCCACCTTACCCGTCAGCCCATCATGGGCCTCCCTGGTCTAAGGAAACTCACAGTTTCCCCGCCAGTAGGGGCCCCGAGCCTGTCTCGACCCTTTTTATTAGGGCGGACACAGGGTCCGCCCCTACGTATATGTTTGATCATGGGGAAATCCTTCCCCATGAATAAGTCTCCCTTGCGGGCTAACGCCCTTGCCCCCTTGAGGGGGAGAGAATTATCAGGGCTAAAGCCCTGAGCTACATTTTACTTCCGCGAATTACTTATCCGATAACCGGTTCTTCAGTTTTCCCCTGGACCCCAGACCCTGGCCTCTGGATCCTTTCCAGTATCGCATCGACCAGGCCAGGAATCGTGTATTCTTCGGCGATGATATCAACCGTAAGGCCAAGCTTACTGATCGCATCGGCGGTCACTGGGCCTATAGCAGCAACCGATACGTCCTCCATGAGGTCCTTCAGTTCAGGACCGATGAGCTTCGCAAAATTGTTAATAGTCGATGGACTGGTGAAGGTCGCTATATCGATGCCCCCCTCTGAGAGGAGCTCCTTTATTCGCAATCCGGCCGCCTCATCGAGAACCGTCTGGTAGACCTCTGCAACATCGACCTTGCCCCCCATCGTACGAAGCGTCTCCGGCAGCACATCCCGCGCGATCTTTGCCCTCGGGATGAGAAAACTATTGCCGCTTACCCCGATGCGCGTAAATTCCTCAATAAGTCCTTCCGCAACGAACGCCCTGGGGGTCAGATCTATATTCATCAACAGTTTCTTCACCGCCTTGGCCGTTGCCGGGCCAATAACAGCGATCTTGGAACCTGCAAGTATCCTGATGTCCTTCTCAAGGGCCCTTATTCGCCTGACGAAGTGACGAACACCGTTTGCGCTGGTAAAGATGATCCAATCGTACCCGGGGCCATTTTCTAGACGGTCGATTGCCCTGTCTATGTTCTCAAAGCTATCCGGGTCGGTAATCTTTATAGTCGGCACCTCTATGGACTGCCCGCCGAGGTCAGCCAAAAGATCCGTGAACAGGCCTGCCTGCTCCTTTGCCCTGGTGATAAGAATTCGCTTACCGAAAAGTGGTTTCTTCTCATACCAGCAGAGCTTCTCCCGCAGCTTTACCACATCACCGACGATGATTATGCACGGCGCTTTTAACTCTGCTTTGACGACCTTATCCACTATATCGGAGAGCGTTCCTATAACCGTCTGTTGCTGCGGCGTCGTTCCCCACCTGATGATGGCCACCGGCGTGTCTTTCGCGCGACCGCGCGTTACCAGCTGGTCAACAATCGATGGGAGATTTCTCATCCCCATGTAAAAAATGATGGTGCCGATGCCGACTAGGCTCTGCCAATCGATATCTGTGTTGGGCTTTGACGGGTCTTCATGGCCGGTCACATAAGCGACCGTTGATGTCGTGCCGCGATGGGTAACCGGTATACCGGCATATGCCGGTACAGCATTTCCAGAGGAGACCCCCGGCACGAATTCAAACTCTATGCCGTTCTCAACGAGGATAAGCGCCTCTTCGCCACCCCGGCCGAAAATGAGCGGGTCCCCGCCCTTCAGGCGCGTGACGACCTTCCCCATCTTGGCCTTTTCAACTAGCAATCGGTTTATGTCCTCCTGCTTTACGGAGTGCTTTCCCTCGGCTTTTCCAACATAGATAAGCTCGACCTCCGGCTTAGCATGCTCGAACAGTAGGTTGGTAGCCAAGCGATCGTAAATTATAACATCGGCTTGTGCGATGCACTCGAGTCCTCTTAAAGTTATTAGTTTCGGATCGCCAGGACCTGCCCCGACGAGATATACCTTACTAGTCATCCTTTATTTTCACCCTAATTTACTACCCATTCGTGTGGATTGGTTTTGGCACCATCTGTGCTTCGGCCCTAACTTCAGCGAGGATCTCATCCGCGCCGATATCTCTCAATTTATCCGCAAGCTGCACGCCGAGCTCTTCGGCCTCTTGCGGATCGCCGATTATAATACCCCGTACCAACTTTTTGCCATCCAGGCCTGCAACCATGCCGTCGAGCTTTAGCTTGCCGTCTTCAACTACGCCGAACGCGCCGATCGGGATCTGGCATCCGCCTTCAAGCTCTCTTAGTAGCGCCCTCTCAGCTGTGACGGCCGCTCTCGTTACGGGATCTTCGAGATGCTTCATAAGATCGAGCATCTCCTTATCATTCTTTCTTATCTCAACGGCGATTGCCCCTTGGCCAACGGCGGAGAGCATGACGTCGGGTGATATACGCTCAGTTATCCCTTCATTCCACCCCATCCGATCTAAGCCTGCCGCGGCAAGGATGATCGCATCAAAAAGGCCTTCATCCATCTTGCGAAGCCTCGTATCAAGGTTCCCCCTCACATCTTCAATCTTCAAGTCGGGCCTGCGATTAAGTATCTGAGCCCTTCTTCTTAGACTACTCGTTCCGATAACCGCTCCTTCAGGAAGATTAAGGAGATTCTTGCCGCTCTTTGATATAAGTACATCACGCGCATCGGCTCTCTCTAAAAAAGCGCCGAGCATGAGCTGCTCGGGAATCGCAGTAGGAACGTCCTTGCTACTGTGGACAGCAAGATCAGCCTCGCCCTCGATTAAGGCGGTCTCGATTTCCTTCACAAAAAGGCCTTTATCACCAATTTTAGACAGGGGCGCATCCAGAATTTTATCCCCTTGGGTTTTAATGATCTTTAGCTCAACTTCTACGCCAGCCTTTTCCGTCAGTATTGAGGCTATGTGATTCGATTGCCAGAGAGCCAGCTTGCTCCCACGGGTTCCAAGAATAAATTTCGCCTTTCTTACCATTTAATCACCTTTAATTAAAGCTATTTAGCTATCAGCAGTCAGCTTGCATATTAGAGTAATCTCTTGCTAATGGCTGATTTATGTCCTGACTTCCATGTTCATTTATAATGGTGCATAATTTTCTAGCCTAAGGATTCCCTTATAAGGTGCAGTTGCCCGATTCATCGGGCGGGCTTATCATAACGTTTGTCCTTAAAGAGCGCCCCATAAATGGGGCAACTACAGGTAATTGTGTAACACCCTCATTCCCTTAAATCAATCACCTATTAATTTTGATTTAAGCTCAGGATTTGTGACGAAACCGGGGGCATCTTCGGCCTGTCTATCGTCGTCCTCGAGCCCAAAAAGCACTCTTAATGATTCTACATAAAGATAGCCATCTTTGCGATTCACACATTCCTTGGCTTTTATGATGGGCTTGTGGAGTATTTTATTTATAATTGCGTTTGTTAGCGAGTTAAGTGTGTTCATTTCGGATTCCGTCAAGTTCGGAAGCTTTCGCAGGTGCTTCTCCAGTTCCTGTTTTCTAATCTGTTCAGCCCGGCGCTTCAAGCTGGCGATAGTCGGCGTAATCTCAAGACAGCTAAGCCACGAGCTGAAGCTATAAACCTCATTTTCAACTATCTCCTCAGCGATTTCGGCGGCCTTTTTCCTTTCTTCCAGGTTGGTCTGGACAACGGAATCAAGGTCGTCGATATCGTAGGCGAATACGTTATAGAGGTTTGCAACGTCGGGATCGATATCCCTCGGCACCGCGATATCGATGAAGAAAATCGGCCTATTTCTCCTCTTATGCATAACGTGGGTAACTTGACTTTTGCTAACGACCTGATGTGGAGCACCAGTCGAACTGATAATGATATCGGCATGAACCATGTGGTCGATAAAATCATTAAATCTAACAGCCATGCCATTAAACTTCTGCGCCAGGGCTTCAGCTCGCTCAAAAGTTCTATTGGTTACAATGACCTTATTAACGCCATTACTTACAAGATGGGTTGCGGTGAGCTCTATCATCTCACCAGCTCCAATCAACATGACCGTTCGGCCGCTAAGCGTCTCAAATACTTTCTTGGCGAGCTCAACCGCCGCGTAGCTTATAGAGACGGCGCTCTCGCCGATCTCTGTCTCGGTTCTAACCCTTTTACCAACAAGCAGAGCATGGCGAAAGAGACGGTTCAATATGGTTGCGGTGGTGTCAGATTCAAAGGCCGCATTATATGCGTTCTTCACCTGACCAAGTATCTGCGCTTCACCAATAACCATCGAATCAAGGCTTGAGGAAACCCTGAAAAGATGATGGATTGCACTTGTACCCTCATGAAAATAGAGGTAGTTTACCAGCTCATTCCGGTTTAGCTGATGGTAATCGCTGATAAATTGAATTATATTATCCCTCCCATTATCAGGGTCGCTTGCGACCACGTATATTTCCATCCGATTACAGGTGGATAGAATAACCGCCTCATTAGTGTAGGGATATCCAATCAACGCATGAAGGGAATCTGACAATGCCTGCTCGGGAAAAGTAACCTTTTCCCTAATCTCAACTGGGGCCGTCTTGTGACTAAGCCCGGCGACAATTACATGCATGATATTACTCTTTCCTCTAACTCCTGAACCTTACGTGCTCTTACCAAATCAATGGCATCCGACTTGATTAATCTATCTAAAGCCCTCCTTCTTTCCTCTGGTTCATCATATTTATCGACAACTTCTCTGCGAAATTTCCTTAAAACTTCACAATAATCTGCATATTCCTCTCCAAATATTTGTTGTAATTGCTTACGAATGCTTTTTGCAAGGGCAGGGCAACTTCCACTTGTTGAGATACTGATAATGAGATCGCCTCGACGAATAATCGAGGGTACGATGAAGGAGCAGAACTCGGGCATATCTACAACATTGACCGGTATTTGGTTTTCATTAGCCTCGTGGTAAGCTTCCTTGTTTACCGCACTATTATCGGTCGCAACTATGGCTAGAGTCGCACCTTTAAGGTCGCCGGGTCCATACGCCCGGTTTTTGATTTTCAACTTGCCCTCCGTGGCAAGCTTTATCAATCCCGGCGTGAACTCCTGGCTTATTACTTCAACATCCGCCCCACACTCCAAAAGCGAGGCGACCTTTCTCTCGGCGACTTCTCCACCGCCGATTACAACACACTTCTTGCCCTCCAAATCCATATAGAGCGGATAAAAAGCCATTATTTAACCAAGACCCCCACCATACCTGTGCATGCTCGGGATAATTTCAGTTATAAAGCCGATATTTCCTATTAAGTAGGTAGCAACGGCTACCGCAAACCCAAGAACTGCGAAGATATTGGCCCTCTTTCCCCGCCACCCTAGAGTTGACCATGCAAAGAGGTAGGATCCATAAACTATCCACGTGGCTGCTGCCATCAGTATCTTAGGATCCATGTACCATTGCGACCATTCAGGCAGCATTTCAGCCCTGATAGCACCAGTTGCGATAACCAGGGTTAAAAAGGTAAAGCTAAAAGTGATAGATCTATGGCAGAGTACATCGGCTGTCTCGAGTGACGGGAGTTTGCGAAAGATCTTTCCGAGCTTCTTTTTGCGCATCCCCCGTAGCTGCCTTTCCTGAAGCAGATACGCTATCGCTATCGCAAGCGCAACGGTCATCGAGGAGTAGCCCAGGACGGCAAAGGTTACGTGTATACCGACCCAGTAATGCCTAAGCTGCTCTGTAAGCGGCTCGGTTAGGCTGTAAGAGTGCCAAGCTAAAAATTGCAATAATACCGATACCGGCATAACGAACATGCCAAGCGTTTTAACCTTCGGACTTCTTCCTGCATATACCGATTCGATCAAGAGAAAGACGCCTATGGGAAATGCCGCAAAAATTACCCTCATCGTGAACGGGCCCGCTGTTTGTGCGATTCCCAAGCTCCCGGCCCGTATAAATATAACCGCCAGTAATAGAACAAAGGACCCGAGCGCCGCTCCAAGTGCAGTATAGGTATGCACCCGGCGCTCGGCCCTTGCCGCGAAGCTTCCAATATACGCGAGGCTGCTAACGACGCCGCACGCCAGTGCCAACCAAAAAATTACGATGGTTAATTTTTCCAAACCAATCGCTCCCTGCCAGAGGCAAATGGGTTAATCATCTAACTTCCTGCCCTTTTCTCCAATGCTTTAACGAGTAAGGTAAGCTCTCTCTTAACACCAGAAAGCTTATTCTGCACCATCACTACGTAAATAAGGAGAACCACCCAGATACCCATATATACGCCGATAACGAACGGCCAGGCCTCTTTAAACTCCATTTATACTACCTCCACCTGTTCTTTCAGATAATCGAGCTCTTCACTGGCCCGCAACAAATCCAATCTCATTAGAAACAGCGAGAATGCAAACAGCGTCATGCCGAGCATTGACACCAAAAACGCCGCCAGCATCGGCCCCTCCATAGACGCACCGCTAATTTTAAAAACGACAGGATGGACCGGCTTTAGCGCCTCAAGCCTGCCAGCCCAAAACGTCAGCGGGACATTGATTGCGGCGATTATTGCATATACGGCGCTAAAGCGGGCTTTTGTACTATCTTCCTGAACTGACGAGCGAAGAGCGAAATAGCCGGCATATACAAGCATGAGAATTAAATAGGTCGTCAGTCTCGGATCCCAATCCCACCATACAGACCAATCGGCCCTCGTCCACAAAACTCCGGTAATCATCACAAGTATGCCGAATAGAAAACCGATTTCTACGGCAGCATAACCCTTTTGATCGTAGGACTGCTCTCTCTTTATTAGAAACTTTATTAGAAACATTATGCCGAATATGCCACCGATTATAAAGAATAAGAGGGATACCCAAGCAACCGGCACATGGAAATAGAAGATCTTCTGGCTGAACTGCGCCACTTCCTCGCCCTCGATCCTTACTACTATCTCGGGCGTAACGAAAAAGGCAAGGTATATACCGGTCAAAAGAAGTAATGTGCCGATGCTTGCCAGAATTAGTGATGATTTTCTCACATAATCACTCTCCTATAACAAAATCGTAGAGAGCATACGCTACCAGCAAGAATATTATATCATAGACAGCCATAAACCGCATTGCTGCATAGGCTGATACTAGCTGCTCTCTATCACCTGATATGATGCCCCCCGTTGCGCCGACTGCAGCAATCAGGAGGGGGATGATGATCGGAAGAAATAGGATCGGCAACATTAAGTCTCGTGTCTTCGTGTTTATTGAGATCGTCGATAGAAGCGTTCCGACGCTTGATATGCCGATGTTGCCCAATAGAATAGCAGCCACAAATGGACCAATCAGGCTGGCGCCAATATTAAGCCCAAATAGAACTAAAAATATCGGAATGGCGATAACCTCAACTACCATTAGAAATATCAGGTTGCCAAGCATCTTACCGAAAAAGATGAGCGGGCGGTCAACCGGCGACATGAGTAATCCTTCGAGGCAGCCCTCATCTTTCTCATGCACGAAAGAGCGGTTTAGGCCAAGCATAGAGGTAAAAAGAAACGCTACCCACAGAAGACCGCCGCCGAATTCCACCAGGCTTTTTTCGGCAGCGTTAAAAGCCTGGCTAAAAATAATCATGGCAAGGATGACGAAGATGAGCATGGAGATAACCATCTCCTTCGTCCTAAGCTCCGCTATGATATCCTTCTTTATTATTGCCAGTATCTGCTTACCGCCCGACACTTCTAATAATCACCCTTGACCCTCTGGCGGTAGACACTTTTAAACATTTTGATATCGAGTTCGTCCTTATCCTGGTAGAAGACTATCTGGCCGTTGTATAAAATCATCGCCTTAGAACAGAGCGCAATCCCGCGCTCAATGTTATGGGTGATCATTATGAAGGTGTGATCCTCTTTGATGCTATCAAGCAGGCCTTCGAAAATATCGACCGCATGTGGATCAAGGCCACTGTGTGGCTCGTCCAGGAAAAGCACCGATGGCTTGTGAAGAAGAGCACGTGCTATGGCTAAACGCTGGGTCATACCCTTTGAAAAGGTGCGCACCAGGTCGTAGCGGCGATGATCTAGCTCGACGCGCTCTAACAGCTCATCAATCCGCTGATCAAGACACTCGACATCGTACATGGTGCCATAGAACTTGAGGTTCTCCTCGGCGCTTAAATCCAGGTAGAGCAGGGGATTATGAGATATGAGACCGATCTTCGATCTTATGGCAGCCGAGTCCTTTGCCGGATCTAGGCCCGATACGGATATACTACCATCGCTCGGTGCGATAAGGGTTGCGATTATCTTTACAAGGGTTGTCTTGCCAGCCCCGTTCGGGCCAAACAGCGAGAGAAATCCGCCCTTTTTGAGTTCAAAAGAGATGTTGTCGAGCACCTTTCGCTTACCGAAGTATTTTGAGAGGCCTTTAACCTCAATCTCTGGCACTGCGCCCGGCCCATCCTTTTTCTCCTCTTTTTTTTCAAGCTCAACTATCTGCTCTATCATTAATTAATCACCAATAAAATTAGCCTTCAGCCTTCAGCTGTCAGCTCGTAGCTGACCGCCGACCGCTGATGGCTTTAAATTCCTGATGCTACTTCATAGCATGGGGATTACTCAGGAAATAGCCACCAGCTTCGACTACTCCATCAGCCTTGCATTGACTGCTGTCATTGCAAGCCTTATAACCTGTCACACGGGACTTTGCAACTCACCAATCTGTCATCCTTAAAGAGCCGGAGGCTCCCATTTGTCATCCTGAAGAGCCGAAGGCTCTGAAGGATCTAAATCGTATTTTCTAAATTTTTAAGTATTAGAATGCCTCTGTATCAACTAACACCTTATTAGTGACGATAGTATTTAGATTCTTCACTTCGCATACGCTCTGTTCAGACCTGTCCTGAGCAAGCCAAGGATGACAGCTGTCAATAGCTCGAAGCATCGAAATGCAAAATCCCTGTGTCATTGCGAGCAGCGATAGCGACGTGGCAATCTCAACTGTTGCTTTATCCATAGTTTGAGATTCTTCGGCTTCGCCTCAGAATGACAACTCATAGCATGTTTGACAGAGTACTTGTAGATAATGTTAGCATAGTATCTACTTTATTAAGCATTACTGAAATCTTTATTCTTCTATCAATCTTTCCTGCTGACAGCTGACAGCTAATTTATTCTGCTCCTGCCAGTGCTCCTTTACGACGGCGGGCGGGTTTCTTCCCGGACTCCGCTCCTGCCGTCTCCTCCTGGGTTACGGCAACAGCCTTAGGCCACATCACAATGATCGAGCCAAAGATTAGGATAAAGCTGCCGATCCAGACAAATGAGATCAGCGGATTTATTTTAATGTTTAGCAAAAGATTGTCCTGCTTATCTACCCCGTTAAAGACGACAAATATATCTCTGAGCGGCTCGTAATGGATAGCCGCTTCCAGCACTTGTCTTCGCTGGACCTCATGGTATACCATCTTCGGCGCAATTTCGCGGATTAGCTTGTAGCCATCGTTGCGGTCACGCATCTCAAAGACCACGTGATTGACCTGCTGCCCCGGCCTAGTCGTCTGCCTGAATTCCTTCAGCTTAAACTCGTAATTACTCGCCCACACAGCCTCACCTGGTTGAGGCCTAATAGATGCCGGGATATCCTGCACATAGAGCATAGAGCCGGCGATACCAAAGATCATAATCGCCATTCCTAGATGACTGATGTAGCCGCCGGCCTGGCTGCGGCTAAATCTGAATATCGAGAATAGCCCGCTTGCAAAACCTACCCCTCGACTCTTTGCCCTGGCACGCGCTCTAAGATAGAATAGCTCAAGTATGGCGGTCATTGAGAACACCGCCACCACCATGGTGATAAAACCTATTAGATTGCTGCCCCACTCTAGGTAAAGTGGAATAGCAGCAATAGCGGCTACTCCTGCTGGAAATGCAAGCTGCTTGAGTAGATTGTTCCCTTCCGTCTTTTTCCAGCCAAGGTACGGGCAGATGGTTATAAGAAGCAGATATAGTATGCCCAGCGGCTCGGCTAGCCGATTGTAGAACTCAACCCCTAGGCTCTTCTTGAAAAGCGGCGGGATAACAGTCGCCCCCGCTATGATTAAGGTAAAGGCTACAAGAGCAATGTTGTTTAAGTAATAGGTAAAGTGCTTAGAGAGAAAATCGCTAAAAAATTCCTGGGTTTCAAATTCCTTGCTCCTTATACTTATCAGATATGCGGTTAAACCGCCAACAACAAGCATAAGGCCGCCGAATAAAATGGTAAGGTCTTTTTTGAGCTCGGGGAACGAGTGCACAGATACATCCGCAAGAAGACCGGAACGCGTTATAAACGTGGCTAGTATACACATAACAAACGAGAGGGACGCCAAGGATACCGCCCAGAGCTTCATGCCGCCCCGACGGCGATACATTGTAAAGGTGTGAAGAAGCGCCGTTGCCACGAACCACGGCAGTATCGATGCGTTCTCGACCGGGTCCCAGGCCCAGTAGCCGCCCCAGCCTAAAACGACGTAGGCCCAGAGTGCGCCTAAGAATATGCCGATGGTTAAGAAGAACCATGCAAAAAGGGTCCATTTATGGGCCCGGTTAACCCAGTCGCTTGAAGCGTTTCTATCCATCAGAGCCGCAATAGCAAACGCAAACGGGATAGTTAGGCCAGCGTACCCCATGAAAAGCGTCGGAGGATGGAGAACCATCGCCCAGTGCATCAAGAGCGGGTTTAAACCTACACCAGTAAGCGGTACGCCAAGCTCGACTGCTCGGAACGGATTAGTAGCAGTTAGAAGGGTGATCAAGAAAAACAGCTGTATATAATTCGAGATATACAGTGCAATATTCGTCAGCCGGTCATTTTTACGGTTTAAAAAGGCAAGAAGAGCGGTGAAGCCGGTTAGCATCCAGAGCCAGAGAAGAAGCGATCCCTCATGGCCAGCCCAGAAGGCCGCTATCTTATAAAAGATACTCATCTGCGGAGTTGAGTGGTCGGCGACATAGCCGAACGAAAAATCATCAGTTATAAACGCTACAAAGAGAACCAGGCTTGCAATGGTAACGCTTGCAAATTGCCATATGATACCATCGTTGCCCGCCTTTTGCTGTTTCTCCCCCTTCCTCACCTTGTTGCCCACATAAAAACTATAGGCTGTATAGAGTGATATGACAATTGTAACAATGAGGGCAAAAGACCCCACGTTTCTCATTTAGTCCCCTCCCTTACTCCTTTTTTATATTTTGACGGGCACTTCGTCATCATTCTCGTTGATTCGACCCTATCCTTCGATACCAGCTTTCCTTCGACGATTGCCTCTATCCCACCGCCAAACTGTTTCGGAATCTGACCGGTGTAAACAACGGTGAGCTGACCATCCTTGTCGAAAATCTTAAAGGTGGCCGTATTGCCATCCCGTACAACCGAATCATCAGCAATCATTCCCCCAACCTTGACAGGCTTACCGATAAGGGATGGATCGCTGATTACCTCGCCTACCGATTTATGATGGGCTATTGATGAAGCCGTGGAACTAAAAATCATGTAGCCGATAATAGCAAGAAGAACAACGGTAACCGCCAGTAATCGCTTCTTACTTCTACTGTCCGCCATATAATCTCCTCTCAAATCATATGTCTTAAAAACCGGCCAAAGAGGCCGTGTTAAACTTCTTACTACAGGTTGTAGTCTAAGTATAAAAGCTGATCAGGTCAACTACAGACCCTGACTATATAATACTTCAAGGAGCAATTAAATGCCCGCTCATTCTTGGCCTGCAATTCCCACTTCAGCCCTGCGACCCCGCAGTTTAGCGCTAAACAGCATCGTGGAACTAACCGCGACAATGATAAACACCAGTGTGATTATGCCGGCAAAAAGTTTTATCTCAAAAGAATCGGATCTGGCAAAGGCACTGTTTGGGTGAACAAGTTTGCCGGTCGCCGTAAGCAATAATATGGCAGAAACCGGTAGACTCAGATTGAGCACCCCTCGCATTAGCTTATCCGATACCATCTGACCAAGCTTATGAATGGCAAACGACAGGATAAGAATAAAAAGCGTGACATGAAGGCGGGGTTCCATGCTCCAAAAATGACTACCCCAGGTAAGGTATGCCGCAATTGAGCCGATTGAAATACTTGCCAGCCAGAAGTGAATAGCGGTCAATTGACTAGCCGAGGACCAATCAACCAAAGCATCCTTAGCCAGTGGATTCTTAGGTCTTCTTGATAAGAGAGCACGCACTATAGACAGCAAGGCCAGTAAACCGGAGAGGATAAGCATTAACATACCTACCCACATAACCGCTGCATGGACATAAATTAACCTGATATAGCTTCCAAGTGTTTTTTCTTCCGGGGCAATAAGAGCGAGGATGATGGCTATTAAGATCAGCCCGAAGGTTACTAATAAAACTTTTCTTCGCCTTCTCGGATTAAGCTCCATAATAAGACTTACAGCACTCCACATCTTTGATGCCAAATAGGGACACCCCTGCCAGGAAGCGCATATACTTGTTTAGGCAAGCTTACCTGACAGGGGTGATATACATCCTGTTAATGCGCTATTTAACTTGCCTAAACAAGTTCAGCTTAGCAAAATAAATGCACTTTAGCAAGGAAAATCAGTAATGCCCTGATATTTGAGTGACCTTGCATCTGTCTAAAAGCTATAAGAATCGGGTAAAAAAGGTCCCAGTTTGTAATGTAAAACTGGTTTTTGGTCATGGTTTAGATGGTAGCTGCATAGGCGTTAGTAAGCTGGGATATCTGAAGGGGGCGACAATTGCCGCCGAACCTGTAAGTTATCCGAGACATCATAAGGAGTTTGGATTGGTTGATTCGAGAAATTTATACGGCGTTATATTAGCTGGAGGTGCTGGGACAAGGTTTTGGCCCTTAAGCCGGGAGATGAGCCCAAAACAGCTACTCAAGGTCTTTGGCACCGAGAGTTTAATTTGGCAGACGATTAAGAGATTATTGCCACTCATCCCACAAGAACAGATCTATGTGGTCACAAACAGTAAGCTTGCCGATGAGATAAGGACTACCCTCATTACAGAAAAAGATTCTTTTGACAAGGTTGGCTATCTAGTTGAGCCCCAGGCTAGAAATACGGCCCCAGCGATAGGGCTTGCCGTTATGCATCTATCTAGCATAGATCCAGATGCAGTGATGGTAGTCCTCCCATCCGATCACATCATTAATAATCCATCTGAATTCCTATCCGTTCTAGAACACGCAGCCGAGCTTGCTCAGGCTGATTATCTAGTTACCTTGGGACTGAAGCCAAGTAAACCTGAGACGGGTTTTGGCTACATTAAAGCAGGTGCGCCCCATAAAGATCATGGCAAATCATATCCCTCTTTTATTGTGGAAAGCTTTGTAGAGAAACCCGACAGAGAGACTGCTAAAAGCTACATTCAATCGGGTGATTATTACTGGAACAGTGGGATGTTTGTTTTTAAAGCAAGTACCATTCTAGGCGAGATCAAGCGATTGATGCCAAACCTATATTACTTGTTGATACAGTTTAAAGATTTCTCGCTTGATGAGTGGGGCTCAGAGAAGGCAAAAGCCGTTTTTTCTAAGGCTGAGGCAATATCCATCGATTACGGTGTTATGGAAAAATCAGATAAAGTTGCGGTTATTCCGGTCGATTTGGATTGGAATGACGTCGGCAGCCTCACCGCACTTGGCGATTTTCTTGAAAAGGATGCACAGATCAATGCTACCATTGGCAATGTGATCAATATCGAGTCCAAAAACTCGATCATCTATGGAGATGAACGTTTGGTTACCACTCTTGGACTAGAAAACATGATTGTCATTGATACGCATGATGCAACTTTAGTATGCCCAAAAGATAGGGCTCAAGATGTGCGAAAGATTGTTGATATACTTAAGGCAAGAGAAGCTGAGGAGTACCTCGTACACCGCACTGTTCATCGTCCATGGGGATGCTATACGCTCTTAGAGCGTGGCCCTAACTTTAAAATTAAGGTTATCAAGGTGAGGCCGGGAGAACGTCTAAGTCTGCAGTTGCATCACCATAGAAGCGAACACTGGGTAGTAATTTCAGGTACAGCCAGGGTAACACGGGGTAATGAGATTTTCAATGTCCATGTTAATGAAAGTACCTTTATCCCACCGTCAACTATCCATCGCCTGGAGAATCCAGGGATGATTCCATTAAAAATCATCGAAGTGCAAAACGGAGAGTACCTTGAAGAAGATGATATTGTAAGAACCGACGATGATTACTTTAGAAAACTCGAAAGTGATTCCTTTAAAGATTACCGAAGCATAAAAGGGCAAGCATCCTAAATTACAATAAGTATGAACCGCTAAATCTTATTCTTAGAAAACCACTCGTAGGTAGATCGGATGCCATCAACCAGACCAATACGAGGCGTCCACCCTAGATTAAATAATTTACTGACATCAAGGAGCTTGCGCGGGGTGCCATCCGGCTTGGCGGTATCAAACACGATCTTACCGCTATAGCCAACAACATCCTTAATTACATGCGCCAATTCTGCAATTGTTAGGTCTTCGCCAACTCCAATATTGATGATATCGGGGCTATCATAGTTGTTCATCAGGAAAAGGCAAGCATCAGCCAGATCATCGACGTGTAAGAATTCGCGATGCGGTTTGCCCGTACCCCACACTACTACTTGCGTGGCGCCCTCAAGCTTTGCCTCGTGAAACTTGCGAATCAATGCCGGCAGGACATGGGAAGTTTGAAGATCAAAATTATCATTTGGACCGTAAAGGTTTGTCGGCATTACACAGATAAAGTTAGCGCCGTACTGACGGTTATATGACTGGCACATCTTTATTCCAGCGATTTTAGCTACAGCATAAGGCTCGTTTGTCGGCTCCAACTCACTGCTAAGCAGGTAATCTTCCTTTATAGGCTGGGGAGCAAATTTAGGATAAATACAGGAAGATCCCAAAAATAGAAGCTTTTTAACCCCGTAGCGGTAAGCCGCATCAATAACATTAGTTTGTATAAGCAAATTGTCCCGGATAATATCCGCCGGGTATGTGCTGTTGGCTAGAATGCCCCCCACCTTAGCCGCAGCCAGGAGGACATATTCAGGGCGTTCGGTCTCAAAAAAGCGATCTACTGCTTGTTGATCGGTAAGATCCAACTTATTATGCGTATAAGTAAACAAATTAGAATAGCCTTCTGTCTTAAGCTTCCTTACGATGGCTGAGCCAACCAGCCCTCTATGCCCTGCCACATAAATTTTGGCGTCTTTATTCATTACAGGCAATCCCCCGAAGCGCTATCACATGGCCCGCATCCTTTAAGGTCTTCTCTTGTCGTGCGAGTTCAAGATCATGCTCCACCATCATTTTAACCAGCTCTTTAAAGGTAACTCTAGGTGCCCAGTTAAGCTTTTGCCGGGTTTTGCTGGCATCTCCTAAGAGAAAGTCCACCTCTGTAGGCCGGAAGTAGCGAGGATCGATCTCCACGTATTCTTGCCAATCCAAATCCAGAAGACCAAATGCCTCATCTAAGAATTCTCGCACTGAATGAGACTCTCCCGTAGCAATAGCGTAATCATCTGGCTCATCCTGCTGAAGCATAAGCCACATTGCCTCTACGTAATCCCCTGCAAAACCCCAGTCTCGCCTGGCATCAAGATTTCCTAGGTAGAGCTTATCCTGAAGCCCTAGCTTTATCCTAGCTGCAGCACGGGTAATTTTCTTGGTTACGAATGTTTCTCCCCGGCGGGGGGATTCGTGGTTAAAGAGAATGCCATTGCAGGCAAACATTCCATAGGCCTCCCGGTAGTTTACTGTTTGCCAATAGGCATAGACCTTAGCACACGCATAAGGGCTACGTGGATAAAACGGCGTCGTCTCGGATTGCGGTGGCGGGGCTGCGCCAAACATCTCCGACGAACTCGCTTGGTAAAACCGCACCTGTTTTCCTGTGCGCTGTTGGTACTCCCGCACTGCCTCAAGAAGGCGAAGTGTCCCCATCACTACCGTGTCCACCGTGAACTCAGGAACCTCAAAGGAGACTCTTACATGAGACTGTGCCCCTAAATTGTATACTTCATCCGGCATAACTTTTTCCATTACCCTGCGTAGACTAGCACCATCGGTTAGATCTGCATAATGTAGAAGAACATGCGCTTGGGGATCATGGGGGTCTCGATACAGGTGATCGATCCGATCAGTGTTAAAAGTCGATGCCCGACGGATGATCCCATGTACCTCGTATCCTTTGGCAAGTAGAAGCTCAGTAAGATATGCCCCATCTTGTCCAGTAATTCCAGTAATTAGCGCTTTGCGTTTGTGCAATAATACCACCTCTCAAGCATCACCAACTCCAGCGAAAAGCTATCCTAGATATAAACAGCTAAGCTATGATTTACCCTTTTAGGTTGTATGAAAATCATGCAGCAAGCCTTTTAGCTGAAAATGGATAGTATTTCTAGATAAAGCTGTTGAAGAGTGGTGCCTGCGCAAAGGTTTGCACATATTCCTATAAGTTCTCTTATTAAGAACAATATTCTCTCGTCTGAGCTAGAGTTTGCTCCATAAGCTCTGTATCTGAACTACCTACCACTGCGTTTAACCATTTCCTGCCCAGTACCTCAGGAGAGAAGTTTTTCATGTAACGTTCTTTCGCAGCTAGACACATATTCCGATAGGTGTCTTGATCTTCCAAAACTTCTATTAATAGCTCAGCCGATCTTTGCGGATTATCTAAATCCCAGAACACACCCTCTACCCCATCATTGAATATTTCAGGAATACCGCCAACAGGTGCGGCAAAAACCGGTTTTCCACTGGCAAGTGCCTCGGTTATCACCAGACCGAAAGATTCCATGCGTGCAGCATGCGCATATGCCCTGTGATGGACAATTAAAGAGGCGCCATTTTGTTGAAACCCCATGAAAAGCACATATTGTGTAAGACCTAGCTCGCTTGCTAGATCCTCTAATCTTTTCCTGCTAGGGCCATCGCCAACTAACGTTAGTTGGTATCTATAACCAAGTCGGTGAGCGTGTACTAACACGTGCAGTAAAAACTCTTGGTTTTTTCTAGGTTCAAGCGTGCCAACAGAAATCAAGTCTCGGCTTTCACTATGAAGCTCATCTGCTTCTTGGCTATTTGGAATAGAGGCAAAGTTAGGAATAACATGCGTAGGAATATTCATAGTTTCCGGCAACCTGCTTTGTACCTGCTGTCGCATAAAATCGGATACAAATAATAATCGATCAACCCTTGGAAGAACTTCCTTTTCAAGCTTTAAGAAATGCCGGTAGAGCAAACTACCTTTCGTGGCATATCCCTTTTCAATCACTTCATGCGCTTCTGAAATATTAAAGTGTAAGACAAGCACAATTTCTAGCGCATGCCCCGCATTCCTAAGGCGAAGAGCGGCTTTAGCGCTGAGAGGATCTTGGGCATATATAGTTTTTTTGTACGTCTTGTGACATCTCAGTCGTAAGTATAGTAGCTGCAGCAATAGTACGTACTGCACCCACCTGGTCCACAAGATCCCCCACTCTTTTTTGCACCACCCAAGCAAAATTCCAATACGCCGTAGAGTTCCTCGCATAACCATATTTGCTTTACCGGGGGTGATTATATCTACCTCTACCTGATTCAGCCATGCGATATCTGCAAACGCATTAAAGTGAGTTTGAACGCCCGTTTCTCCACGAGGCGCCAATAGTGTAACAATATAGACTTTTTGCTTTCCCACGAAGGAGACCCCTTCTTCATGAATCATCTATATTAACCCCGGCGACTAAAACTGAGAATTGCATCAGACAGAGGCAAAAGCAATATTTGATTAAAGCACTATCTGCGACGTAATTTTTTAAGCGTCGGACCTACAAATAAATAGACATACGGCGCCATCCAGTATAAATACCAGAACGGACCCGCGTGCCTTTTGGAGTAAACCATCCTCTCTCGAAGAGGAATCCCCTTGGGATGGTTTACCTTCTTAAGTCGCTCAATAAGAGGGAGATTTGTGCCCATCCAGTGGATGCTTTCCGGGTTCCTGGTGCATGTGCCTACAAATCCCGGCATTACCCATATCGAGCACCCCAGCATGCGAGCCCTAAGACCATAGTCCCAATCCCCCGATCTGTGGGTAAAGATTTTATCCAGATTGCCCACCAACTTGGCCACTTCACGAGGGATAAGCACACAATTGCCATCCATAGTCTCGCATTCTTGAAGCTCTCCATTAGCCTCTATCGGCCTAAACTTTAGGGGCCACCAACGGCTCGGCCTTATTACTCCACCGTATGTTAGCGCCCCGGTGATAGGATCCTGTGCTTGTCCAGCAACGATAGAATTGGACTTACCGCGGTTGGCAAGGCTTTGATGGGCGCTGAGCAGGCTTCCAACTGCACCCGGCTGGAGCATCGTGTCATCGTTCAGCCAAAGATAATAATCGTAATCATTCCTGAGCGCCTCTGCAAACGCAAGACGCATGCCACCACCCCAATACAAGCTTCCGTCTCCTTTAATCACTTTCACTTCAGGATAGGAGGCTTGCACAGCCTCCGAAGTGGCATCAATGCTTCCATCATCCACCAAGTAAACCTTCAGCTTTACCTCTGGGTTAAGCTTTTGCTCAAATAGCCTCCTCAAACATCCCAGCGTTTCTTCCCGCCGGTTGTGGCAGGTCATTAGGATGGCTATATGCTTTGCTGAATCCTTCATGCAATCCTCGCTTGCTCATCTTGATCTCCGACTCCATCTTCATCGCGCTTCATACATAGCGCCATCGCCAGCCCCAGCACTATTCCCTGCTCATAACTCGGCGAATATGTAATGAAAAAGATTAGCTGGGTCATCAAAAGTATATATACGAGCCGCCCGCCAAAGTACCCACTGGCTTTATATGAAGCAGATTGCGCGAGTCTACTGATCAAAATCGCATAAGTGCAGAGCAGGGCAATTAACCCGAATACACCTAACCGCAGGAAGGTTTGAATATAGTAATTATGCGGGGTTTCCGTCCTTTCAAAATCCCAGACTTTTCGAACGTAGCCCGATCCGAAAGGCTTACCGAAAAGATAATCCGAGTACCCGAATGAACTTCTTTCGGCCAGTAACGCGCTCCAACTCTCAACCCTCCATATAAAAGTACTGTCACTCTTATTTATTGCTTCGTCTACAGAAGCGCTTAAAGAATCCGGGATTTTGCTTATGTTCTCACCAAATACCACCAGGCCAAAAATCGCTCCTGCTACTACGGCACTTGTGAGAATATAAGCAACCCGGCGTCTTACTTTTCCCTGCTGAAAAGCAGCTAACATCGTGGCGACCAGCGCTAAGACCCATACGGTCCGGTGCTGCAATAACACCACTACTGGCAACAATACGCTGGAAAAGCTACGCCAGAGGCGAGAGCTATCAGGCACGAACTTTAGAAAAAGGCTTACCAAGAACGCCTGAAATAAAAAGAGTGCCTGGGCTGCATTAAGCACGCGCAAACCTCCATGTCCCGTTTCCAGCCATGGCTGGGGTATGCCTAGGCTAAGTCCACCGGCTGCCCAGCGAAATAAGGCCAACAAAAATAATGCGCCGGCAACACAAAGCCACGCTAGAGTCAAGCGCTTGAGATGCTGAGAACCTGTAGGAAAATTCATAAAATAAAGCGCCCCTGCAAAGAAGTAAAAAAACTCCCGTAGCTCCACCCCAGCACTCTCAAAACCGTGAATCGCGACACCCCGGGCAAATGAAAACATTATCAGGAACCCAAGGAAAAGCCAAAGTATATGCACATAAGTAAATTTGTTACGCATAACTAGGCGAACAATACCTACCATGGCCAGGATGATGAAAACGGCATCCTGCGGATACACGTTGAGGATTCCCAAGCTGACTTTTGTTAGCGACATAGTAAAGGCTTGCCATAGGAAGACCAGCAAAATAAGCCATGGCGCCAAAATGGAAAACCTTGAGGTAAATATAGCGATTTCAGCCAGGGCGAGAGCGGCTATTGCCACACCCACTGCAAAAATCAATAACCCCACTCTAAACCAACTTCCGAATCATCATTTACATAAAGAGAAGCATAAGCGCCTACCCCTTGCTCAATGCTAAATCTTTCGTAAACGGCGTGATGCAAGGCCAACCCAATCTCCCTGCGCTTTTCTTTCGGCATAGACGCTATAGTAATTAGCGCTTCAGATAGAGAAGCGGCTTCAGGATTAACCCAGAATACCCCATCCGCAATATCTTTAAAATCCCTTAGTCCAGGTACGTCAGCCAATATCGAAGGAACGCCAGCTCCCATCGCCTCCATCGCAGCTATACTAAATCCCTCATGCAGCGATGGCATTACGTACACATCAGCCGCATTCAAAATAGGAGAAATGTCTTCAACAAACCCCAGAAAATGGACCTGTTTAGTTATTCCCAATTCTCCAGCCAAATGGCGCTCGGGCTGCCCAGGTTCTTCCTCGCCGACATGAAGGTATAGAAACTTTATCTTGTCTGATATATTGGCAAGGGCGCCAAGAAGTGCGGTATGATTTTTGGTGCGTGAACAATTGCCTACGCTAACAACAGTAAATGTATCCTCATCTATGTTAAGTCTTTCCCTGATTTCATTACGTGATTCAGGGTTTAACGGAACAAACCTTTCGCTGTCGTACCAGTTTGGGATATATAGAGTTGGGTTCCGAAAATATTCCCACTCAGTAGTTCTTACAGATGGACCCACGCTCACGTGTGGAATACCCATAAAGCGTAAAATCATCTTCTGAAACCGGCGTTTAAACCCAAGCCAACCTCTCCAGGGGAAAACATTATGGATAGTCTTTACCACTTGGGGCACACCCGCTAGCTTAGCAGTTAATATTATCCAAAAAAGGCCCCCCTCTACATGAGCATGGACAACATCATACTTGTTGGACCGTAGGAACTTATAAAGGGAAGCAAAAAAAGAGCGCGCGCGTAAGTAAGAGCGAGAGAATGGCAAGTGGTAAGTTTTATAGCCCACCTCCTCTAAAGATTGGGCATATTGGCCGATATCCTTACCTGTGGCCAGAAGTTCAGCCTGGACATCCATCTTCTGCCAATAAGGCGCAGATACTTTTAACATTACCTCAAAACCAGAAGGCCTGAGCTCGTTTAGAATATGCAGTACCCGCATTATTGCCAACCCCTTGTCATAGCATTAAAAAAGTTTCTTCCAAACGTGGTTCCATCAAACAGAAAAGATCGCTCTGTAAGACTACCAGCAATTACTCTTCTTTCTTCCGGTGTGATATCTTCATAAGCACGCATTTGATCGGCAACCTCTTTAGGATCTAGCAACTTAAGCAATGGCACGGTTTCACCAACAATCTCCTTTGCCGGGGTACCCTGCCAAGCAATCGGTGGACAACCTTGACGCATGGCCTCAACTACCGGGTAGCCGAAACCCTCACAACGACTTGGAAACAGAAGCGCTAAAGCGCATTGGTAAAGCGCGTCCCTCTCTAGAAAATCTATATCCGATACCAAAAAAACATCGCTCAGATCAAATTTTTTTATTAACTCCTCAATGGCAGCACGGAGGCGACCTGCAACAATCAGCACAAGTGCCGCCTTCCCGCCATTTGCCTCATAAAGTCCATACGAATCAAGAATGATATCAAGCCCCTTGCGGGCGTTAAGTATGCCTAAGCCTAAGAAATACTCCATTTTTTTAAACCCATACTTTAGACACACCTCCTCCGCTAGTTTAGAATCCACAAGTCTGCAGGTTACAGAGTTATAAACGGTGCCTGCTATGCGATTAGAGACATATGGAAAGCGCGCCTCAAGTTGCTTCTTCGTAAAATCTGAAATAGGTATTAAGCGATCAGATCTTAGGCTAGATAAAGTAAGCAGCAGCAAATGCTGATAGAATGGCTTTTTTGTTTTAGGAAAGCCAACTCCTAGGCCACAGAGATCATGTATAACTGTGACGATCCGTATTTCTCTTGGTAGTAGAATTGGAGGATGATGGTATGGAGCTATATAAAAGTCAATGCTTGTATTTAAGTTGCGAATAAGTCGCGGGATTTCCACTTGTATCCAGTGAACTTGCTTACGGAATCTTTGTGCTGGAAATCGCTCTGTCTCTGGATATATAAACTTTACTTTTTTATTTTGAAGCAGGGTTTCGTAAGTAAAATCTTCCTGCGGTTTGCTGGGTACGAACAAATATAGCTCTTTTATCTCTGGTAGTCCAGAAAGTGCTTGTGTGAGTTCCGATACATATACAGCCCCACTTGTTAAAGGCTCAGATATTAACCTAAATGCATCTATGGCTACGCTTAAACTTTTAACAGTTACCATCCTCGAGTTTTGATAAGTAAGTTAATGGGCTTACTAAATGCTTCTGCAAGTACCTGAATCATTATTCCCATAAAACCTTGAGCTATAACTTTTAGGTTTCAACCAATCTTATTCGGGACAGAAATGAGCGAAAGATTCGTGGTATTTTATGTGAAAACCGACCAAACAGCCAGGCAATCTCTTCGGTGATTAAATACCTTGGGAAAAGCAGAAACATTAAACATAACGCTACTCCAGCAGCAGAAACATCACCAAATAATCGAATTGGTGAAGCTATACTATAAGATAGTATAGCTGAATCCATACCCCTCGCTGCCAACGTTGTACCGGCTAAAATCAATACTCCTCCACGTAGAGCCATAAGCATCTTAGGCCAGGAAGCGTCTACCAGCCTTAACACAGCCCGCGTCATAAGAAAAAATCGAACTACATAAACCCCAAACACTCCCCATGCCAGCGTTACTAAAGAGATTTTAGACGTTACCAGCAGCACTGAAATGAAAAGCGCGGCTGTTATCGCCTGGACGACTAGCTCCTTTCCGACTTTACCTTTGCCCCAAATAAGCGGACCAGCTAGAGACATTATGGCATGGAATGGCATAGCCAAAGCTATTGGAACAAGGATCGGCACCGCACCCAGCCATTTTTCTCCATACAATCCCTCAATAACAGTGTGAGGTATGGCAGCCACACTGCCAAATAGCGGCAGAACAATCATTGCAATAACGCCCACGGATGCCAGGTAGACCCGCTTTAACATCTCAGTCTCTTCCTGGGCCTTGGAATAAGCGGGAAATAACACCCCTTGAAGCACGGTTACAACATTGTTCAAGGGCACAATCATGAGCGTGTACGTCCGGCTATACAATCCCAGGCTAGCCACTCCAAAAAATTTACCTACAAATGCGTTATCCATATTCTGAATAGACCAATTAAATATATTGGCCCCCATCACTTTAGATCCAAAATTAAACAGGCCGATAGAAGTCCTAAATAATGGCTTGACCGGATGTCTAGCTCGCAAATAAGTAAAGGCGGTATATAGCAGGCTCTGGCTGAGTTGAGCTAATATCAAACTCCATACTCCAAAACCGAAGTATGCTAAAGGTATCCCTAGCATTATATAAGAAAGTATATAAGACATTACTTGTGCTAATTGAATACCCTTGAGATCGAGATTTCTCCTTAAAAGACTTACTGCGGTTTGACTGAAAGCCTGTATGAAGAAAATCAGCGAGAGAGCCCGCATAACCGGTATTATCTGCTGTTGATTAAATACCTGTGCGATCTGAGTAGCCGCAATTGCTATGATTAGAGTTAAACCAATCCCAATCAGTACTTGAATTGTGAACACATAGCGTATTTCCACTTCAGAGATTGTTTTGCGTTGGACTAGCGCCGCCCCAAAACCAAAATCAGAAACTAAGCCACCCAAGCCAATCACTATCCAAGACACGGCAACCAGGCCAAAGGGTTCCGGCCCTAAAAGACGTGCCAGAACCACGCCAATAAGCATCTGAGCTACGACTTTAACAGCCGTACCAACATAGCCCCACTTTAACGCTGAAAAAGTCGCTTGCGCTAACCCATGCCGATTAAGATCATTCATACCATGCTGTTATCGCGCTCCCGCAAAAGCTTTAAACAAACAGGAAGCACTCAAATACCACATCATCAGTCATAAGAGGTGTTAGAAGACGAATCGCATTAAATGGGTTTATAAAATATTCATCCGCATCATCTTATGCAGCCTTTTGCTTGACGTGAGATTTTCGGTAATAGTAATCGAATTTTCTTCTACTAGTCGCTTCCACGCCATTTACTACAAACCCTATAATGCGAGCACCAACTTTATTAAGTGCATCCTTGGCGGACACCAACTCGCCCTTTTTCGTTTTTCCGAAACTCGACACTAGAAGGACAGCATCAGCCTTAACTGCAACAATAGGAGTATCAGCTACCGCAAGAATAGGTGGGCAATCAATAATTACTAAATTAAAATCCTCCTCTAACTTACCTAAAAGCTCAGTCATCCGCTCAGAACCTAACAGATCAGCAGGATTTGGAGGAGTTGGTCCGCTTTTCATATAATACAATCTATCTTCACTTGCCTTCTGGATAGCCGACTCAACTTCTACCGCACTAACTAAAACGTTTGAGAGTCCACGTTCATCTGACTCGTTAAATAACCTACCTAATCTAGGACTTCTTAGATCACCATCAACAAGAAGCACGTTATAACCCGCTTGTGCAAATACAGTGGCCAGATTAAAAGAAATGGTAGTTTTGCCTTCATTTAAACTCGGGCTCGAAACTATAAGGCTTTTTATTGATTGGTCGAAGTTAATATACTGAAGGTTGGTCCTAAGGCTTCTATAAGCCTCCGCGACAATAGGGTTGTGATTGCCTAAGAGAAGCGGGTTCTTCGAAATTGGTATTTGCCCTAATGACGGTAAGCTTACAAGCTTCTCTACATCTTCTGTTTCTTTTATAGTCACATCAAGCATACTTAAAATAAATGCAAAACCAGTGCTTAGCACAAGGCCTATCAGAAAGGCCTGGATCAAATTCGACAGTGGCTTCGGCCACACCGGCAAACGCGGTACTGCTGCTTGATCAACCACCCGCACATTTATTAATGCTGATGAGGGTATAACTTCGTCCGTCATTTTGACAAACTCGGAAGCATAGGTGTCGGCTAGCTTCTTGGTGAAATTTGGGTTGGCGTCGGTAATAGTAAACCGTATAAGCTGAGTTTCTTTTACCGCTTCAGCCCTTATTCTCTTCTGTAAGTTCTCCGGGGCTAAAGCCAGATCAAGCTTTTCAATCACTCTTTCAGCAAGAGTCCTGCTAGCTAACATCTGGCTAAAAGTCGCCGTTAATCGCTCACTTAAAAGTGTCGCCTGATATGATTCGATCAATGGCTGAGTCTGTGAGGTAACCTGACCTTGAGATACCATCATTTGCACAGATGATTCATAAACGGGCGATGTATAATCGGTAGCCACTTTTGCAAGAAAAAGGCAAATGAGCGTGCCAAGAATAATTATTATCCTTCGCTCTTTAATTATCTTTATAAACTGAAGTAGTTCAAATTTTTCTTCCAATTCTACCTCGCATCCTAAATCCTATTTACATTTTTAGAAGACTGTTTTTTCCTTTAAGACTTTAATGCTTTTATGCTTGACTAGTGATTTCCTGCATTAGGTATATCTAATAGCGCTTATTTGATCTATTGACCGTATGTAGTATAAAAAGTTAATTAGTCCTTTAGCAATAAAGTTAGAGATTCATTAAATTGGAAGTGCTAACTTTTCCGTGCCGAAATCATTTTCGACCGACTAGCAAGGTTGCAAGTCTATGCTCAATTTAATTTCCTTAGCACTTTATACCAAAACCAGCAATTGTTAAAACCAAACTATGCGATGGTGTAGTAGCAGCGTGTAAATGTTAAGTAAAATGAGGCTCGTTTCTGGGATTAGTCTATTCATTTGCCCCTTTACTCGTGAGCCTATCGAGATTTTTGCCTCACTTTTTTTGGGCAATTTTAGTAACTAGCGCATGCCTAGGTATCATTAATATAGCAATAGTTATCTATATTACAATTTGGTAGTCTAGGTAATTAATACTTGTAAAATAGAATACAAGGTGTTAGACTATTCCATAACCCGATATCAAGATCATCAAGACAGAACTACTTTTATGTTAAGAATGGCCTGTTAAATAACAGATACTTTAAAAACTAAATGCATGTAATGTGACCGTTAAGACACTGAAGGAGGATTAAATGATGAGTCTGCTATAAATCGTTTGCATAAAATTACCCTCTTGTATCCCACGGTTGTATGTAGAAATAGCTCTCAGTTGAAAAGCGATAGAACCTTTACAGATAGTACAGTAATAATCAAGCTAAAATATCCCTTATACAACAAGCACTCGTCGTTGACATCAATAACCCCTATGGTAAGGTGTATGGGTAATACATCTAAGCTAGCCAAGAGCTAAATTAAAGATCAAATCTAGCATTCAAAAACTGCACTATTAGTGCAGGTAGTTTCAAGCAAGGATAGGAGCATTGCTATGCCAGAAGTGAGACTACTAGAAAAACCAGGACACTTATTTGGGAAGGTGATGAGAATTTTTAGCTATAAGCCAGAACATGCATTAAGAAAAAAGTCAAAACATACACTAAGAAAAATAAACGCTAAGGTGCTTGCATTAGCCATTGCGATGGCTCTAATCACACAGCTAACAATGCCTATAATCAGCTTTAATCCGACTAATCATCTGGCGTTAGCAGCAGGAAATACCTACTACGTATCCCCATCTGGAAACGATCTCAACCCAGGAACTCTATCCTCGCCCTTTAGAACCATTCAAAAGGGTGTAAATGTCGCCCAGGCAGGAGACACTGTTTTAGTAAGAGCTGGCACGTATGTTGAATCAATCACTTTCCAGAACAGTGGTACTTCTACCGCTAGATTAGTGGTGAAAAATTATCCAAACGAAAAACCTGTCCTGAACGGCAACGGCATGTTAAGCAGGGCTATCGATTTTAACAGTAAAAGCCATATCAGGTTTGAAGGGTTTGAAATTACCAATTACGTGGGCAGCAGCAGCGCCTTGTGGCTGGGAGGATCTTCCGCTACAGACATCGAAATAGTCGGCAATTATATTCACCGCACCCAAAGGGGCAGCTCCGGAACTGGTATTTCAGGTGCATGGAGCGGAGGCTCTGGCACAGGACATAAAATACTAAATAATCGCATTACTGATACCCCTGGTAGGGGTATTCTACTAACTAATACGTCAAATACCCTAATTAAGGGGAATGAAATCTTTGGGTTAAATAGGGATGGTATTTACTTTGCAGGGAAAATGTCCAACCTTATTGTTGAGAATAACCACATCTACAACAATACGCCAATAGATGGCGACCATGTTGACAACATTCAAATGTCAAGCGGCACATGGCAGGGAAATCTTAACATCATTATCCGCAATAATCTTTTTGGCAGAGCAGGTCACCACCAGGTTATACTAGCTGGAGCTGGTGGCTTTAGGCTATATAACAACATATTCTATGGTGGCACTACCTATCAATACGGCGTTGCCTTACGTTTACAGGGTACTGATTATACCCATGTATTCAATAACACGGTTGTTGATACGGAGGGCAAAGGTGGTCTTGTAGTTTCCAGATGGCCTGAAGGAGATAAGAGATTGGCTCAATCAGTGCGTATCTTTAACAATATTGTTTTGGGTACAAGCACCAGTGCAGCAGTAATAAATGGTGATGGCGGTAATCCGGATTTTCAAGAAGGCAACAATATCAAAGGCGGTGACTTGAATGCTATATTTGTTAACCCGTCTGTCAGGGATTATCGCTTGAAAGCAGGAAGCCCTGCAATAGATAAGGGGTATCAAAACACTGACAATAAACTATCGTATCCTGCTACAGATATGGATGGTAAAGCCAGAATAGTAAACAAGATAATTGACATCGGTGCTTATGAGTACGGTGCTAGTAACACGGCTCCTGCACCAACTCAGCCGAATCTAGCTTTAAATAAGCCAGCGTATTCCTCGGCCTTCTCAAGGGAAACACGTGAACCTACCAAAGCGGTTGACGGTGATAAAACAACCTACTGGGCCGTCTCGGCATCCCAAGGTCTGCCCCAGTGGTTCTACGTCGATCTGGGCAAAACCTACGATCTGAATAAAGTCCGCATGATATCGGACTCCCACGCCTACCCAAGTGCCTATAAGGTAAGCGTTTCAAGTGACGCTGTTAATTGGAAGCAGGTGTATTCCACCACGACAGGCAAGGGAAGCACGGAAGAAATTGCTATACCAGAAAACACTACCGGTAGATATATAAGGCTTGACGTAACTGCAAAAAGCGACACCCCCTATGGGTTTGGCGTGTATGAGTTTGAGGTTTACGGACAAGAAGCGCCACAGGATATAACTCCGCCAAAGGTGGCTATTACTGAGCCCGCCAACAATGCAACGGTTAGTGGAAATGTATATATTAAAGCTTCAGCAACCGACGATAAGGGCATCCAAAAAGTCGAGTTCTATATAGACGGTGCTCTTAAGAAAACCGTATCCGCTAGCCCATATGAGTACACCTGGGATAGCACAACCATCCCAGATGGGGCACACAAAATTCTTGCGAAGGCATACGATACTTCCGGCAACACCGCTCCGGCCGAGATTACGATTAATGTAAAGAATGCGGCTGATATACCGACTCCTCCGCAAGATACGACTCCTCCGGTTACAACAATTACCGATCCAACTGGAACTGAAACTCTTAGCGGTAGTGAGAAACTAATCAAAGGAACAACGACAGATGACGTTGAGGTCAGCAAAGTCGAGGTTGCCGTACAAAGAGAAGATGGTGTTTACTGGACCGGCAGTGGTTGGTCAACTTCGGAAACCTGGCTTCCGACCACTGTCATATCAGGTGCAGGCACTAAGACTTTAACCTGGAGCTATAGCTGGAAAATAGCTCCAAGTGATAGTGTTGTGTATAAGATAAAAGCTCGTGGAACAGATACTAGCGGCAATATTGAAGATACTGCTTTCGTTGTAGTGAAGGTTGATAACATTGCGCCTAGCGGCACTATCACTATAAACTCGGGAGCTGAAAGCACAACCGAAACTAATGTTACCGTGACAAATTCAATAACCGGGGCTGCCAAAATGAGATTCTCAGTCGATGGTGGATCAACCTGGACTGCGTGGGAAGATTATGCAACCAGCAAAACCCTGACACTTACAGGCGGGCTAGGCGTAAAAACGGTCAAAGGCCAGTTCTCAGACGGAGTTAACGTTTATGAGACAAGTGACAGCATAGAGCTAAAAGGCTCTAATGTAGTAAGTATATCGGTCACCTATCCCGCTGGATGGAATCTGGTCGCAGTGCCAACCGGAAATGACATAAGCACCAATCTTTTCGGCAGCTATGATCCGAAAACCGGCGGTTACAAAAAAGTAGACTCCCCAACCACTGGCGAAGGTTACTGGGCTCATTTCGGCCAGCCAACAACAGTTTCACTGACATTTAATGTCATTGACAAGTTTGACATAAATCTTGAATCTGGCTGGAATATGGTCAGCAATCCCTTTGATCGCGATGTTGCTTTACCGCAAGGATATACAGCCTATATATATAACCCTGAGACTCGCAGCTACGAAACAACAAACATTATTCCGAAGGGAAACGGCGCCTGGATTTACGTATCAAATCAACAGGTGCTGATACTTCACAGATAATTGTAATTATTTAGGGGGTGGCTGATTCAATCAGCCACCTCTCTTTTTAATGATATTTTCCCTAAACCTTTATGTTGGCATATTTCTTTATATGCCGCCAGCGTCATATTGGCTAGATTACCCCAGTCTAGCTTGTCGAGCGGAACTCGCTTCGGTCGCGTAGAGCTTAGTGACCACTCCAGCGCATCCTGAATTATTTCTGGAGTAAGCTCACCTATGTAGGTTTTAACCCACTCTTCTCCGACAAATGCCTGTAGCTCTCTCATAGAGCCCTTCCTGGGTACTAACACTGGGCGGTCAAACGAAAGAGCTAATAGAGCACCACCAGAATTAAGAATATCTTCATATGGAAGGACCACTAGATTGGCGGTCTGCAAATATAGTTGCATATCATCTTCTGGGATAAGGTTTAGAAATAACTTTACGCGTTGATCCTCGCTTGCTATGGTTTCTATCTCTAAAGCAAGCTCTGGTAAGCCTGGTTTGCCTGCAATTAGAAGTACCGCTTCAGGATCGACCATATTACGAAAAACCCTAACCAACTTAGGTACGTTCTTGTAAGGTCGTATATAGCCTATAAATGCAATTACTCGAGCTTTAGGTGATATGCCTAGTTGGCAGCGGGCTTCTTCTTGCGTCATATGGGCTGGGTACACATCGCGATAATGTCCGTGAGGTATAACAAGACCTGGGATCCGCCGCAACTTAGGGAAATGTTCTAATGCTAATCGCTGACCAGTTTCGCTCAAGCTAATATAACCATCAAGGAATCGCATAAAAATTATCCAAAACCAATGCTCTAGTAATGGATAAAACCTTTCATGCGCCCTTAGATTGTGTACAGTCCATACAATTTTAATCCCTTTCATTTTCGCAATGCACAGGAGGCAGATCAAACCAGCAGCATCAAGTAACATCCTGCCGCGTTGTGGCTTACCGAACGGCGCATCAGGCCAATGAATATGCCAGGCGATATACTGTTTACACAATAACCGGCTAACCGAAAACTCCTCTACTTGTACAGCTTCGTCTTCCATATGGCTATAAAGGAGCCAATTATATGGATTAGATGAGCGATCCCTAAAGGCTGGCCACGCTATTATACGAAACTGTTCCATGCCTACTTCCTTTTGCCGTGCTCTCGTTAGATAGAGATGACTGTATATTAGCTACCCAGTGTAGATGAAACTATAACAGTTCAGCCGAAAAGTAATTCACTGGATTTAGTTTATCTACAAAGGGCCTCAAGGCTCTTAACGTTAACCGTAAATTCAGCAAAAGCGGTATTACTGGAAGCATCGTATGCCTTTGCTAGGATTTTATGTATTCAGTCAGAAACGCTGTTGTTGCCATGATTGGTAAGTTCAAAGCCTTCACATGAATTTAGCTATGGTTGTTAAAATTAAATGCCGTTGGGCATGAATTGCTTCCGTTTATAATGGGTCGTTCGTTCGGGTAATTCTTGATCGTGATACAGGCCGAAGAACTTCCGCTTCTTTGCATTGTTACTGTCTCATAAATACTGCTTAAGCTGCATCTTTCCCGCTCGCCTCGACAGCCTTTTTGTATCTAATTCTTTCAGCAATTCTTCTCACCGCAAAGTTTTGATAGAACATTTGCTTGAAATATTTATTTGATAAAACCCTGCCCGCAATTTTACCGGCCATACCATAATCGCTAAATATATCGGCGATCGCATTGCGGTGAACTTCTTTTTGAACTTTTCCCAAATATTTAAACAGCTTAATTCTGGTCTCAGCGGGCAACTCGGGCGTCTCAAAGACCGGCGTGTTCTCAAGAACAGATACATCATTCAGGTAATCAGCGGGTCCCCGTAAGAAATATCCATTCTCTTTTATCCAGTCAAAAAGCTCGGTCCCAGGGTAAGGTATTATGTTGTAGAAATGGACGTCCTTAACCGGATATTTCCTGCTAAGCCTTACCTTGTCTTCAACGTCTTCCCAGGTCTCCTGGGGCGTCCCGACCACGAAGAGAAGCTTCGTGTCATAACCAAGCTCGCAGGCGTCCTTGACAGCCCGCTCGATGTCCTCAATCGTCTCCCCTTTCTTGACTATCTCCAGCATGCGGTTGTTGCCGGCATCGGCGCCGAAGGCTATATACTTAAAACCGACTTCTTTCATGCGGATGAGCATATCTTTATCTACTCGGTCGGCACGTATCCCATTTGAGCATCTCAAGAAGAGATTCTTTAGACCGCGTCGCTCGATCTCGTCGCATATTGCGTAAACCCTGCTTTTCACGTAATTGAAATTATCATCGTCAAAATTAAACTGCCGGTGACCCCTCTCGTACCAGTATTCCATCTCGTCGACAACATGCTGCGGGCTTCTGGCCCTATAAACGGGGCTTATCAAGCGGTTAGGGCAAAAAATACACTCATGAGGGCACCCCCTGCTTGAATATATATCAATCTCAGGAACGTATTTTTCTAGCTCGAACTTCTCATAACGGGGAAACGATAGCTCGTCCAGATTCATCTTAAACTCGCGCTGCTCGTTTTGTATAATCGTCCCATCGGCCCGGTAAATCAGGTTCTTAATATCGCCTAATTCGTCTCCGCGGCAAAGCTCAAAGAGAGCGTCCTCTCCCTCGAAAACAACTCCATAATCCAGCGCTGGGCAATCCTCAAGAACTCTTTCTTTAAGAATGGTGACATGGGGGCCGCCAGCAACTATCGGGATACTGGGGTTGCCTGATTTAATTTGGGCGATCAGGCGATAAAATTTCTTGTATTCCATGGAGAGAAGGCTTATGCCGACTAAATCCGGTTTAAACTTATCGATCTTTTCTTGAAGTTGCCTATAGCCATGGCCCAGGTTCATGTCTAGGTAATCGTACTCAATGCCCCTATCTTGTAGCGCCTGGGTCAAGTAGCCGAGGCCGATATGAGGTCTTATGCCCTTCCACTCTCCGTGAGACTCAGGATTTACTATAAGAACTTTTCCGTATCGCATATAACCCCCTAGTTTGCTAATAGCTTGTATTTTCTAGAATTTCGCATCTTGAGCTAAAGCTGGTGTTTGAGATTCTTCGGTCGCCACTCGCTCCCTCAGAATTAGCTTAGGATGCCGGGCACTAGCTTTGTGGTAATCGCAAAGGCCGATCGTGTACCGAATTGCTTAGATTAGCAGCCCTTTTCCTATCCAGACATCCTCGCCAACTATATGGCCAGAGAGCTTTAGAAAAAACACCCGCAACTTGTTAAGCGGCAAGGCAGATCCCATATCCTTTAAAATTCTTCAAAGCGATCTTGGTAGCACCCTATTGCCTCACTGAGGAAGTCACCCTATGTTCCGACTTTTACCGTTTTTCCTTTCATAAATAAATTATCATACGCCTTTATCAGATTTGGCTTTGAATGTTCCCATAAAAGCATTGACTCAACCCTTTTCTGGCCATACTTGCCCATACTGTGCCTTAGTTCTTCGTTTGACAGCAAAGCATCGATCTTATCTGCCAGATCAATTTCGCTATTCGGTTCTGCATATAGCGCGGCTTCCCCTGCAGAGAACCTGGTCTCTGGTAGATCAAAGGCTATAATTGGCTTTCCAGCCGACATATAGTCCAAGACCTTTATGAAAGTTGAATGTTCATTAAAAGTGCTTTTCGGCTCGGGTGAAACGCAGATATCTGCGGTCGCCAGGTAGCTGCGTAGCAGTTCACGATCTCTAATCCACCCTGTAAAAACGATATGTTCTGCAATTGACATCTCTTCTGTCATTTTCTTCAGCTCTTCAACTGAGCTACCATCGCCTACAAGAGCGAAACAGGTATCTTTCCTTCCTTTTTGATTGATTAAGTAATCTGCCGCTCTGATTAAGTAATCTACGCCATCCTGCGGAGCTATCTGGCCCATGCAACAAATTAAAAACTTATGGCCCATTTTCAATTCGGGGTTAAATGCCGCTGGTTTAGAAAATCTAAGATAAGGGCCGTTTCTAACCACATATATGTGTTCTTCCGAAATTTTGCCCCTTTGAGAGGCAATGCTTTTATAGGAATCATTGGTAACAATAACCATGTTCGCTATTTTATAGGTTAAATACTCAAACAAGCGTAGAGCTTTATAAAGCTTGGGATCAGTATTGGAGAAGCGCGATAAATACATCTCTGGACTAAGGTCATGCTGATCAAAAACAAATTTTCTCCGAAATGCTTTATAAAAGATCCCCAAAGGAAAGAAGATATCAGGCGGATTACATGCATGAATAGCGTCAAATCCAACCTCTTTATAAACCTTAATAGATAGCTTAGTGGTTTGAATCCAAGAGTAAAGGTACTCGCCTACATAAGACTTAAAATCATTACCAGGGTTAGGCGGTGGGTATCTAAAAAAATGGATCCCATCAATATCAAGCTTGCTTTTGTCACAATCAACGTCTGGACAAATTACAGATACTTGGTAATTTGAATCCCTTAGTGCGACGATTTCTCGTTGGACGCGCAGGTCATCTTCAATCGGCCCGTTTTGTAGAATAACAAGAATGCCTCTCCTAGTTTTCATTGGCTACCTTTCGATTAAAATACTATGCCTTTGTTTTTGTCCTACTAGAGAGCTTAAATAGGCTTCCATATCGCTTAGCCATATAGTAAGCATACGATCTTTTTATCCCGTTTGAGTATTTGCGTTCCATAAAATCGCTTGGCGGAAACACCCTGCGGAGAAAGTAACCGAGTTTATGTACCGTCCTACCGGTTAGCAGAATGTTGGGAATAAACCATTTCGAAAACACTTTCATTGGAAAGACTAGAACTCCCTCATGAAGGCCGTTAAATGCAGCGATATCTCTCTCTGGCCAGAATAAATGCCATACCATACGCTTGATATAGCCGGGCTTTAATTTATTTAGTATTTCCTCACTTAGTCTTATATCAAATAGCTTGCATACATATATCAAGCTAAAATAAACAGGCGCATGAATGCCGTCTCTTCGCGCAGAGCGGGCAAATAATTCCCAATCCAGTTTCTGTTCGTTCTTTAAGATAAACGCAATGTCGATAAACCACCTGATTTGCTTAAAGCCGTGACGATTAAGGTGTATTAAAAGCTGAAGCAATTGATGCTCAGGAGAGAACGAACGGCATCTAAAGGAGCCAAAATCGTACACAACGGACTTGTCCCAAATTTCATTTATAATGCTTGAACCTATTCCTAAGTCAAATGGGTCCAGTTTTAATTCCATCTCTAATCCATCTGCTCTATAAAAAGCAAGGTCGTGATCGAAAACCACCCCATCTGTAAGTTTCGGTGGCAGAACTTCAAAATCCTTGCCTGGGGTAAACCCTAATTCAAGCAGGAATGCTCGGATTACGCCCCAATCCTTCTCCTTAAATAGCAGGTCGATATCACCATAGGGCCTAAGGGCCGGGTCCGGATAGATGAGTCTGGACAACACCGTCCCCTTCATTGGGATAACTTCAACCCCCTTATCCTCAAGGTGCGTTAATAGCTTTTCAAGTTCGGTTTGATAACGAGCCTGTTGAAGAAATGAGGCAATATATTCGTTTTTTAAATGCCTGACTACCCAATCTGGTGCAGCAAACTTAGGATCGCACTTAAATGCGAAATAGAGAAGGGGAGCTACGCCATGTCGGTAGGCCTTAGCCAGTACTTCTTCCCAGTAAGTATCGTTGCTAACCCAACTAAATTCTTTATCAAAATAGAATGAACTTATAACCGATATAATGAATCTTTCTGCTGGACCAGGGCCTTCGCCCGCTTTTGCCATCCGCGCAATCCTCTTTCCGATCGTGCTCGTTCAAAAATCCCATTTCATCGGTTAAGAACGGGCCTCTTCAGATTTTCAATAATTCTTCAGAAGAATAGTTCGAACCATTTTTCAGCTAACACTGTTTCAAAGCCTTTAATGGTTACTACCTAGAGCTACTAGGATAAAAACTCATGGCGTCTTTTGCTAGCTAGCAAAAATTCAAGATCTGTGCCTTTATAAATGGTTGCTTAAATGCTGCTAGCATATTCTCCGGTAATATATCCCCAAAAACTCTATTTATATAAAACAAAACATTGTAATTACCGGAAAATAACCTCTTTGCGTGTTAGTAACCCTCTCTTAATAAGTGGTTCCATTCCGAAACAACCAAATACATTGTTAACCTACATAATCCGCCTAAACTTATGCCTGTTAAGTAAATACGAACATCCTACATGAACAATTATGGACTATTGCTATCGATTGAAACATCCAGTTAGGTCATGAAAAAGGTGCCCGCTCATGAAAAGCCCCTATACAGTTTACTATCCTTACTCGGGGGAATATACAGAAAAAATATCTGGAGGTCACTATGCAAAAATGGGTCAAAATAGTCCTCACGGTAATCGCTGTACTTGCCATTACGATAAGCGCAATACGTGGTGTGGGCTACCTATTTTTGCAGGAGGAACCGGATAAGACCAGGCAACCGGAGAGAACCAAACCTAAGTTAAGGCTTGATAGCAATAAAACCTATTTCTTTGTCGATGGAAAACGAGGTAACGACGAGAACCCGGGCATACAAGAGAATCCCTGGAAGACCCTAACCCGGGCATCAAAAACCGAACCTATCAGTAAAGGCACTATTGTAATCGTTAAACAAGGCACCTATCATGAGGCGCTGAAACCTCAGCATTCAGGCAAGCCAGATGCGCCATTAGAGTTCGCAGCCTACCCTGGGCATAAGGTTATACTTGATGGGCAGGGAAAGCTGGAAAAAGGCATAGACTTAAGCAATAGAAGCTATACTACAGTGCGAGGCTTTACTGTTACTGGATTTACCGGAAACGGTGCTGAAGCTATGCTGAAGGAAGAACAGAGCAGCATCCAGATTTTAAATTGCATTATATATAGTAATGGCGGTCATGGCATCTACTTTGCCGGTGGATCGAAGAAAACCGCTATCGGTTGCATAACACATGATAACGGAAAAGATGGCATTCGCACGATACGTGGCATCGATACCGTTTTGAAGAGTAATGAGAGCTATCGCAACCTTGATGAGGATGGCATTTATTTTGGGGATTACAGCGGGGTAATTGAGAACAATATCATCCATGACCAGCTCCACTCAACGAACCCCACGGCACATATCGATGGCATCCAGCTCTTTCAACATGAGGATGACGTCAATGGCTTGGTACTCATTGCTCGCAACACCTTCTACCGTATCCACAACATGCCAATCATGCTTGAGAATTACCGCGGCGTTCGCATTGTTGGTAATACTATCTACAAGAGCAATAACAACGGCATAAATATTAAGGCAAGCCCAGGCACAAAAATTATCGATAATTTAATTTACCGCCCGCGTTATGCTGGCTTATATATCCACAAGCAGAGCACGGATTGCCAGTCCACCGGCAATATTATTTTTGAAGCTGGCGAGGGAAATGGCTGGGCCTCTTACGGGATCAACGAGGATAGCATAGCCGGGTTTTCGAGCGAACAAAACCTATTAAGTAAGGCGGGGTCTGATCATATCGCCGGGTTTGGCAAGCAGATGGTAGATATCGTTGAGTGGCAGCAAATAGGCTTTGATAAAAGAGGTGGCAACGCCCGGGATAAGAAAAGAAGCATTGAAGCACGGATATCAGGGCATCCCGATCTGCCTAAGAAATAGGCTAGTTATCGCGTATGTATAGTTAAGGCTACCTAAAGTAGATAGGCTATTGACTGGATCTAAGTCTGGGGCATTGAGACCCCGAAAAGGAGATTGGTCATGCCTATAGCTGAAAAATCACCATGGGGCTTTAAGGCCCTGGACAGGAGAGATGCAGTGTGAAACGAAAAGTTAAATCGCTAATCAAAAGGATCATCCCGGAAAAATACCGCTTCCAACTCGCCAGTATAAATGATAATTGCAGGTTCTTCTTTCTGTTCCTCCCATACATTGGCACTGAATTTGAGTGTCCGCTTTGTGGGAGTAGTTTTAGAAAATTTCTACCCAATGGGCTAGATCTTCCGGTATTGAAAGAAAAGGATATTGTGGGTGCGGGTTACCGCTTAAATACGTTATGCCCCCGTTGTCATTCTTCCGAGAGAGAACGCCTTATATACCTGTATCTCAGGGATAATACCAACCTATTCCATGAGAACCTTAAATTACTCCACATTGCGCCAGAAAAGAGCTTATCCCGAGTTCTTACGACATATCGCAACATAGATTATCTAAGTGCCGATCTTAACTCTCCACGAGCAATGATCAAAATGGATATCACGGATATTAAGCATGCGGATAACTTGTTTGATGTTATTATCTGCAACCACGTCTTGGAGCACATTCCAAATGATCGTAAAGCAATGTCGGAGCTATATAGAGTGCTAAAGCCTGGGGGTTGGGCGATTCTGCAAGTTCCTATTTCACTATCACTCAATAAGACCTATGAAGATCCAGCTATTACATCACCGGAAGAGAGAGAAAAGATGTTTGGACAGAGTGACCATGTTAGAATCTATGCTAAAGATTATAAAGATAGGCTTGAGAAGGCTGGATTCTCTATTAAGACCTATAGCTTTACGAAAGAATTTGACGATTCCACTACACAAAAATATGGTCTATTAAAAGAAGAGGATTTATATATCTGCTCAAAACCGGCACCTGAACAAAAAATTAAAAAAGAGGTTGTCAGGGAAGCTCTGTATAACGTGGCGTAAAAGCTTTCGATGCAACCCATACCTATAGACCCAGTAATATTAATACCTTTGAACGAAGCTAGTGCTATTAAAAACAATAAAGGCGGTATCTGCACACCGCCTTTATTGTTTTGATATTCTCTTATTCTAATTTAAAGTTATCGTCTTTGCCGAAGTGGCATATATCCAGATGCCATAGCCTACAGGAATGGTCGTTGTTTTTTTAAACGCGCCGAGCCCTGTATTATATGCGTACCCGCTGATACCTTCCGGCAATTTAGCCTCTCTTGCGAAGGGGTTACCGATTACATTCCAGCCAGGTACAAGCGATACGTCAAAGCTTGCACGATTTTCAAATTGCATGTCAACCGTGCGGCTCTCCTTGTAGTAAGCCCAGTAGCCTTTTCCTAAGCCAATTGAATCTACAACGCTGAAGCTGCTGTTAGAAGTATTGTAATCCCAGATGATATCGGCCTGTATATTATCTCCAGATGGCGCGGCAACTATATTAAGACCGGCCGGATATACAACGCTAACCTGATTAGAACTGCTAAGCTCCGGCGGCATAGGAATCGATAAAGAATCTGTGTAAAAGTCAATTGCATCAAGAGTAACTTGGTAATTACTTGAGCTTGCATTCTTCTGCCCGGATACCTGAATTCGTACGGTATGTTGTGTATCGGTTAAACCAGCCTTCTCATATATAATGTTTTGGCGCTGCCAGCTAGCTGCATACATATCCACCCCTGCGCCATTAAGGGCGTTACCATCAGTAATCGCTTTCCCATCAATAAATATCTTGGCGATACCGCCTCCTGGGCCGCCGAAGTTCACTAAGGCAAAATTAGTGCCTGTGAAGGTAATATCCAGATAATCACCGGATGAACGAGATTGAAGAAAATACATGCCAGCCGCATCGTCCTCGTTAACCCGAATCCAGTTACCGACCGCCTTCACATTAGCATGGTTTTCTTGATACCTGGTAGTACCAGTCTGCCCCATAGCTACATCAGAGAACGTTGATTCGCCATCTTGATATACCGCTTTCGCCTTATACCATTTTCTCGTGTACTTAGCTAGCCTTGAGTGAGTAAAACTAGTTTGTGAACCTGGTACGCTCGTTACATAGGTTTCACTACCGTTATCTAATTTATCGGAAGCATAAATCTTATAGTAAGCTGGTGAGCCGCTTGCCGGCTTATTCCACCGTATTGTAATGGAATCATCACTTACCCCCACCACATCTAAATCATCTGGCTCATAGCGCTCTTGGCTATAATTAGGCGATGGAGATGAGGATGGAGGAATTGCACCAGGATTAGTATCTGGGTCCGTGCCAATGCCTGAGTCTCCCCCAGCATCCGGGTTATTCCCAGCATCCGGGTTATTCCCAGTGCCCGGGTTAGTTCCAGTGCCTGGGTTAGTTCCAGCTCCAGGAGCCTTACTGCTGCCAAACTCATAAGCACCAA
>JACUUO010000100.1 GCA_014859275.1 Actinomycetota bacterium | reverse complement strand
AGTAGTTGACCCATCCTCTTAAGATCGGGTTGATTTTCTTAATCACCTTATCTATTGTTGAGGGAGCGGGGACGTTGCTTGCATATTACAGATTCACAGGCCACAGCAAGCTCTAATAAGAAAAAACTCCAGCATTTCTACCAGGGCTCCGTGGACGGAACGATCTTCGACCCTTTTAGGGCCCTTGACCTGGCAAGTAAGCAGAAGATTGACTGATAATCTTCCACTTACCTTCTTTTTTAATGAGCGTAAATGTGAGCGTAAATGTATAGTGTCGGCCAGCTTTACTAGTATGGGTATGGTCCTTATTAATTATAATCCTGTAGTCAAAAATTTGGTCCATCCCAAATATCTGCTTCAACGTAGATCTCTTCTCCTTGGATACCTATCTTTATATTCTCAACCTTTTTAACGCCACCAGCTATTACCCGAAACTTTGCCCTCTCCCAGTGGTCCCTGCCGTGTGAATGCAAGATTATGATATGTAATCGCTTGATCTAGGCTAAATTTAAGTTAACCCTGTAACCAGATTTTTAAATTGGGGAGAATTTTTGAACTGTTAGGTAAATTCTGCTTAACTTATTTTAAACTTTAACGATATAAGTTAAAAATTAATGCCATATTTTTAACTTATGTGAGGTGTGGTTAGATGGCGTTTCTAGAAAAGAATAGAAACCGAGCAGGAAACTACGCCATGCAGCCAACCGGCTATCGGGCGTTCATCCCCAAGCTGTTACCACCTGAACCGCCTATTGTTTTTGATGAAGAACTTATATCGCTTTTGTCAAAAGCTGATCGTGCAATCGGCAGGCTTGATGGTGCTGCTGAGCTATTACCCGATCCAGACCTCTTTGTAGCCATGTATGTAGAGAAAGAGGCCGTTCTTAGTTCACAGATCGAAGGAACACAGGTATCTCTCATAGATATACTAGAGTATAAAGCAAAAGATGCTACCGGTCGGCCCCAAGGTGATATCAAAGAAGTTGTAAACTATGTTGCTGCTATGGATTATGGTCTGGAAAGGATTAAGAGCCTACCGCTATCACTACGGCTTATCCGGGAAATACATGCTGTTCTTCTTAAAGGTGTTAGAGGTGGCGAGCGTGAACCCGGTGAGTTTAGAAGAAGCCAGAATTGGATTGGATTTGCCGGCGGCACACTCGAGAATGCTACCTTTGTTCCACCGTCACCTGCTGATATGCTAGATGCGCTTGCTGATTTGGAAAAGTTTCTTTATGACGAGGACATAAACCTGCCAGCATTAGTAAAATGCGGACTTATCCATGCGCAATTCGAGACAATTCACCTGTTCTTAGATGGTAATGGAAGAATCGGCAGGCTTTTAATAGCATTTCTACTATGCCAGCAAGAGATATTGAAGAATCCCTTGCTATATCTAAGCTACTATTTAAAAAGACATCGTGCTGAATATTACGACCGGTTAATGGCCATTAGGGATTCAGGCGATTGGGAAGGGTGGCTAAAGTTCTTTCTAAAAGGTATTTGGGAGGTATCCAGACATGCAACAGATACTGCTCGAGGAATAATCGCCCTACAAAATGAACACCGAGAACTCATTATAACCCACTTGAATGCATCAGCATCAGCCTTGAACCTGCTTGATAAATTATACGCTAATCCTGTGGTTACAAGCAGGGATATAGCTGAAATGCTCAATGTAAGTATACCAACAGCAATAGCTTAGCCGCAAGATTTATAAAGGCTGATATCTTAACTGAAATTACAGGGCAACAAAGGTATCGCCGATTTGCATATAGGAGATATATAGAGCTACTAGCAGAGGGCACAACAGAACCGGTAGATATCGATGATCGTGGCTCAAGATAAGCATGGTGCCGTGCTTTGTGGTACGAATGTCTATTAACATGCTAGGGTCTTGCGTGCCCGGAGGGATTCGAACCCCCGACCTTCTGATTCGTAGAACGGTAAGAACGTTCTATAATGTTTTATGGTTCTTTATAATTTACCTCACTACCAGGCATTATGGGAAATAACGCTTTATGATGTTTTATAGTTTTGAGGGGCTTTTTGGCTTCTCATAAGTGCAGGATAAGTGCAAATAATTAGGGGCTAAGGGCTATTCCTTTATCTCATCAATACAATGCCCTCAATGTGGAGAGCCTCTACCAGAGTGACAGCTGGGATTAGGAAAGGGGAGGTTTCATATTGCGAGGGTTGTGCTAAGTATCAGAAAGCTAGACGAACGGCTTTTTACAAGTCTAATCATTAGGCCATGGCACATCTACATATATACCGTTTTCAAATGTAGAAGGGCTCATATCTGGATAGATACCTAATGCATTCCAGGTCTTTACTATAATATTGGCTAAGCCATCTAGCGTCTCTACGCTGCTCCAATTGGGGTAGTTATCAAATTGCTTTTGTAGCTCTAGCCCTAAGCTACCCCAAATATTGCTAAAATAAGTATCGCTGATGCATGAGGCTATCGAATCTAAAAGCTCAGGTATCGATAGACCATCTAAGTGACCGTAGGTTCTACTTGCTATCTTGAGGAGATAGGGTCCGAGCTCCTTAAACTCCTCAAATAATCGGCCAATATCAGCATGCCATCGATATTTGGCAATATGCTCTTGAGCCTTCGCCTCTACCTCCTCGATAACATTCATCAGTGTTGGAAATAGAAGAACCTCCTGAACAACCTCCTCTTCTAGTGGCAAGGTGATTGTGGCGGCTGATAAGCGGCTAGCATAATACTCGGTCCAGATTCCTTCAGCATAAATCCTTAGGAGTTCGGCAGGGCTGCTAGTTTCTTTCTTTAGAATAAAATCAACGCCAAGCATATTAGCAACCTGAGAACCGTCGTGAACATGACATAACTCATGGCATATATAAAATGCACCTATTTGCCGTAGTAGCTCATCGTTAAAGAAGCTACCGATTATACTTGAATCAATTAGCATTGTCATTTTTAACATATTATCTTTTCGATAAGTCAAAAGCTTTCCGCCAGCTTCTACTACGCTGGTCTTAGTATAGCCTGTAGGTAAGCCCAGCTTTTCTTGCCAGGTTATAACCTCATTACCAAAATTCTTGGGCACAACAAAATACTCTAGAGACTCTAAATCGAGCCCGATACGACTCGATATGAAAGCAATAAATTCCTCTAAACCGTGCCTTATGTCTTCTCTAATACTCTCTTCGAAGGCATCAATTACTATTTCCATTCCCGATCTCCGCAGTAGCCCATTCACTTTCTCTGCTTATCGAATCTAATTCTTTCCTTAATAAATCTGTATATGCTTTAAACTTAATTGGAACTTTAGATCGTCGATCTCCCTCTTAGCATCGCTTGCCTCGGATTCTGCGCTATCAGCCGTTGATTGAGCATCGCTAACCTCAGATTCCACATTGCTAATACTGGATTCTAAATCATCAAGCCTTGAGATGATTTCTGAGGGATCGAACTCATCTGGTAGGTTATCGGCTAAGGTACCGATATTGCCATCTATCCGATCTATATCCTTAACAATTGCCTTAAATGCCTTTATGGTTGATTTCTCATCCTCCTGATGCTGCCAGTATAGATAACCATTTGATACGGCTAGAGCAATTATCAGAATCCAGATGCGGTTAGCCCACAGTTTAACGGTTAGCCATTTGGGAACACCCAGTAACCTTTTCACCTTTATCCCCCTCCAAATATCCTTTCACGCCCTTATCCTTGCCAAACAGTTGAAACATAACTAAATTAACCCTTACTTAACCATTCATCGTTATCGTAGAGATCCTCAATATAAGCGACCGCATACTTTATCTCTGCCAACAATTATATAGCAGATCCAAATGAAATTAGGCGAAGAGCCAATGATAAGCCCTTTTGAAGGGATCCTGAGCGGAAAAAGGTGGGCCCGGATCTCCGGGCCCTGTCTTTTGCAACTCCTCTATCGCTTGTTTTTACGCTATGCTAACAAATGACACAAGCCTCTTAGCAAAGGCATCTGCCTGCCTCTCATATTTCTCATCTTCTATGAAATCGTACTTATCCTTGTGAGCATATAAATCCATAGCAATCTTATGCCTATGGAGCTGATAATGGCCCAATTCGTGAGCTAAGATGAGCGGCCCTATCTTGCTGCTGAGTGATTTATTTAAAACTATCATGTGCTTATCGCCCATTCTGGAGTAAAAACCCCGGATACTTCTTGGGAAAGATGCATCATCTATGACCATTATCTCCCTTCTCTTAGCAAGCTCAAGCAAGGCAGAATAGACATCCAATGTGGGCCTCCTTCGTTTCCGTGAAGGCCTACTATGCTATAATAAAAATGCAGGCCTTCGGGTTTGCGCTGAGGGTAGCTGTGTGCTTAGCGGTACTTGCTACCCTCTCCTACTTTCCTAGCTCTTTTTCTGATTCTTCGATAAACTCTCTCACCTTCTTTCTGAACCATTCCGATACATTGATTGCTCTTTTGCGGGCATAGTATCGGAATTTGTCTTTAGTTTCCTTATCGATTCTGAATTGTTCTAATACCCTCTTTTCTGTAATCCGCTTAACCTCCTTTCGTTTCTTTTTATAAGAATAGCATATAATGTAATGACAAATCAATACATTTTAAGATAATCAATAGCTAATTTCGACGGGCAGGTATAGCTTTGCTAGAATGGCACTAAGGTGCTAATACTTAAGGAGTGAGCAGGATGTCAGAAAAATACGGAAGGAAACCCATTACTAATAAGGATTTCGAGGAGTTCAAGAAGTTGAGAGAAAAAGTAGACGGTGCTAAGAAACGGTGGTATGAAGCTTTTCATGATAACTCAGTAAGTGGCGAGGAATTTACCGAACTCACCAGGGAGTACGTAAAAGCTGAGAGGGAATATAGCGATAAGATAGATGTGCACTTAGAAAGGATTTAATAGAAAACCCGGGCATTTAACCCAGGCTCACGCCTCATAGTTGCTATTTTATCCCTGCCCATTCTTCTCTGTAGTTTGACAATCGAGCGGATTCGAGACGGTCATCAGTATTAAAGTTCGACTATTAATAGACAAAATTAACAATAATACAATTGCTAACCATCCTGACCATATTTTTTAGCTAGAGTTGTTAAGTTCTGTGGTTCTACCCAGCCAAATTCTTGTTCTAGAACATTATCGGTAAAAACATTCGGATAATTTACAACCAGAAGCGTAGTAATTATATTATCCCTAATTGCTGGTATTGTTCCAGGGCCCTGCATTGCTGGTGAATCTTTAAACCACTCTTGAAATATTCTCTCTCCCCAGCCCATTGAACCTTTTATTAGATTATCAAGCTCTTCGAGAGATTTAATACCTGCCTTACGTGCCATTTCTAAGACACGTTCTACATCAACAGCATAATCTGTAAAGGATATCCCTAGGTATCCTAAATTCTCAACCCATTGTTCAACTGACTCTGATGTCGCGATATAGGCCCTCAGCGAGTCTGCGTTAAGCTCAATACTGTAATCTTTAGAACTAATGTCTGTCTTATATTGCTCGACTTTTATTTGAACTTGATCAATCAGAGTATCTACACGCTCATCAGCTAACTCAAATAGTGCACTTAGTTGATACAATTGCCTTCTAAGCTCTTTAGGTATATCAAGCCTATTTTTATAGTCAAGCGAGTGTGATATTATGGCCCAAGCATGCTGGAGGACCGTGCGAACCTGAATCTCGGCCGAAAGTTCGCTTATATCAGCCCACTCGGGCAAATACTTCCTGCCATCACCAACCTTTATAATAAAATGCTTTGATAGATAACCAAAACGATCGGGCTCGAGTTCATCAAGTTTATTGATAGAACGCTCTTCATCAACCCTGAAAGTATGCAAGATCAAATTAGATGCTCTATCGACATCTTTGAGTGATCGAAGGATCAGCCTTATCCCTGAAAGATCGCTTATTTCATCTAATGGATTAAGGTACATTTTGTCTTGCCGAGAAATCTTCTCTTCAAAACTTTCTACCCCTTTCGTTCTGCATTCAATGATTGCATCGATGCCTTCGATCTCTAATAGCTCTGCTAAGAGGGACTTAAGCTTGAATGTTAATCTTTCAAATTTAGGTCTTATCTCTTGATACTGCTTGCCCCATTCACTCAAAGCCACCATAATCACTCCTAATAAGCGGGTGCGTCTTTCCAATATCATACTAAGCAAAAAGATGCCCGTTGTCACTAAAGATTAAAGGCGGCTCGAATAAGCCAAAAATCCTGGCCCCCACTTACGCTAAGTAAGTGAGAGCCGGCGTATTGTTTCGGGCGAAATAATAAGGCCTGTGTAGATCCTGGGCCCTTGCATGAGAGCTTTATGCTAACCTTGTGCAGCTTCTTCTTCAAGCTCCTTAAGTAGTGCGACTAAGTCCAATGGTCCCCTGGGCTTGCTTTCCTTTCGCATAAGCTCGATTATGCGTCTGGCCTCCCTTGGTGCGTACTCGCGGATAACCCGGGCGGCTTCCTTCGCGCCTCGCTTCCCGTAGTTTTTCCAGGTAGCTTTAAAAAGCTCATCTTTTTGAAACCAGTTCCTTACTGTGGCCGGGCTTCGGTTCACAGACACGGCAATATCATCATATACCAGCCCTGTAGCACGTAGCGCCATGGCCTTATGATGGACAAGGCCCAGCTTTTTAAGGCTCTTATATCTGGTTGGTCTCCGATCGCTGCTAAGTTGATCCATAAATTTATTATATCCCATATAGGAAAGAAATCAGCCGCCTTTCAGCCGTTTTAGGGGCTCTGTAAGTCGATACCCCATGGAAGTCCCGAAAAATGAAATACCCCATGAAAAATCGATCCCTCAATGTGACCGCCTGCTCGCCAGCAAGGGGTATCAACCCTTAGCAAGGTCTTTGTACTTTGCGAGCTCCTCCTCGAGCTCTGCAACCCTAGCCTTAAGCTCTATGTAATGAGGATCCTCATTCCTATATTTTTCAAGCTCTCGCTCAAGCTCCTCATCCGTCATATAGGAAAAATCATATCCCTGGTTAATGGTACCTTTGTGCTCAATCTGAGCTTTGCTCGTTGTTCCTAAGCCTGCCCTATCAAGGATATCTTTGGCAGCGCTGAGCGCAGGTCTCTCGTCGTCACTATCCAGAATCTCTATCACTCGTCGAGCTGCACGTGCGGCTGATTCTGCTATTGAAGCCTTCGCCCGTTCTATACCTTCAGCCTTTAAGGCTTCGAATTCAGATTTGAAGAGGGGGTCGATAAACCAGCCTTTAACTGAGGCCTCTTTTCGGCCTAGCTCTTCTCCTATTTCGGCGTAAGTTTTGCCCAAAAGCCGCAACTCCATAGCTCGATAATGATGGTTTTGAAGCTTTTTTAAGCCCATAGTTACTTTTCACCTACCTATCAAAACATGCCTAAAAAGTTGTGTATTGTTAGTTTTTGTTTGTTTTTAAAAGCCACCCCCGGGATCAAGGAGGCAAGAACCCCCAGGGGTTCAACTCAGGCCCTAAAGGCCTGAAACTTAAACTTCCTCATCGGCGATCAGATCGGACAAGAGAAAACGCCCGATCTGCTTCAGATGATCGGTAAAAGCACCGTGCCTTTCGATGACGCCTGAAAATTCGCCGATCTCGTGAGGTCCTAGATAATACCGGCCATCCTCAATGCGAATATGGCAGAGCTCATGGTCAATTACCGCCTTGCGCATCTTAAGATCCAAGTCCAGGCTATCCCAAAAAGCTCTGTTGACCTTTAAAATAAAGTCGTAACCCTTTAGATCGGGGTAGCGATCAGGGAAACCGATTGAGGCGACCATAGCACGGCCATTTCTAGACTCTTCGCGATCGGTGAACGCGCAATAAATGCAACACCCCCTTAAATGCCGGTGAAAATCATTGATCAACCATGTCTTAATCACTTCCACCTCGGGAGCAGGGTGAAGCTCGCCAGGTGCTTCGATAAAAGCGTCTTCGTCGAGCTCCCTAATTCTTGGAAGGGCTAGAATCAGTTCCGCTTTCTCATCATCTGTTATATCTTGGCGAAGGATGCTCAGAAGCTCTGCCTTTGTCATGATTCCCTACCTTATGGCCTCACAGCTTGTATAACTTGCCTTCATTTAGAAAACTTGCTCCCCACGTCCACTGCGCACATCATCAAGCCCGCGATTAAAATGCTTCTTTAAACGATTGAAAAGCTCATCATCAACGTCGGAAAGGTCCATGGGGCCGAGGATACCTTTTCCCAGGATCCTACGGGCTACCTTTACAAAAATGTCTGTGGAGCCAGCATGATCGATTAGCCTGTTAATCGCATCCAGTCGACCACTGTTCAAAAATTGATAGTCTTCCATTAACAATCGCCTCCCTGAGTTATGTTTAAATCGCTTGACCCTGAAAGTTGTTCATTGCCTATAGTTCGGTGCTCCAGGACTCTAAGCGTCGCTAGTTTGCTCCAGCTCGCTGGACTTGACATGTATGACCGTCTGACCGGCGGTCCGATTAAAGCTTAGTTATTGCAGATTACAAAGCCGTTGCACTTATTCTGCACTTGCTCTCTTGCTTCTTTCATCACCTGACTCGAGCCTCTTTGCTAGAGATTTTCTACGCAGCACAGCCTTGCCTCGTTTTAAGGCGGCTATGTATTCTTCGTGAGTTAAAAGCAGTATTGCTTTGTTATGCTTGATCTCGATTAGCTTCATTAGCCAAGCTCCTAAATGTCGC
>JACUUO010000099.1 GCA_014859275.1 Actinomycetota bacterium | reverse complement strand
CAATACCACTTACTATAATTATTATAGGGGTGGGGTTCTTCGGTGCTATCGATGACCTTCTTGGTAGTCGCGAATCGACCGGTTTTAAGGGCCATATCGGTGCGCTTCTTAAGGGTAGGCTGACAACAGGAGCGCTAAAAGCAATAGGGGTACCGGTGATAGCAATCCTTTCATCATCGCTTCTATCATCCAATCTGCTGGAGATTTTTGGGAACGCCATACTGATCGCTCTTTTCGTTAACACTCTTAACCTGCTCGATCTAAAACCTGGACGGGCGCTTAAGTTCTATATTCCGCTGCAGTTGTTTCTCATCTACGCGGTGGGAAGCGACCTTGGGCCGTCCTCCGCCGCGCTAATGGGTATAGCCCTTATACTACTTGGTCCGGACCTTAAAGAGGAGATAATGTTAGGCGATACCGGCTCAAATATACTCGGAGGCATCCTCGGTTTCTGTATGGCAGCTACCTTTGATTGGGATGTAAAATTGCCAGTCATTGCTCTACTTGCAATCTTGCAAGCGCTTACGGAGAAATATTCAATCAGCGCGATTATTGAGCGCACCCCAATTTTGGAATATCTTGATAACCTCGGACGAAGAACTGATTAGGTAGTTCGCCGATTCGATTTTGCAACAAATCGGTGTTACAATGCGAAGTCGTGCGTTACATTCGCACGCTACGGCACGTGAATTTTGCAGATAAAATCCAGTTATAGTAGACTCTATTGACAGAAGAGGAAGCAAAAGGAGAGAGGCGATTGGCAAAGTATATCTTCATAACCGGTGGTGTTGTTTCGTCATTAGGGAAAGGAATAACTGCAGCTTCCCTTGGTGGGCTGCTGAAGAGTAGGGGCTTTAAGGTAACCATCCAAAAACTTGATCCATATTTAAACGTTGACCCTGGTACCATGAGCCCGTTTCAGCATGGCGAGGTCTTTGTTACGGAAGATGGAACCGAGACCGATTTGGACCTAGGCCACTACGAGAGGTTCATCGACGAGAACCTGGGGCGGGATAGCAATGTCACAGCAGGGCAGATCTACTGGTCAATTGTAACAAAAGAACGGCGTGGTGAGTTCCTCGGTGGAACCGTTCAGGTCATTCCCCATGTAACCAACGAAATAAAGCAACGTATATTAAATCTCGGTAGCGGCGGTGATAGACATATCGTTATAACGGAAGTCGGCGGCACTGTAGGCGATATAGAGAGCCTCCCTTTCCTTGAGGCGATAAGACAATTTAAGAAGGATGTTGGAAAAGAAAATGTATTATACATTCACGTGACGCTGGTCCCATACATCAAGTCCTCATCGGAGCTCAAAACGAAGCCGACCCAGCATAGCGTAAAAGAGCTGAGAAGTATAGGAATCCAACCGGACATTATAGTTGCCAGATCTGACCGGGCGATTGATATATCCACTAAGAGAAAAATCGGTCTTTTTTGTGATATAGAGCCATCATCCGTCATATCAGCGGTAGACGTTGATAATCTCTACATTATCCCCTTAAGGCTGCACGAAGAAGGTTTGGACGATATCGTAGTAGAGCACTTACATCTCGGAAACGGTCCCGCCGATTTATCCGAGTGGAATGGCTTAGTGGAGCATATTAGAAGGGTAGAGAATAAAATTAGAATAGGCTTGGTCGGTAAATATGTACAGCTTCCAGATGCTTACTTAAGCGTTGTGGAAGCATTGAAGCATGGTGGCTTCTATAATAATACAGATGTGGAGGTAGTATGGATTGATGCCGAAACTGCTAGCCAGGAAGAGGTGGAGAGGCAGCTGGCGGCGGTTGACGGCATCCTTGTACCTGGAGGCTTTGGCATAAGGGGAATAGAGGGAAAAATTAACGCAGTTAGATTTGCAAGGGAAAAAAATATCCCCTTCTTCGGCATATGTCTTGGCATGCAGTGTGCGGTGGTAGAGTATGCGAGGAATGTTGTTGGCTTGCAGGGCGCCAACAGTTCGGAATTTGATCCCAGCACTCCGTACCCGGTAATCGATCTTCTGCCGGAGCAAAAGTCCATAGAAGATATGGGTGGGACAATGAGGTTAGGGGCGTACCCGTGCGTAATAGAAGATAATACAATTGCAAGTAAAGCATATAGAGAGCTAGAAGTAAAAGAGAGACATCGCCACCGCTACGAGGTTAATGATAAGTTTGTAGATGCATTAGCAGATGCAGGGCTTGTATTAAGCGGGTTATCCCCAGATGGTAGATTAGTTGAAGTTGTAGAGATTAAAGACCATCCATGGTTTGTTGGAACGCAATTCCATCCGGAGTTTAAATCGAGGCCGACAAGACCGCAACCGCTTTTCAGGGATTTTATAGGCGCCGCTTTAAAATATCACCTTGATAGGGATAAGGTAACTGCAATAAATAACTACTTTGAATAAGGTGGAGCCGGCGGCTTTACGGGTCGGAGGTTTATATGGTTGTTAAGGATCGTATTGTAAGGATCTTTGAGAACTTGGTAAGTATTTACAGCCCTAGCTATAAGGAAAGGGCAATCGCCAATCACATCGCCGGGTATGTTGATGCGCTCGGGTTCTTGACATATGAAGATAATGCCGGGGAAGCGATCAACGGCACTGCCGGTAATATACACGTTACAATTTCAGGGAATGCAGATGGGCCGTGCATTTTATTTGCAGCGCACATGGATACCGTAGAGCCATCAGAGGGTGCAGAAATGGTGGTTAAGGATGGCATTATACGAAGTAAGGGCGCAACCATCTTAGGCGCCGATGACAAGGCTGGCATTGCGGCGATGCTGGAATTGGCGACAATTCTTTCATCAACTGCGATTCCCCATGGCCCTATACATCTTACTTTTACTGTTGCAGAAGAAGTTGGTCTAAAAGGGGCAAAACAGCTTGATTTAAATGATAAATGCATCGATTTTGCCTACGTGCTTGATGCCGATGGTAGAGTCGGCAAGATAAATATAAGCGCTCCATTTCAGGATTCATTTGAGGTTGAATATACCGGACGGGCTGCGCATGCTGGAGTTGCGCCTGAGATGGGAATAAACGCGATTGTCGCAGCTTCAAAGGCTATAAGCTGCATGAAACTCGGCAGGATAGATGGCGAAACGACCGCTAATGTAGGAAAGATAGAGGGCGGAAGGGCCAGTAATATAGTTCCCGAGAGGGCAAGGTTTCTTGCTGAGGCCAGAAGCATAAATCTGGATAAGCTTGAGGCACAATCGAAACATATGATTGAATGCTTTAAGGCAGGGACCAACGAAACAGGTGCAAAGGTAGATTTTAAGCATTACCGGTCTTACGAAGGATATTCGCTAACAGAGAATGATCCGATAGTGCAAAAAGCAGTGGAAGCCTTATTGAGGCTTGGGATTAAACCAGTCCTCACCCAAACAGGCGGTGGAAGCGATACCAATGTGTTTAACGCGAAGGGATTAAGAGCCGTTAACCTAAGCATGGGGGCTGAGCAGGTGCACGCCGAGGATGAGTATGTATCGGTATCAGAGTTAGTGAACGCTGCGAAATTGCTTGTGGAACTGGTGAGAGTCTAATGGGGTATGTTGATTGATCACTCTTAAACGTGCAAAAGTAAAGGGAATAAAAAGAAAACGTCCGGGCTATATCGAGGCCGTTGTTGATGTAGAGGGCAATAATCAGCGTGCAATCTGTTATAGCTCGTTGATAGGCGAAGTGCAACCCGGTGATGATGTAATTATAAATGCCACTGCTGTTGATCTGGGGCTTGGAACTGGGGGATATCACTTCGTTCTGTGGAACTTAATGAAGGAATCAATTAAATCCCAAGGAAGCGGACATATAATGAAGCTTCGCTATACTCCTATGCAGATAAAGTGCCTTGCGATAGAGGAAAATGATAGTCTTCACCATGAAACCCTAAAGGAAGTCTCAAGCATAGAGGGGATGCCGGTTATAATAGGCGCTTTGCATAGTCAATTGCCGGCTGCAACAGTTACAATAAAGGAGCTAATGCCACAGGTAAAGATCGCTTATGTCATGACCGATGGCGCAGCACTCCCCCTTGCGCTCAGCGAGCTGGTAGCAAAGCTTAAAGATAGTGATGTTATCGATACCACGATTACGGTTGGGCATGCATTTGGCGGTGATATCGAGGCGATAAATGTATTTAGCGGTCTGGCAGCGGCAAAATACGCAGCCGGCGCGGATATTGCGGTCGTATGTATGGGGCCTGGGATTGTTGGAAGTGGTACTAAGCTTGGTTTTACCGGAATCGAGCAGGGGCAGGTAATCAACGCGGTAAATGGCCTCGAAGGTGTTGCAATCGCGATACCGAGGATAAGTTTTGTGGATAAAAGGGAGAGGCATCTCGGTATAAGCCATCATACGATAACTGCACTAATGGTAGCTGCAGTATCCCCCGCAATAGTTACTCTGCCAGAGATGGATGAAGAGAAGGAAAAAATTGTTGATGGTCAAGTATCAAGAGAAGGGCTTGATACGATGCATACCATCAAGAAGATTAATGCTGGGATAACTCTTGGTGCATTGCGCAGTAGAGGGATATTACCGACGACAATGGGCAGAACAATTGATGAAGAGCCGGAATTTTTCATGGCTGCTGGTGCGGCTGGGATCTATGCCGTATGGGTTATCGGGGAGTCGGTAGTACAGCGTCACAGAGGTGACGCTGTATGTGAAGGAGTACTAGACGGTGAAAGAAACGGGATTTGCTCTTGTTGAATCGAAGCTAGTATATAAAGGCAATATAATAAGCCTTTATGTTGATAAAATAAGGAGTCCTGAAGGTAAGATAATGGAGCGGGAGGTCGTAAAACACGTCGATGCGGTGGGAATCGTGGCATTAAACGATAAGGGTGGGATTGTTCTCGTTAGCCAATACCGGCATCCCATAAATGCAGACTTGCTTGAGATACCAGCGGGCCTGTTGGCGGACAGCGAAGATCCAGCGGCATGTGCCGTCCGGGAGCTGAAGGAGGAGACCGGCTATGCTGCGGTAAGGATAGAAAAGCTGGCTGAGTTTTACACTTCCGCCGGATTTACCGATGAAAGGTTCTTTCTTTATTTCTCAAGCGATATCGAGGAAGGAGAGCCTGAACGTGAGCCAGGCGAGGAAGATATGCAGGTAGTTATTATTCCCCTAAAAGACGCAGTTGAAATGGTATCCCGGGGCGAGGTAAAAGATGCTAAGACGCTGACGGCTATTCTTATGGCCGCGCAAAAGGTAGGCCGAATAGAGCTTTAGGTTTTAATGGTATTAACATGTACGAGACATTATCCGACTTCTTAAATTACCTTTCAGTTGAGAGAGGACTGGCTAATAATAGCATAGATGCATATAAACTAGATCTAAATCATTATGTAGCCAATCTACGCGCTGCCGGCGTCACATCATATGATGCTGTTACGTACGATCATATTCTCAACTACCTGCAAAAATTACGTAAAAGCTACAACGATGCTTCAGTTGCCAGGAAAGTTGCAGCCATGAGAGCATTCCATAAGTTTCTTGTAAGAGAGGGAATAACTGATAATCTGCCGACAGCTGATATAAAGGTCCCTAAAAAGGCCCAGAAGCTACCGAAATCACTATCCATAAAACAAGTTAGGATGTTGCTAGATCAGCCGATGGGTGCAGGAATCGGTAATATAAGGGATAGGTCTATTATTGAGCTTCTTTATAGTTGCGGCTTAAGGGTATCTGAGCTTACCTCTCTGGATATTGAGGACATCGATCTAAGGAATGGTTTTCTAAGATGCTTTGGAAAGGGCTCAAAGGAAAGGATTGTCCCTTTGGGCAGCTATGCATCCGAGGCTCTTACCGAATATATTAATAAATCAAGGCGCCACCTTGCAGGAAAACACAGGCCTTCTGCATTATTCTTAAATTCAAAAGGGAGGCGGTTGACAAGGCAGAGTTGCTGGAAGATTGTTAAGAAGTATGCAGAGAAGGCTGGAATAAAAGAGATATACCCACACTCGTTAAGACACTCCTTTGCTACCCACCTGTTAGCAAATGGCGCTGATTTAAGGGCTGTTCAGGAATTGCTGGGTCATGCGAATATCTCGACGACTCAGATATACACGCACGTGACTAAGGATAAGCTGAAGGCCGTGTACGAAAAGACCCATCCAAAGGCAAGAAAAGCAGAAGACCGGTGAATGGGTGACCGGGTGATTAGGGTCCAGGGACCGGGGACCAGGGATATGGGTAAGAGATGTGGGAATAGTTGCCCAGTGCCGTAGTGTTGTAGGGGCGGACCCTGTGTCCGCCCGTAGATCACCCCATAAATGGGGCAACTACGGATAGGCTATGCCCTCTCAAGAAAAGTGGAGCAAATATGATGCAAATAAGCAGAGTCATAATAATAGTTTTAGATAGCGTTGGGGTTGGAGCTCTTCCAGATGCTCGAAACTACGATGACGAGGGCAGTAATACTTTAGGTAATACAGCCAGGTCGGTTGGGGGCTTAAGGTTGCCAAACATGGGAAGACTTGGGCTGGGAAACATTATAGACGTTGAGGGCGTCCCCCCAGTCTCATCACCGGAAGCATTTTACGGTAAGATGGCGGAAGTTTCGCCAGGTAAGGATACAACAACTGGACACTGGGAGATGATGGGACTTCATTTGGAGTGCCCATTCCCAACATATCCGCACGGCTTCCCGCCAGATATAATGATCCCGTTCAAGGAGGCGATAGGCAGAAATATCCTGGGCAACATACCCGCCTCCGGTACTGAGATAATTGAGAAGCTCGGGGAGGAGCATGTGAGAACGGGCAAGCCGATCGTATACACCTCGGCAGACAGCGTCTTTCAGATCGCTGCACATGAAGATGTGATTCCAGTGGGGGAGCTGTATAGAATGTGTGAGGTGGTGCGAGATATCCTTAAGGGGAAGCACGCTGTTGCCAGGGTAATCGCTCGGCCCTTTATAGGGACCCCGGGCAACTTCACCCGCACCCACAGGCGGAAAGATTTCTCACTAAAACCACCCGCTAAGACGGTTCTCAACTACGTTCGGGAAGCAGGCTACTCCGTTTACGCGGTCGGGAAAATAGGGGAGATATTTGCGTGGCAGGGAATAACGGAGGGTGTTCATACCGAAAACAACATGCATGGCATCGATGAGACTATTAGAGCCATAGAGAAACAGGAACGGGGGATTATCTTTACCAACTTGGTCGATTTTGATACTCAGTGGGGGCATCGAAATAACACGGTAGCTTATGCACAAGGCTTAGAGGCGGTTGATGGAAGGATTCCCGAGATTATCAAACGTACACTTCCCGGGGACGTCCTCTTTATAACGGCCGATCATGGCTGTGATCCAACAACCCCTAGTACCGATCATTCAAGGGAATACGCTCCAGTCTTGGTCTACGGTCGATCTCTGGGTAGAGCGAAATCCCTGGGGATAAGGGAGACATTTGCCGATCTCGGTAAAACGGTTGCTGATCTCCTCGGCGTTGAGGCCCCGGTTTTTGGGTATAGCTTTAAAGATGAACTAAGAGGCTAAGCTGAAATTGCGGCTTAGGCAGCCTTCCAGAAGCCGCGCAGATCTTCGGGGAGTTCACGTGAGATGTGCTCCACCTCTTCTTGCGGAATAGTGGTCTTGAGGGCGCTGAAAACTATTTCAGTCAAGCGTTCGGCCTGATTGAGGTCAGGGAGATCAGCAGCCTGGCGGACCTGTTCAAGAAACTCATACCGGTCCATCTCCCGGAAGCTTTGAATTCGCGCCAGGAGCCTCTGTAACCATCCTCCTTCCCACATGCCTTCTACATCATCGGGAAGATTCTCGGAAATATCGGTAACTTCCTCAGGGCTTAGCCGTGAACGAAGTGTAAGGAGCACAGCACTTGTTATCCGCTCGGCCTCTTTGGAATCAATGTTAGCGTATTGTTTTACCGTATCTATGAACTCATCCTTGGTCATTAATCCTCCTTACATAAGGTAGCTATTCCACATTTTTAGAGAGTTAAACTTTAATATTACACCTAAAAAACTATGCGATTAGTTTTTAAAGAATTTTTTAGTGTAGAATCCCCAGCTAATACTACGTGTGATAGACTAGCTAGGCATGCAATGATTAATTATGTCATTGCAATCATATGTTAATATGCTATTATTGCCTTATTATAAATTGCTAAGCAACCGTTATTATTAAAAATACACCTATACTTAATGTTCAATAGAAGCGATACTTTACCAAATAGAATCCGTAGCATTTGTTTTTAAGTAGTCGTTTTCAAGGAGAACTAGCTACTACACCATCAAGCATACTATGAATTGTCATTGCGAGCGACCAAAGGGAGCGTGGCAATCTCAAAGCAATGGCTATAAGTATAAGATTGCTTTGTTACTATCGCAATGACAGCAGTCAGTGCAAGCCTGACGGAGTAGTAGCTGCCGCCTGTAAAATGGGTGTGGGTGATGTGCTAAGGATCATAATAGCCGAAGATGACCCTTACATGAGATTAATCCTAAGAAGGGTTATCGAGGAAATCTCAGGATTAGAAGTAGTAGCAGAAGCAGAAGATGGTATTAAGCTTATCCAGCTAGTAGAAGAGCTTGCGCCAGACGTCGTGTTTCTAGATATTGCCATGTCCAATATGAGCGGGCTAGAGGCGGCTAAGAAGATCTTTAGCATAAACCCCACCATCGCCATCATCTTTGCAACTGGTTATGATAACTACATGCGCGAGGCCTTTGAGGCCTATGC
>JACUUO010000098.1 GCA_014859275.1 Actinomycetota bacterium | reverse complement strand
GTAACATAGCAGTAACATGTTGGTAACACTAGCGTAATCTGGTTGTAACATAGATTTAACAATAGTAAAAAGGATTGTACTCGCATCTGATAGCTGATAGCTGATAACTAATAGCTGATAGCTGACGGCTAATCGCACATCGAGCTTTGATGTGGTTAGATAGACCGGTGAGTTGGTGAATGGATGAGTGGTGAGTCGCTTAGGAGCCGGGAGATAGAAGGATAGATTTTCTAAGCAATCGATAGAGTAATTTACTTAGAATATCTAAGCACTAGAGCTGTTTGCTTAGAATTACTAAGTATAACCCACAAAGGCACTCTATTTAGTTTCGCTCCCTTTAGGGAGAGTAGGGGAGAGTGAAAAAATAGGAGGGAACTGTCTTGTCCCGCTATCTTCTCCCTGCTCCAGCAGGGACCCTCGACCCGGCATATTTGTCATCCCCCAAGATAAACAGTAAAATTGATGAGAATAAAGAAAAAGGACAGACCGGTTTGAAAAAAAAGATCATTCTTATCGATGGCAACAGCTTAGTGTACAGGGCGTTCTTTGCTCTGCCCACAACTCTTGCAACATCCGCAGGCCAGGTAACCAATGCGGTGTATGGCTTCACGAGCATGCTGATAAAGCTGCTAAAGGAAGAGAAGCCGGATATCGTAATTGTTGCTTTTGATAGGGCTGCTCCGACCTTTCGCCACGACCATTTTGAAGAGTACAAGGCGCATCGCGAGCCGATGCCTAATGAGTTAATAAGCCAGTTCCCGCTGGTAAAAGACGTGCTCAAGGTGCTCAACATACCTACCTTTGAGATGGACGGTTTCGAGGCCGACGATATTTTGGCTACGCTAGCATCAAAAGCCGAAGCAGAGAGCAACGATGTAATCATTGTAACTGGGGACAAAGATGCCTTCCAACTGGTAGACGACCATATCAGCATAATGACTACAAGGAAAGGGATATCCGATATCGTCATCTATGATCGGCAAAAAGTTGAGGAAAGGTATGGGGTGCCCCCCGAGAAAATCGCAGATTTCTTAGCGCTAAAGGGTGATCCATCCGATAATATCCCCGGGGTGCCGGGCATCGGAGAAAAGACAGCTGCCAAGCTTATCCGGCAGTTCGGAAGCATCGAAAATCTCATTGCCGATATAGACGCTATTGAGAACAAACGCTGGCGGGAGATGCTAGCGGAAAACGCAGCTGAGGCTGAGCTCTCAAAGCGCCTGGCAGTGCTTGAGCGGGACGTTCCGATCGATATCGATTTTGAAAAATGTATCTTCGGCGGCTGGGCTGAAGAGCGGGTAAGGGAGCTCTTCTCTAAGCTGGAATTCTTCTCGCTTCTAGATAGGTTCCTTAGCCAGAATAAGCGGAGAGGGTCTTCTGAGATTAGCGATTACGCGATAGCCGAAATTGCCGATCAAAACGCGGTAGATCAACTCGTGTCTGATCTGGAAAAATACAAGCACCTGGCGATTGCAATATCGACGGCTGGGGAGAATAGCGTGGGGCAACGGATAGTGTCGGTTGCCTTGGCAATGGCTAGCAATAAAGTCTATACCAGTATGAATGGTACCAGTGGTATAGGCACGCCGCAGGTGCTTCAGCTCATAAAACCCTACCTGGAATCAAGAGCTATCGCAAAGGTAGGGCACGATGTAAAGAGAATTATATTGGCGCTTTGGAATGCCGGGATAAAGTCCGAGGCATTTACATTTGATAACATGATCGCTGCTTACCTCCTAAGCCCGGAAAGATCTGATTACCCGATTGATGAGCTGGCAGCAGTCAACCTGGGCATATCGCTCATGGAGGAGGAAGAACGGGAGCGCCTTGCAAGGGAGGCAGTTACCAATCTTAGGCTAAAGCCAAAGCTTGAGGATCAGTTAGTTAGCAAAGGGCTGCTGAAGCTTTTTGAAGAGATCGAGATGCCGCTCGTGCCGGTTCTTGCAAAAATGGAATATGCAGGAGTAGGTATTAATATGCGGTATCTGGAAGATCTATCTAAGGAAGTCGAGATACTCCTCGAATCCATAGAGCATGAGATATACACCCTGGCAGGCCAGGAGTTTAACATAAACTCTCCGCAGCAGCTTGGCTTTATTCTATTTGAAAAGCTGGGGTTGCCAAAATCAAGGAGGACCAAAACGGGTTATTCGACCGATGCCAACGTGCTAAACAGGCTATTGCCGGCTCACCCGATAGTTGAAAAGATAGTTGCCCATCGCGAGCTGGCAAAGCTTAAATCCACCTATATTGATGCTCTGCCAAAGCTTATAAACCCGAAGACCGGCAGGCTTCACACTTCGTTCAACCAGACGGTTACTGCAACTGGCAGGTTAAGCAGCAGTAACCCCAACCTTCAAAACATACCGATTAGGACAGAGCTGGGCCAACGGATAAGAGAGGCGTTCATTCCATCGAGGCCGGGTGATGAGTTTCTGGCTGCCGACTATTCGCAGATCGAGTTGCGCCTTCTTGCTCACTATTCTGGCGAGGAGGTATTAATAAAAGCGCTTAAAGAGGATAGAGATATCCATGAGGCCACGGCGATTGAGGTATTTGGCGTGTTACCGGAGCAGGTTACCCCGCAGATGCGTCGGATGGCTAAAGTTGTCAATTTTGGCGTCCTCTATGGGATGAGCCCATATGGGTTATCCGATCGGCTAGGTATCCCGGTGAGCGATGCGCGGGCATTCATCGATAGGTATTTTAAGAGCCTGCCAAGAGTTGGGGAATTTATAGATAAAACTCTTAAAGAAGCTCAGCAAAAGGGTTACGTAGAGACTCTTTTGGGAAGAAGAAGATATATTCCCGAGCTGAAAAGCAGCAACGCAAAGATAAGGGGTTTGGGTGAAAGGATCGCTATTAATGCCCCTCTTCAAGGGACCGCTGCGGATATAATCAAACTAGCGATGGTAAGGATAGATAAGCAGCTTGAAGAGGAAGGGCTGCAGGCAAAAATGGTGCTGCAGGTCCATGACGAGCTGATTTTTGAAATTTCCGAAACGGAGCGCGGTATTGCAGGTAGATTGGTAAAGATCATAATGGAGAACGCGTATCCACTGCGCGTAGGTCTAAAAATCGAAATTTCTACCGGTTATAATTGGAAAGAAGCAAAATAGAATTGCCAAATTCCTTATTTTAACTTAAGCTATATAACAGCAGAGTGAAAAGTATATTAGCTAGAGGAGTATTTACTGGGCAAGCGGCCAAGGTCGCATGGACAGAAAGGAAAAGAAGAGTGAAGGCAGATTAGCCATGTAAGTCTTTTCCGTACCCGTAACGGGCGATCCATTTAGGTCATATATTGGCATGCTTGCAGCCACCTCTGGTGGCATTTTATTTTTCACTGGTGCTAAATTATTGGGAGGTTTCTGTTAATGTCCGAGAGAAAACCAGTCGAAAACCATGAGAGTTATATGACCGTAAATGAGGCCGGGGTACTTGTGCCCAACTATGATCAAACCATCAAAATATTTGATGATGGCGATATAGTTGTCGGTGAGGTTGTAAAGGTTGACAGGGATGAGGTGCTTGTAGACATCGGCTATAAGTCGGAAGGAGCAATTCCCGCCCGCGAATTATCGATTAGATCGGATGCGGACCCATTTGAGATTGTAAGTGTCGGCGACCGCATTGAAGCGCTCGTACTTCAGAAAGAAGATAAGGACGGGCGGCTCATACTCTCGAAGAAGCGCGCGGAGTATGAGAGAGCTTGGGGAAAAATCGAAGAGATTGCTAAGTTAAAAGGGACAGTAGACGGAAGGGTTATCGAAATTGTTAAGGGTGGATTGATCGTAGATATCGGCTTAAGGGGTTTCCTGCCGGCATCTCTTGTAGATATCAGGCGCACGAAAGACCTTAACCAGTTCCTCGGACAGGAGATGGAGTGTCGAATCATCGAGATGGACCGAAACAGGAATAACGTGGTTCTATCCAGGCGAGCTGTTCTTGAGGAAGAGAAGAAACATGAAAAGAGCAAAGTTCTAGAAAAGATAACAAAGGGAGCGGTACTCTCGGGCAAGATTTCAAGTATTGTCGATTTCGGAGCATTTGTTGATCTCGGTGGAATGGACGGCCTCATTCATATATCGGAACTCTGCTGGAATCATATCGACCATCCAGCAGAAGTGGTTTCAGTCGGTGATGAAGTGAACGTTCAGGTTTTGGACGTAGATTTTGAAAGGGAGAGAGTATCACTCGGTCTGAGGCAGACGCAAGATGATCCTTGGAAGAAAAAAGTAAGCAAATACACCGTAAATCAGGTTGTACAGGGCAAGGTTATAAAACTTGTACCCTTTGGCGCTTTCGTTCAGATAGAAGAAGGTCTCGAAGGGTTGATTCATATCTCGGAACTCTCACATAAGCATGTGGAGATGCCGGAAGAGATAGTTAAGGTGGGTGACGATGTAGAGGCGAAGGTTGTTGGTATCGATGTTGATAGAAGAAGGGTAAGTCTCAGCATCAAGCAGACACAGGAAGCTCCTCAGGAAGCAAAAACCGGTGGGGAAGGCACAGAGCCAGCTCAAGGGGCGGTGCAGGCCGAAACAGTTAGCGAGGCCGAAACAGTTAGTGAGACTGCAGGAGAATCTAAAGGAGAAGTGGAGGTTGAGGCCAAGGCTGTCGATAGTAAAGTTGTCGAGACGACGGTTGCTAAAGAGGAACAAGAAAAAGAGGCTTTGGCTGTAGTTGAGGAAGATGCACCGGAAGCTGTTACCGTAGCATCGGAAGCGGAAGGGGTTTTAATATCGACAGAGGCTATAAATAGAGAGCTTGAGAACGCTGAAGCGGAAGTTGCTTTGGAGGTTGGCGCCTCTGAGATTATAGAAGAGCCTATTGGAAGTCTAGAACCAGGATCACTTGAGGATGTCTTAAAGCAGATGAAAGAAGAGCAGGCAAAAAAGGCCCCTGCAGAGTAATTTGGAACTACTAATCTTAATGATGGGCTCTGTGTTCACAGAGCCCATATTTTTCTATCACATAGAAGTTTTAGTATTGAAGATATGGCGGTAAATCTTACCGGAGCAGCAAGTGGATTATTAATGCTGAAGCTGCTTGGTGGCTCAATCAATAATCAATAGGATGTCCAATGTTGCAGGAGACCGGTGACCAGGTTGCCGGGTGACCAGGTGAGAAGTAGTAAAAGGCAAAAATCGAGAAATGGGCAGCAGCGGTGAAAATCGTCGGAATAACTGGGTCAATAGGATCGGGGAAGTCAACCGTTGCGTCTCTGCTTAAAGAAAAAGGGGCGCTAGTTATAAACGCCGATCAGATCGCTAGGGATGTTACTGAGCCGAATAAGCCTGCGTGGAAGGAGATAGTTGCGCACTTTGGTGAATCGGTACTGAAGCCCGACCGCAATATTAACAGGCGTGAACTGGGTAAAATTGTTTTCGCCGATCTCGAGAAGATGGCATTCTTAGAAAAAGTTATCCATCCACGAGTAATTGCCGAGATAAAGACAGAACTGGAAGGGATAGAAAAGAAATTTGAGAATGGCAAGGTAGTGGTTCTCGATGTGCCTCTCTTATTTGAAGTAGGTCTTAACAGATTATGCAATACTACGGTCGTTGTGACTGCTGAAGAAGGGGTCAGGCTTAAGAGGCTTCTCGATCAGGGGCTCTCCCGAGATGAAGCAGAAATGCGCGTTGCTGCTCAGCGCTGTAAGGAGAGCTTGGAAAAACTAGCTGATATTGTTATAAAAAACAATGGAACCTTGACGGAGCTAAAGGAAAAGGTTAAGGAGCTTTGGGAGCGCATGAATCGGTGAATTGGAGCTTTATTGCAACAAACCAGGCTGAGTAACGCTAATTTTGGAAACACAAGCTGGAATCGAACAATGAGACTACCTAAACTTGCCATTATTATAATATTATTGCCTCTTGCTGTTATCTTATGGTATCAATGGTCGTATCCCGATAAGTGGGGGCACATATTATATCCGATTGAGTATAAAGGACTGATCATCGGGGCGAGCAAAAAGTATTCCGTAGATCCTTATCTCATATCCGCGATCATCTACGAAGAGAGCAAGTTTAACCCGTCATCAAGATCCAAGGTTGGGGCCATCGGCCTCATGCAGATCATGCCTGATACCGGGCGGTGGATTGCTGAAAAGCAGGGACGGCGGTTCACGGTCGATGACCTTTACCATCCTGAAGCAAATATCGATATGGGATGCTGGTATTTCAATTTCTTGCGGGCCAAATATAAGGATGAGAAATTGGCGCTAGCAGCCTATAACTCTGGGGATAAAAATGTCGACCGCTGGCTAAAAGCCGGAGAACACAGCACAGTAGACGAGATGATTGCCAGCATCCCCTATAAGGAGACAAGGACGTTCGTCCAGAGGGTCCTAAAGACGAAGAAATTGTACGAGAAGCACTATCCCGGAGCATTTAAAGAACCCCCTGGCGCATCTAAAAAACCGGTTGGCCAGTAAACTCTTATCAAGAGAACCCTCTGTAAGTGTAAAAACTCACGAAATCCCGTAAAATAGGTGCATCATGAACAGATTTAAGATCGAAGCTCCCTATGAACCCAAGGGAGATCAGCCCAATGCAATTAAAAAGTTGGTCGAAGGTGTGCAAAAGGGACTGGATTACCAGACTCTACTTGGCGTTACCGGCTCGGGCAAGACCTACACGATGGCAAAGGTTATAGAGAATATCGGCAGACCATCTCTGATTATCGCTCCTAATAAAACGCTCGCCGCGCAGCTCTGCAACGAGTTCAAGTACTTCTTCCCAAACAATGCGGTCGAGTACTTCGTGAGCTATTACGACTACTACCAGCCTGAGGCCTATATACCGCATACCGATACCTATATTGAGAAGGACTCGTCTATAAACGAAGAGATCGATAAATTGAGGCATGCCGCAACGAGCGCCCTGTTTACACGCAGGGACGTCGTCATCGTCGCATCGGTATCGTGCATATACGGATTGGGATCGCCCGAAGATTACCAGGCAACCGTTGTCTTTTTAAATGTGGGCGAGGATTATAATCTCGATGAGATCCTTAAGAAGCTGGTAAAGATTAAGTACCAGCGCAACGATATAAACTTCGTGCGCGGCACCTTCCGGGTAAGGGGAGATGTGCTCGAGGTGTTCCCGGCCTACGATGAGGTTGCTATCCGCGTGGAGTTCTTCGGCGATAGCGTGGAGCGGATAGTTACCATCGACCCCCTTACCGGCGAGATATTGAAGGAGCACGACCACATTGCCGTGTACCCGGCGACCCACTTCGTAACGATCGAGGAGAAGATCGATCGGGCTCTCGTGTCGATTGAGCACGAGCTTGCCGACCGGCTGATCGAGCTGAAAGAGCAGGGTAAACTCCTCGAAGCGCAGCGCCTTGAGCAGCGCACGAAATATGACCTGGAGATGATTAGGGAAGTTGGATACTGCAACGGGATCGAGAACTATTCCAGGCACTTCTCGGGCAAGTCTCCTGGAGAGCCGCCAGATACCCTAATAGATTACTTCCCGGATGATTTGCTGGTGCTGGTTGATGAGTCTCATATTACAATACCGCAACTAAACGGCATGTATAATGGTGATAGGTCACGTAAGCAAACGCTTGTCGATCACGGCTTCAGGCTCCCATCAGCGGTTGATAACAGGCCGTTAAAGTTCGCTGAGTTCATCAAAAAGGTACCCCAGGTGATGTTTGTCAGCGCAACTCCTGGTCCCTACGAGATGGAAGTAAGCAAACAAATCGCTGAACAGATCGTCCGGCCGACAGGGCTTGTCGATCCGGAGGTCATCATAAGGCCGACCAAGGGCCAGATAGATGATCTTCTTGATAAAATTAGGGAGCGCACCCAGAAGAATGAGCGCGTTCTGGTTACAACCCTGACCAAGAAGATGGCTGAGGATTTGACCGATTACCTTTTTGAAATGGGGGTCAAAGTTCGCTATCTCCATTCAGATATAGATACGCTTGAAAGGGTCAAAATCCTCACCGATCTGCGACTTGGTGAATTCGACGTCCTTGTCGGAATCAACCTGTTGCGCGAGGGCTTGGACCTTCCGGAAGTATCCCTTGTGGCAATTCTAGATGCGGATAAGGAAGGATTCTTAAGATCTGAACGATCGTTGATCCAGACGATAGGGCGGGCCGCCAGGAATGTAAGCGGCCAGGTGGTTATGTATGCCGATGGGGTAACCGATTCGATGAAGCGGGCTATAAATGAGACCGACAGGAGACGAAAGCTGCAGATGGATTACAACCGCGTGCGCGGCATTGAGCCGCAGACCATCCGTAAGGCAGTAACTGATATAATACAGGCGGTCGTAGCCGAATCGGGCAAGCTCTATAAGACCCGCCAGAGGGGCGATGAGATACGGAAAATCCCGCGTAAGGAACTCGAGGGACTTATCGGGGCTCTTGAAGAAGAGATGCGCTCGGCAGCAGAGAGGCTTGATTTCGAGCAAGCCGCGCTCCTTCGCGATGAAATATTTGAGCTCAGAAAGGAACTTGATGCGATGGGTCCCGTCATTAAGCCTAGCCTCAAAGTAGTGAAGTAGGAGCCGCCCACAGGGTACCTGTCACTACAGCCATTTATTCGTCATTGTGGTAACAGGCGGCTGTATTTAGACAGCCAATAGCCAAAAGGGGCCAGGGTCCAGGGGCCAGGGATGAGGATAAGAGACGTAGGAATAGTTGTCCAGTGCTGCAGTGCTAATAATTACCCGTAGTTGCCCGATTCATCGGGCGTATTAACGTGGGTAGAAGATGAGGGAGATCAGCCAATGGCCAAGAGCCAATAAGTAGGTAGAGTGGGTACTGTCTTAGATATGCCAATGTCGATGAGGGAAAGAAGTGTGGGATTAGCCAATGGCCAAGTGGAAGCAAGAGATGTGGGTATCCAGTAGCAGAAGGCCGGTGAATTGGTGACCAGG
>JACUUO010000284.1 GCA_014859275.1 Actinomycetota bacterium | reverse complement strand
GACATTATCGAAGCGGTGATTGGCCTTGGGCCAAACCTGTTTTACAACTCGCCGATGGAATCCTGCGTGGTAGTGTTGAATTGCAATAAACCCGCCGAGCGCAAAAACAAGGTGTTGTTTATCAATGGCGTAGAACACGTGACCCGAGAGCGAGCCCACAGCCGCTTATCGGATGATGATTTGGCCGTGCTCTGTGAGGCTTACTTTGCGCCTGAGAAGCAAAGCGACATTACCGCTTTGGTAGATATCGAGATACTTAAAGAGAACCTCTACAACCTGTCGATTCCGCTCTATGTGCAGGCACAAAACAATGGCGAAGTGCACGATATTGAACATGCCATCGAGGCATGGAAAATCAGCCGTGTGCAATTGAAAAAGCAGACTAATAAATTATTTCAGAGCCTCGCGCAGTTAGGTTACGAGGTAAAAAACAATGACTGATAAACAAACCGTTAAATTTGGTGATATTTGCCGTGAAGTAAAACTCACCACTAAAGATCCGATTGCAGATGGTTATGAACGCTATATTGGCTTGGAGCACTTGGATTCAGGTTCATTGAAGATTAAACGTTGGGGAATGATTGCCGAAGATAACCCAAGCTTTACGCGAGTCTTTAAAAAAGGACATATCTTGTTTGGTAAGCGCCGTCCTTACTTAAGAAAGGCTGCAATTGCTGAATTCGACGGAATCTGCTCCGGTGATATCCTCGTCTTGGATGTCAAAAATAACTCCATTCCGAAAGACGTCTTTTATTATTTAGCGAGTTCAGAGGTTGTTTGGAACGAGGCAATAAGGTCTTCTTCGGGTTCTCTTTCACCAAGAACCAAGTTCAAATCATTGAAGCAGATAGAATTTAATCTTCCAGATAATAGTCAATTAGTTTCTTGTAGAGATTTTATTCAGCAAGCAAAACAAGTGATAGCTAAATCCAGACTTTTATCTTCTGCCGGAAAGGATGCGGCCAATTCAAGCATTAGGTGCTTATTGAGATATGGGTATATAGAAGATACGAACTTAGCAAGTTTCGATAAACTAGGTGCAATTCCATCTCATTGGGAATGGAAGCCGCTAGACAGCTTATCAAAAAAACATGAGCCTGCAATCAGGACTGGGCCGTTCGGTTCAGCTTTAAAAGCTGATCATTGGTGTCAGGAAGGCAGACCAGTGATTACAATTGGCTGTTTAGGGGAGTATGGGTACGATCACTCTGAAGAATTTTATATAGAAGAAGATTATGCACTTCAACTCCAACAATACTCAGTCAAAAAAGGAGATATTGTATTTTCTAGAGTCGCAGACATAGGACGGTCAATATTAATTGGTGATGACGTGTGTTCAGCCATAATATCTTCAAATTTAATGAAGATTTCACTGGACGAAACAAAAGCCGATCCAAGATTTTACTTTTACTCAATTAAATATTCTTCGATAGTTTTGCACCAAATAAAACGCTTTACTAATTCCGGTGGTAGGTTGTTGGTAACATCTAGGGATTTAAGGAAGATAAAATTTCCTACGCCACCACTGAGCGAACAAGTTTCAAA
>JACUUO010000097.1 GCA_014859275.1 Actinomycetota bacterium | reverse complement strand
CGAGAAGGTGGCAGAACCGTTGGTGCTGGAAGGATTACAGGTATTGTAAAGTAGGATTAATTATATATGGAGGAAGCATGGCAACACAGAAAATTCGTATTAGGCTAAAGGCTTACGATCATGAGGTTGTCGATCAGTCAGCTAAGAAAATCGTTGATACGGCGCAGAGAACAGGTGCCAGAGTAGCGGGACCAATTCCTCTGCCAACTGAAAGAAGTTTATATACGGTAATAAGGTCACCGCATGTGAATAAGGACTCGCGCGAGCACTTTCAGATGAGGACGCACAAAAGGCTGATTGATATATTGGACCCAACGCCAAAAACGGTGGATTCGTTGATGAGACTGGATCTTCCGGCGGGTGTCGATATTGAAATTAAGCTCTAGAGCGGTTAGTAGTTAGTTGTTATCGATAGCGCTTCTTGCTTATGTTAACCACTAAGATACTAAAGCCGGTGGGCAATAGATTTAGCACAAGCGGATAATTATTAGTGCGAGGTAGGAAATGAAGGCATTACTAGGAAAGAAACTAGGGATGACGCAGGTATTTGTTGATGGCGATCGATTGGTACCGGTAACCGTAGTGGAAGCAGGTCCCTGCGTTATAACCCAGGTAAAAACAGAAGAAAACGATGGCTACTCAGCGATCCAGATTGGATACGGGGACATTGAGGAGCGGAAGGTAAATCAACCCCTCAAAGGTCATTTTGCGAAGGCGAAGGTGACGCCAAAGCGTTACCTGGCTGAAGTTAGGATCGATAACCCGGAGGAATTTAAAGCCGGTGAGGTACTGACGGCTGGTATATTTTCGGCTGGCGAGAGGGCCGATATTGTCGGCATCTCTAAGGGCAAGGGCTTCCAGGGCGTAATAAAGAGACATGGCTTTAGTGGAGGTCCGGGAGGCCATGGTTCACACTTTCACAGGGCTCCCGGCTCAATTGGTGCAGCTGCCACGCCGTCCCGTGTTCCAAAGGGCAAGCGCATGGCAGGTCATATGGGTAGCGAGAGGGTTACCAGCGCAAACCTAGAGATTGTAAAAGTAGATCCCGAGCGGAACATAGTTCTGCTAAAGGGGGCCGTACCTGGAGCCAAGGGCAGCCTGGTTGTGGTTAAAGAATCTAGTAAGTCAAAGTAAAAAGGAGTAACGGTGAAGATACCAGTCCGTGATAGAGAAGGTAAAACCATAGAGGAAATCGACATTAGCCCTGAAGTCTTTGAGGCCGGTATGAACGAAGCCGTAGTACATCAGGTTGTTAGGGCACAGCTGGCTGCGGCCAGGAGAGGTACTGCAAAAACAAAGACGAGGGCTGAAGTGCGCGGTGGCGGCCGTAAACCCTGGCGTCAGAAAGGGACTGGAAGGGCTCGAGCTGGAAGCATCCGCTCACCTCTTTGGGTTGGCGGTGGCACCGTGTTTGGTCCTATACCACGTGATTACTCGTTTAATGTTCCGAAGAAGATGCGTCGGTTAGCCTTAAGATCAATATTATCGATGAAGGCCAGGGATGGCCGCCTAATTGTTATCGATGATTTCGGTTTAACTGAGCCGAAAACAAAGGAAGCAGCAAGGATTCTTAAGAACCTCGATGCTATAAAGAAGGTTACCGTTGTAGTCGGCGAGAATCAGGGTACGGTGGTGCAATCGATCCGTAATTTAGAGGGCGCGAGGGTTATCTACAGTTCGGAGCTCAATGCCTATGACCTAATGGATAATGAATACATTGTTATGACCCGTACCGCTCTTAACTCAGTAGAGGAGGGTCTAACCAAATGAAAGATCCTAGAGATGTGATTATTCGCCCGGTAATTTCAGAGAAGAGCTATGCGCAGATTGAGCACAATAAGTATACATTTGAAGTCGCCAAGGGTGCTCGTAAGGAAGAGATCAAGCAGGCGATAGAAAAAATCTTTAAGGTCCATGTGATCGATGTAAATACGATTTCAATGCGTGGAAGATATAAGCGCCAAGGTCGGACTTTTGGCAGGACACGCGACTGGAAAAAGGCAATCGCAACTCTTCGCGAGGGCGACCGCATTGAAGTGTTTGAAGCGAGGTAGTTGAAGGGGCCAGGGTCCGGGGTCCAGGGATTGGGCCCGGACGTAATGTAGCTCAGGGCTTTAGCCCTGATGGCTAATAGGTGTGTTGCCCCATTTATGGGGCGATCATAGGGCAAAGGCCAAGGTACCTACAGTAAAGTAGCGTTACGGCACATAATGTGCTATCGGCAAGCGATAAGTGCCGGTAAGAAACAAGGAGAGAAAGACAAATGGGCATTAAAACTTTTAAACCTACATCTGCTGGGAGAAGGTTTCAGACGGTCTCCGACTTCGAGGAGATAACGAAGAAGGAACCGGAAAAGAGCCTGGTAGTCAAGTTAGGTAAAAGCGCCGGTCGTAATAATTATGGGCGCATCACCACCCGTCATAAAGGCGGCGGTCATAAACGCCGTTATCGCCTTATCGATTTTAAGCGCAACAAGCATGGCATACCGGCTAAGGTTGAGGCGATCGAGTACGACCCAAATCGCTCGGCCAGGATCGCCCTTCTATCATATGCCGATGGTGAAAAGAGGTATATAATTGCGCCGCTAAGGCTCCAGGTGGGCGATATGGTTGTTTCGGGGCCGGATGCCGATATTAAACCAGGCAATGCCTTACCATTAAGAAAAATGCCACTGGGCACAATTGTGCATAACGTAGAACTCCAACCAGGCAAGGGTGGTCAGCTTGCCAGGTCTGCCGGCTCATCGGCCCAGGTGATGGCAAAAGAGGGCGATTACGCTCATCTTAGGCTCCCGTCTGGAGAGGTAAGGATGGTTCACTTAGATGGCTACGCTACGGTTGGCCAGGTAGGAAACCCCGAGCATGAGCTCATAAGTGTCGGTAAGGCGGGCCGTAACCGCTGGCTTGGTAAGAGACCAACCGTTCGTGGAACTGCCATGAACCCGGTCGACCATCCACATGGCGGTGGCGAAGGCAAGGCGACACCAGGTCGCCATCCAGTAACTCCGTGGGGTAAGCCGACCTTAGGTTACCGCACAAGGAAGAAAAAACCGTCTGATAAGTATATCGTTAAGGGCCGTAAGAGGTAGCGATAATAAAATAAATAAAGCTTTTATGATTGGAGGCTGAAAATTGGGAAGGTCGCTTAAAAAGGGACCGTATGTTGAACCTAAGCTCCTAGAAAAAATTCAGGGGATGAATAAGAGAAACGAGAGACGGGTTATAAAGACCTGGTCAAGGGCTTCAACCATTTTTCCTGAGATGGTAGGGCATACGATAGCTGTTCACGATGGTCGCAGGCATATACCGGTCTATATCACCGAGAGCATGGTAGGACATAAGCTTGGTGAATTTGCTCCGACAAGGACATTTAGAGGTCATGCCGGCCAGGAGAGGTCAACCAGGTTGAGGTAAGTGCCAATGTGCCAAGGTGCCAATGTGCCAAGGTGCCAATGTCGATGAGGGAAAGAGATGTGGCATCCAGTTATCCTATGCTGTAGAAGATCGGTGAATCGGTGGCCAGGTTACCGGGTTACCAGGTGACCAGGGATGTGGGTCTAGAGTATGGGTACCCGTGCCATATACCATGTAGTTGCCCGATTCATCGGGCGTATTGACGTGGGTAGAAGATGTGGGAATAGTTATCCGGTGCTGCAGTGTTGCAGTTACCAGTTGATGTGGGTAAGAGATGTGGGTAGGGTGACCAGGGCACCGGGGATGTGGGCAAGAGATATGGGTACCACTCTATAAACTACTAACTACTGGCTAATAGCTATTCTGTCATTCTGAGGGAGCGGTAGCGACCGAAGAATCTCAGACCCACATCTTATGCTTACACTTAACTGCAGTACTTTGGCACATTGGAACATTGGCACTGGATGACTGCAGCACCGTGAGAGATCGCCCCATAAATGGGGCAACTACACTTGACTGCAGCACATTGGCACATTGGAACGTTGGCACTAAGTAACTGCAGCACATTGGCACAGCAGTACTTAAGCGTGAGGAGGTATAAATGGCTAAGACGGCAGAGAATGAGAGAGCTTCAACAAGAGCCGTTGCTAAATACGTGAGGATATCGCCGCTAAAGGCGCAGCAGGTGATAAATCTTATCCGAGGCAAAGATGTTGAGGATGCAGCTGCTATATTAAAGTTCTCACCAAAGGCTGCGGCAAACATAATCGGTAAGGTATTGGGCTCGGCGGTCGCAAATGCTGAGAAGAACCTACATATAAGCAGCAACAAGCTATATATATCGGAGGCCTATGTGAATCAGGGTCCGACCCTAAAAAGAATAAGGCCCAGGGCGATGGGTCGTGCATTTAGAATTAGAAAAAGAACAAGTCATATTACCATAGTTGTTATGGAGAAGGAGAGTTAAATGGGGCAAAAAGTCAATCCCAGGGGGCTCAGAGTCGGCATTACGGAAAATTGGCGGTCCCGCTGGTTTGCGAGCAGGGATTTTAATAAGACCCTCCGCGAGGATTTAGCTATAAGAAAACTCTTGGAGGGAAAACTTAGTCGCGCCGCTGTCTCAAAAGTTGAGATTGAACGAGCTGGGGATAGAATTAAGGTTGATATTCATACTGCAAGGCCTGGTATTGTTATCGGTAAGCGTGGGGCGGAAGTAGATATTCTCCGCTCGGAAATCGAGAAGATGACTGGCAAGCAGGTCCAAATCAATATAGAAGAGGTAAGGAGGCCCGAGCTAGACGCAACGCTTGTTGCTCAAAGCGTTGCCGAACAGCTCCAGGCTCGCGTCGGTTTCAGGCGCGCCATGAAGAAGGCGGTCACTCAGGCCATGAAGAGCGGTGCTCAGGGCGTTAAAATTCAGTGCTCCGGTCGGCTTGGTGGGGCTGAGATGGCCCGAAGTGAATGGTACAGAGAAGGTAGAGTGCCGCTGCATACGCTCCGCGCCAACATTGATTATGGGTTTGCGGAAGCGCTGACGACCTTTGGTCGGATTGGGGTCAAGGTTTGGATTTACAAAGGTGATGTTCTACCAGGGCAGTATGCCACTGCGGTTGAAAAAAGTGCGCCGGAGAGAACAAGGCCCGAAAGGCCGAGAAAGCCGAGGAAGGCAGCTCCTGCTAAGGGGGGATCGTAAATGCTTTTACCAAAGAGGGTTAAGCATAGAAAGGTACACAGAGGAAGAATGAAAGGCCGCGCCAAGGGCGGTGATAAAATAAATTTCGGCGATTATGGACTACAGGCGCTTGAGCCAGGTTGGATAACTAATCGCCAGATTGAGGCAGCACGTATTGCCATGACCCGCCATATTAAGAGGGGCGGAAAGGTTTGGATTAATATTTTCCCCGATAAACCGGTAACCGAAAAACCAGCTGAGACCCGTATGGGTAGTGGTAAGGGTTCACCAGAGCACTGGGTTGCTGTTGTCAAGCCAGGTAGAGTTCTATTTGAACTTGCCGGTGTTGCAGAGCCGGTTGCCAGGGAAGCAATGAGATTGGCGGCTCATAAGTTACCTATCAAGTGTAGGTTTATCACGAGAGAAGAGCTGGGTGGTGAGTGAGCGGTGAAGGCTGAAGTGCTCAGAGATTTAACAGGTGAAGAGTTGGAAGCAAGGCTTAGAGAATCGAAAGCAGAGCTATTTAACTTGCGATTCCAGTTAGCTACTGGACAGCTCGATAACCCAAAGAGGATTAAAGAAGTCAAAAAAGATATCGCGCGCATACAGACGGTGCGCAGGGAAAGAGAGATTGAAGCTCAAATAGCCACAAGCTAGAAACTAGATACTAGAGACTAGAAACTAGGTTTGAGGTTTGAGTGAAAGTATGGATTTGTTTCTGGTGATAGTATCGGTTGGTTTTTTCTAGTTTCTAGTTAAGGCCGAAGGCCTGATCAAGTTTCTAGTTTCTAGTACGGGAGGTTTTAGATGGAAGAGAGAGGACGCCGGAAAATTAGAGTCGGCAAGGTTGTAAGCGATGCCATGGATAAGACAGTGACTGTAGCTGTCGAATCAATCGTAAGGCACCCGCTCTACAAGAGGATGGTAAAGAGGACGACTAAGTTTAAGGCGCATGATGAAGCAAACGAGGCTAAAGCCGGCGATACCGTCCGGATAATGGAGACCAGACCTCTTAGCAAGACTAAGAGGTGGCGGGTGGTTGATATTTTAGAGAGAGCTAAGTAGCTAGTCAGGAACCGGAAATCGGAAGTCGGAGAGCAGAAAACTTAATAATCTGACAATCTGTTTTCTGACTACCGACTACTGGAAGAAGGAAGGAAATCGAAGATGATCCAACAGCAGTCAAGAGTAAAAGTTGCTGATAATACTGGAGCACGAGAGATCCTTTGCATCAGGGTTTTAGGAGGCTCAAGGCGTCGCTATGCATCAGTTGGCGATATTATCGTCGCTGCCGTAAAGGAAGCGATTCCAGGAGGTACCGTTAAGAAAGGGGATATCGTTAGGGCAGTAGTAGTCAGGACGAAAAAACCGATAGGCCGCAATGATGGCTCCTATGTAAGGTTTGATGATAACGCTGCTGTAATTATTAACGAGGTGGGAAATCCGAGGGGAACTCGTATTTTCGGTCCTGTTGCTAGGGAACTGAGAGACAGTAATTTTATGAAGATTGTCTCATTGGCTCCAGAAGTACTTTAAAAGGAGATGATAATATGTCTAAGTTGTCTATAAGAAAGGGCGATAGGGTTGAGGTAATAGCTGGCAAGGACAAGGGTAAAAAAGGTAAGGTTCTCCTCGCTCTACCGAAGGAAGAGAGAGTTATGGTTGAAGGTATTACCATGATTAAACGCCATGTACGCCCGACCCGGAAGGTTCCTCAGGGGGGGATACAGGAGAGAGAAGCGCCTATACATGTATCTAATGTACAGGTGATTTGCCCGAGTTGCGGCCAACCGACCAGAATCGGATATAGGATTGCAGAATCCGGTAAAAAGGTAAGGGTGTGCCGGAAATGTGAAGGAGATATTGATAAAGCGTAGTCTAGAGACTAGAAACTAGATATGAGGGTCTAGAAAGTGGGCAGGGCTTATAGTGGCAGTGCCCAGGTCAAGATGAAATAATCTAGTTTCTAGTGAGGGCCAAAGGCCCGGTCAAGTTTCTAGTCTCTAGAAAGAGAGGTATAAATGGCAGGAGCAAAAACAAAAAAGACAAAGGAAGAGAAGGCGAAAACGGAAAGGAAGACCGTAGCTAGTATGCCCGCCCCTGTTCCGAGATTTAAAGAGATCTATCGTAAAGAAATTTTACCTGCGATGATGAAGGAATTCGGCTATAAGAATCCCATGCAGGTACCAAGAGTAGAGAAGATTGTTTTAAATATGGGTGTGGGAGAGGCTACCCAAAATGCAAAGGCCCTCGATGGTGCTATTGAAGACCTTACTATTATAAGTGGCCAGAAGCCGATTATTCGAAGAGCAAAGAAATCTATTGCGGGATTTAAGCTTCGTGCAAACATGCCGGTCGGCGTAAAGGTTACGCTTAGAGGAAATAGGATGTACGAGTTCTTGGATAGGCTTATGTCCACGGCTCTACCAAGAATTAGGGATTTCCGTGGCCTCTCGCCGAAATCTTTTGACGGCCGGGGTAACTACTCACTCGGCGTGGCCGAGCAACTGATCTTTCCCGAGATAGATTATGATAAAATCGATAAGATACGTGGCATGGATATTACAATTGTAACAACAGCAAAAACAGACGAGGAAGCCCGTGCGCTCCTTAAGCACTTCGGCTTCCCGTTTAGAGAAAGATAAATGGAGGTTTAATGGCTAAGAAATCGATGGTTGCAAAGCAGCAGCGGAAGCAGAAGTACAGAGTTCGCGAGTATCACCGCTGTTCAAGGTGTGGGAGGCCCCGCGGCTATTTTCGTAAATTTGGGCTTTGCCGCATATGTTTAAGAGAACTTGCACACCAGGGTGAAATCCCAGGTGTCACAAAAGCTAGTTGGTAAGATTAGCCAGTGGTTTTTAGTCGGTAGTTGTTAGTACTTTACTTCTCGACTGGTAGTAAGAATTAGCGGCTACAGATTAGTAATTATCGGCTAGATAAGGAGGAAGCTTTATGACGATGACGGACCCTATTGCCGATATGCTGACTCGTATTCGAAACGCAAGCAGGGCCTATCATGAGATGGTCGACATTCCTGCCTCAAAGATGAAGGAAGAGATTGCCAGGATATTAAAAGAAGAGGGTTATATAAAAGGTTACCAGATCATCAAGGAGAATGGCTTTAACGTAATCAGAGCAAAATTGAACTTCGGACCTGATCGTGAGCGTGTAATTACTGGCATTAAAAGAATTAGCAAGCCAGGTCTTAGAGTATACGCAAAGAAGGATGAGATCCCAAGGGTGTTGGGTGGGCTTGGCATAGCAATTATATCTACATCTAAAGGGATTATGACTGATCGAGAGGCGAAAAAAGCGGGTCTTGGCGGAGAAGTTATTTGCTATGTTTGGTAGTTTTGGAGGTAGAAAGTGTCAAGAATTGGTAAGATGCCGATTAATGTGCCTGTGGGTGTTGAGGTGAATATAGAGCCGACTGAGGTCAGGGTGAAGGGGCCCAAGGGTCAGCTATCGGAAAAGATACCCCATGGCATTAAGGTTATGAAGGATGATAATATCATAACGGTTCAGAGACAATCTGAAAGTAAGCTCCACCGGTCACTCCATGGGCTTATGAGGACCCTTATCTCAAATATGATTACTGGTGTAAGCGAGGGCTTCTCAAAAACCCTGGAGATTGTCGGTGTAGGATATAGGGCCACTAGGAAAGGTGACGGCATTGAGCTTGCAATAGGACTTTCGCACCCAGTTGCGATTAAACGGCCGGAAGGAATCGAATTTGAGGTTCCCACCCCGAATAAGATAGTGATCAGGGGCTCGGATAAGCAGATGGTCGGGGAAGTTGCGGCAAATATCCGCCGTATCCGTCCACCGGAACCATATAAGGGTAAGGGAATCAAATATGAAGGTGAATACATCAGAAGGAAGGTCGGAAAGACGGCCAAGTAAAGGGGCCAGGGGCCAGGGACT
>JACUUO010000283.1 GCA_014859275.1 Actinomycetota bacterium | reverse complement strand
TATCATCGAGTTTTCTGCTGGCGTCTTGAACAAGCTCGATTAACTCAGCTCTTTCGCCTCCGCTCTTACGATAAGCCTGTTCGAGCGTTGCCCCTGCCCTGAAACCCTCTAATGCTTCCCTGCTGTCATAGACTGCAGCCAGCTTCCTAATGTCGCGTGAATCAGTCAGCCTTGGGGGCTTTGACGTATCAGGGCTGCCATATAAGTCAGTCATAACCTGTATGAGCTCTTTTCTACATTTCTCAGGCACTGGACTTGGTTGGGGGTTTTCCATATTAGTCTGAGTAAGACCTAGGTATTTCCTCACGCTAGTGTAACCGATGGCCGTATACAGAAAAGAAAAATTGAAGCTCTCCGCTTCTTCTTGCCATGTTGTGTCTGCAACTTCATTTGACTGATTAATCAAGTATAATGTCAACAGGCAACGAGTGACCACATCACTGCGACTAGCCACCATTTTGGTAATCTCTGCTATCCCATATCCCTCGTTTACTAGAGCTAGTATGTATTTGGCCTTAGCCTGCGAATCCCACGGTTTCACGCCGGTGATGTGACGTACCCCCAAGTAAGGCACGATCTCACCCCGACTTTCGTAGACCTTGACGGGCACGGGGTCTAGTCTACTCTTAACTTCTTCAGTAACAGTCGGCAAATTCCTCGCCCCGACAGCATTCCGAGACTCTTGAAAGAGAAGCAGTTTCAATGCAGCCAAGCGCCTATTTCCTTCAACAACAGTAAAGGTTGTAGCGGCGGATACATCACCCGTGTCCCTAGGAACAGCTATCAAGGGTTCTTCACTAAAATAGCCATGCTGCGCCAATGAAAGAAGGACATCTCTCAGATCATATCTTCTATACAGCTCTTTGAGTAACTCCGCATCGCTTACTGGTGATCCAGGTTTAGTCAACCTGGGATTCTCATGGTCCAAATACAGATTCTTTACCTCTATCAGGCGGATAGGATCATCTGATCTTTGATGCGTTTGCAGCGGCATTTTGACACCCCACTAAATATCTCCAGATATGATGAAGTTGATTCTAAAGCCTTTTAGCTATAAGGTCAACATTGTCCATCAAGACTGCTACCCAGGGACCGGTCTCTCTCCAACATCTCGCCCATTCGTTCGACAATAAGCCGCATGCGCTGTGGATATGGTACCTGATTTGCCGTGGAGCTCATCGGTATGGCGTTCCCAGAATTGCACCTCCATCGTTCAGCGGGAACTGACCTCGCTGGCTGTCTCCAGCCGGGCTAGCTCGATGGTGAACTTTCGCGGGATGACCCAGGCGCGTTCAGCCTCCTGCAGCTGGTGACTACTGCCCTTCGGAAGGAATTCCAGAGCCCAGTCTTCCGGGCCGGGCGATCCAAGGTGCTCCCAACGCTGACACAACTGAACAAACTCGTCGTAGAGCGACATGTCACCGTACACCTCGACCTTATCGGCCTTGTCCTTAGCAAACAGGCAGGCACCCCTGGCCTTCTCAGCAATCCCAGACCAACTCCCCCGCTCATCGCCGATCGCGAGAAAGAGACCGAAAGCGAACTGCCTTT
>JACUUO010000096.1 GCA_014859275.1 Actinomycetota bacterium | reverse complement strand
ATTTTTGCGCTATACTGATTCCACATGAACTCTTTAATAAAAAGTTTATTAACAGCAAAGGATTTCAATTCTTCGTAAGGGACATCGCCGCCAGCTTCTTGGAGCCATTCTTCCAATACTAAAGTTATAGATAATCGCTGAGAAAAATCTTTGCTCAAGTAAATATAAGGGAAGTATGGATAAACAAATTTCTCATCCGCCGATTCTCTGAGACAGCTGTAAAGCGCATACTCCGAGGTGATACCCTCGAGCATGCATTTACTGTTAAAAGTCTTAAATGCGCCATAAGCCGAAATAAAAGGAATATTCTCATTCAACCGCACCCAATTCCAGTCCTCTATTTTCCTTATAAGACTAAATGGGAAAGGTGCGTGTTTTTTGTGCATAAAAGTACCTGCATCCCATAAGAGCAAGTTCTTAGACCTCTCTAGAGAAGCATACACATTACGCTCGTTGAGCGATTCAAGGTCTTGCCGATACTGCTTGAGCTCTCCATAGACTTCAGAGTTATGCATGGGTCGCCCTGAAGTCTCAAGGACAGCCTCAGCTGCAGAAGACAAGCTTCCATAACGAAGCCTCCAAGTTACTGCACCGTATAAAGTACCGTTTTGAGCTCTGATTCTATTTTTTTGAGTTCCTAGTGAACTTACCAGGAATTCTATAAATGCTGGAGCAAAGGATGCCGAACTATGAGCTGCGGTCTCACAGTTTTTTCGGCAAATACTTGATAACCGATGGCCAGCATCGATAGCCTTAATCATACCGGCATCCTTAACTACCTGCTCTAAATACATGCCCACCTTACCACACTTTGCACAGGATAAGTTCTTAAAGAAAACTGCTTCAGAGTTTGCATCTACAACAAGTCCAGGATTAAGGGAGATAATCCCTGAAATTGTAGTAACTGCTGGCAATTCCGCCCAATCAAAAATGTCTTTAAGCTTAGACGGTAAATCTGATAATGCAATTATCCCGCCTGCCTCAAATAGAAGCGAACTCAATACCAACCAGAGGGGCTTGAGCTTTTGGAGAGATGACGGCTTTTCTAGCTTTTCGCGAAACCTCTTCTCAATCTGGCGCACTCGCTCTCTGGTTACTCCTATTTCGAGACCTATTTCCTCAAGCGTTGCCGGTGGCTTGTTATAGGTACCCATGCGCCTTAGCAGTATATGAACGCCTCTTGCTTCAGCCCCACTTAGAGCACCCGGTTCTTTAGCAACCAGCCCCCCAATAATTGAATTGAGGCTACGCCAATGATTATGCTCTTCGTCTGAAAGAAGCATAATTTCAGCAAGCATTTCAGTGGTTGGGCGAAGAAGCCATAGTGCCTGAATAATTTGCAGAGCGCTGACATTAAACCCTAGGTTCTCAATTATAGAACACTCAGACAATTTAGCTAATTGATTCCATTTGGTGTACCCAGCATCATGCAGAACTTTAAAGAGCTCTTGTGTAATAATTTGGGGCGGCAAGTATATATCGTAGGCTTTAGCCATGTTGTCATTTTTTAGAATGAGGGTTGAATCAAAGCTATTGAAATCCAATAATTGTGGCTGATACCCTAAGACACTACTCACTAACCTTAAGAAATGCCTCAGTAGTTCCGTGAGATAATAGTCATTGTTCCAAATACTAACAACATAACCCAATGAGTATGATAGAAGGCTATCCAGATAATCGTCTGGATATATACTGTAATAGCTAAGCCGTTCCCACTCGCCTGCAGCGAATTCCAATTCAGCTAAACTCTTATTGCCAAATGATTCCCGCAGGGTTGTTTGGTCCTCGCCAGTTATGCCAAAGATTTCGGGAAGGGTTTTTCGAAGCAAGCTTCGGTCGCTAGGTTCACCATACATAATAAACCTCACAGGGCTATTCGGCTCACCCATAATAACTCTATGCAGCTCTTTTCTGGCGCGCTCCAAATTCTTTTTTAATACCCGTTCCTTTTGCAGCTTATATTTGTTCTGTTGAACTATAATTTGAATTGAGTTCCGAATTGTTTGTTGCTCAACATCATGCAGACCAGAAGAGAGGAGCTGGTTTTGCAAGCGTTTTTGCACGTCCAGTAAACGCTGATAAGTACCAATACCATAGCCACGAAGGCTAAGGACTCGCTCTAGGTCAATCTCTAATAATTGCCCAATTGAATATATATTTAAGGCTTGAAGAGCATTGTATTCTTTGCCCCCAAGTATAAGGCTCTCTATTGGGCTTGTAAGCTCAATAGCAGCATTCATCCTATTGCTCTTAATAAATTTCGTGTTAGCTGTAACCGTTCTCTTATGTTGGCTACTTTGCTGCGAGCTATAATGCGCTGGTTCTGCTCCCATCTAGATTCCTTTTCAAGGACTAAGCATTTCTCGGGGTATAACTCATGGCTCAGCTTCTTCCTTAAGTTCCTCACGGATACCATGTTTAGATTAGGCCAGTTAAACACAGAGACAGCTTTAGTTCTGGCCGCAACTTCTTCACTTCGCGGTATAATCACCCTCAAATTGGTAGTAACCAAACTCAAGGTTATCCTTCATCCAATCGTTTAGCTTCTTTTCGCTATCTGACGTTAGATATGACCAATCACCATTCTCGCTATCATTCACCGTTATGTGTTTAACCACTAAATTGAACTCATCCTTAAGAAGAGTAGCTATGGATAAGAGGACGCTGCTCATTTCTTCCAGATTATTTTAATCCAGAGATAGTCCGCTGCTCTTCAACTCGCCTTTGCCTCTTGATAAATTTAGCAATCTATTTGCCAGAGAAATCAAACTTCTCTTTAGAAACACACGCGAAAACGCGTCTGGTAAGTAAATACCTGGGACCGGTCCTGTATTTAATTCTAGCGCATGGCAATAACTCGATTACTCGAGATGGTACCATACCTTATACTCAGCGGCATCCATGTGTCCGCGCAGCTTATCAGCAGCCTGCCAAAGTTTTTCTTCAAACCCAAGGTTTGCTCCGTTATTACCCTGACGTGCCATTATATGAGCTCTCCCAATTCAGAAGTACCAGTTTATTGCCATTCTATCATATTGTATGCTTTCACTAGGTTAATTAGAGTACTTCCACCAGAACTAAAACCAAGACACCACTTCCCTCAAAAAAGAGTTGATATCACATATAGTATCATTTATATAATAAAGAGGGCGTTCCAAGATTATAACCATCCCAATTCATGCTAAGGAAATAACCGGCCCATACGTTAAGAAAATAATTAGAGCACTTGGGCTAGAGGAGGAGTAATAGTGACAGAAAGACGAACAGTTGAGGACTATATGAAGCTCCCATATGCTGTTACATTGATTCAAAATGAAGATGGCTCTTACTTTGCTGAAATTAAGGATCTTCCTGGGTGTATGTCGCAAGGCAACACTCTAGATGAGACCATGACGATGGTTAACGACGCCAAACACGCTTGGATTACTACGGCACTTGAACTTGGCCGTGATATTCCTCTACCAGAGGAAGAGCGCGAGTATAGCGGCAAATTTATAGTTAGAATACCAGCGTCATTACATAGAGATTTGGCGATACTCGCAGATAAGGAGGGGGTAAGCCTCAACCAGATGGCACTTACCCTTCTTTCAAAGAATCTGTCGTTAATCTATCTTGAGAAACAGGAAGAGCTACTAAGTAAGGTGGCTAATGCAATTGATGTAATTGCAAAGGGTGAGCGACCGGCAACCCATCATGTACAGGTGAAAGATTCAAGAGTAGATGACGTAGATAATGTGCGGCAAATACGTACAGTGGCATCTTAGGTTTTTGGGGGCTAGCTATGAGATATCAAAATACGAGTTTTAGAGACACAGAGGTTGAACTAGATGGCCACGAGTTTATTAATTGTACTTTTGAGGATTGCACGGTAATCTTTCGTGGGAAGGGTCCCGTTGTCTTTGACAACAACACATTTAGAAACGTTGATTGGCTATTTAGCGATTGTGCTGCCCTAACACTACAATTCCTTGGTGGGATCTATACAGGTATGGGTGAAGGCGGACGCAAGCTGATTGAAATTACTTTAAAGAACTTTGCACAGCAAGATTCGCATTAGGAGTTTAATATTATCGGCTTATCTGGTTGTAAAAACAAAGAGGAGGCTGGATGAGAACCCCTGCTAACTCCTAAATTTAATAGTTAAAGAGCTTCAAGATAACACCACCAAATGCGCCCGGCGTGGTTTGGATCAGTTTGAGCCCTTTGTTAGCCACTGGCCGTGCCATTCAAAACCGATATCCCCTCTTGACCCAGTAGTGCCAATCCTCAACTGCCTCCCGGGTTTGATCATCGGCATGTATTGCCTGAAGCTGCGAAAGGGGAACTGCAAGCCCCTCTCTTTCCCACCTTATCATGACGAGTATCTCTCGCTCACATTCTTCCTCAGGTGCCATTCCGATTACTTCTACCTCATCTCCAACCCTCAGAGGTGATATGGCTCTCTTGGCACTACACCTTGCAAGAAAGGGAAAATGCAGCTTGTCTTCAAGGTAGTAATACCACCCCATTGCCCTCTCTTGCTCGTCATAAGCATCGACTATGATCTCCATATCGTGTAGTAGGGGACGCTGTTAACTTTCTTAACTAACGGTGAATTGTTCTCTTAAGTCTGGTGCGCTATCTAGCAGCAGATCTAGAAGCTTCGCCCTTAATGGATTGAGGTGGATATAGGAGATGAGCGTTGCTAGGTAACTATCCTCTTGGACAACTATTGATTTATAGCGATTTTGAAACAGATGGCCGCTTCGGCTGTGACGCAGGTTGAAATGGGTCGCATATCCACTGAAAAGACGGCGCATTACTGTAGGCAGTGGATGATCAGCACTACGCAATAATTTAAGAAAGTTAACTACGTCCCCTAAGACTTGATATGTAATTCCCATTGCGGTCAACTTTAAGTAGAACCACTTGAGAGTCGGTGATGCCATCTTCCAGGGTGTGCTTGATGACAACAGCAAATAAATAGGAATTACCTTGACGATCTACTTTCAAGCTGTCTATAAGCATGCGCCGGTGTGATGAGATATGGGTCTTAATCCGATCATTACCCTGCTCGTCCTGGGTGAGGATGTTCGTGCTGTACTCCTGAGAGCCGAATAATTTGATGGTGCTATTAAGGTCGCCCTGCCACAAGCCAGAGGCCTGAACTTTATCTTGCTCAACCGGAGTAAGGGTCCTAGAGCTTGTCGCTAGTTTATGGACCTCTTGAGTCCAGTCATCGACCACAAAGGCTTCGTTGCCTCTAGTGATAACATCACGGATAGCGGTTATCGATTGGCTTATAGGTGCCTTGTCGATCAACTTCCCATCCTTGCTGTATACATAAACCTCTCGAGCATCATAGAAGTCGGTAATGTAGATAGCTCCTGAAGCATCCACTGCGATGTAATCTGACATCGCCGATTCGATAGCAAATTTGCTTTTGAACTTACCTTGGGAATCAAATATTCGGACGCGTTTGTTTAGCTGATCGAGAATGTAAACATTCCCGACCGTATCCACTACAAAGCTGCCAGGACCCATGGCTAAGCCCTCTCCTTCAGGCAGCACAATCCAGAATTGCCCTGCCTCTTTGCCCCACGGGCCGGAAACAACCACGGCTTCAGGTTGACCGAAAACCCCAAAACTCTGACCCTGTATGGTTATGCTTTTATTTATAACTTCTGGCGGATTTGACCCTATCGATGGTGGTGGTTTTAGTAAAATCACAACTATTCCCAAAGCGATAGTTACCAATAGCAGCGGTAGTATAATTATGGGACGCATAAAAGAGCGCACTATCATCGTTACTCCTCCTTTTAGGTAATCGATCTTTCTAAATAAATATCACAAAAGTTATTGATTCTTTGTAAAAATCTTGTTGATTTAGGCCGATTATAAGGTAAAATAGTATCAGTATTACTGAGTATTACTAAAAGCCGTCTCATAAATATGCCACGACTAACAACCTTCAAGGTAGTGTGGTTCCCGTCAGGCTGCGATGGCATTTATGAGATGAGTTCTGAGCATTAACATATGGAGGTGATTATGCTGGGAAGGACAACCAAGGTTTTAACCTTCTCTCTCCCGCCTGAGACGGCAGAAAAAATAGAAGAATTAGCAAAGAAAGAGCGGCGCACAAAAAGCGAGCTTCTTCGCGAAATGGTTTACGTCTATGAAGAGCGCCAAGCTGAAGCCGAGTGGCAAGAGCTTTTTGCCTTTGGTGAGAAGACTACAAAACGCTTTGGTATCAAAAATGAAGAAGAGCTGTTCAAGATTCTTAACGGGACAGCATAATGCTAAAAGTAGTTTTTGATTCGAATATTTATATATCCGCTCTCTTGTTTGATGGGCCTCCCAGGCAAATCCTAGAGCTTGCAATGAGACACCAGGTCATTTTGATCGCATCTGATGACATTATCGATGAGACCGCCAAGAAGCTTAGAGAAAAGTTTTCTTGGCCTGAGCATAAAATCCAGCAGTTTGTAAGGCAAACTAGCAAGTTAGCGGAACTCTATAACCCTAAAGTAAAGCTTTCGGTAATTGAAGACGAAGCTGATAACAGAGTGCTTGAATGTGCTGTTGAAGGAAAAGCGCACATAATTATATCCGGTGATAATCACCTACTTAGACTTAAATCATATGAGAATATCCCTATTCAAAAGCCAAAGTATTTAACGTATCTAATGGAACAAAAGGATTAGAAAGAGAGAAAGAGGGACGCCAGAATGTGTTAGAACCACTCTTAAAAATCGGTTATTTAAGCAGTATCGACAAAATGACCTCTACATTATCGACAAGAAGATTCATATTGCGATAATCACTACCGTTTTCCTTTACGTAACAGCTGCGATCAAGTCCTTTATTCCAACTATGTTTATCGCTCTTTTTATGTTGTATGAGTTCTAATTGTCGATGAAGCCCATATTCTAAACACGGATACTTTAGAGGAATTAAGACTGCTGACCAATTTTGATATAGACTCAACGCCTAAGTTTTCCCTGATACTATCGGGGCAGCCTCCTTTGGCAAAGAAGCTAAAGTTTTACACCCTGGCAGCACTGGATCAAAGAGTATCACTAAAGATACGCCTTCTACCCTTTAGCCTATCTGAGACCGCAGGATACATCAAGCACCACTTAAGTTTTTGTGGCAGAACTGATAACCTGTTTTCCGATGATGCCGCCTCTTTGATTCATAACTTTCTTAAGTCCTCTAATGTCGAACTCTTTTAATATGACCTCAACGAAGACCCAGAGCCCAATATTCTCTCGTCATAGGTTTGCCTCTGCCTTCTCTCTTGTGCGGAAAGCTAAATATCTCTATTCCCCGAAAGTTGAGCCGATGAGCAAATGGGGGGTGATCTGTCAGAGTTAACCGTAACTGGGTATTAACCGTAACCGGTGTCAAACCCGCAACTTGGCGTCATCACCAGCCAACCCCCTGGCCCGTACAAAGAGATGTTAGCCTCGATAAAAATGTTTCATCAATCTTGCAGGTAGTGCGCTTGGGCGGTGCCTGTTGCCTGATCTTGTCGCCCGATCTTGTATTGGTGATCCAAAGGTCGATCAAAACGTATCTGGATCTAGGAGGGTAAGAAAGCTCACTGAATAAGGATGCCGGTTTAGCGTGTTGTTCCGTTGGAACAATGCCATTTCTCAGATTTATTCAATCGCCCCAGTAAATAAGGCCCTACTAAAATAGCAGGACCTTTGTTGTTATATCTTTTTAGCACCCAGCTAAGCGGCCTTTCTTTTCTCAATCACTTCTGGCGTTACATCTGGCTCTACCTGAAGGCCTTCCGCATACTTGTTAAAAAAGCTCTCGCTACCGATTAATCTCATTAGTCTTTCAATCTTCGCATCGTCGTAGCCCAACTGCTTCAACACAGCAGTATCGAAATTAATACAGTAGGAGCACTGGTTAGTCACATCTACCGCTAAGGAGACGAGATAAGTGATCTCTTTGCCCCAGTACTCCTCATCTTGCTTATAGCTTTCCCATGTCGCCTTCAGATACTCGGGATCATGGGCCACCGCTTTGAAGACGTTGGGCACGAAGTCCAGATTAAAGTGCCGTTTTATGTCATCGTATACTTCTCTTACCTCAGGAGATGCCTCATTCTCCTCAATAAGGTGAATTGTTGCCAATTTCAAAACCTCCCTTCGTGTGAATTGGGAACTCCCACCCGGTTTGACGAGCCCCACAAATAATATTCCCCGGGGAGTTAGATTAACTCTATGCAGATTAGAGAAGGTTCAAATGTTGTTCAGTCACCCCAGTAAGGCCCCTTATTATCCTCGATAATACTTTCGCGGAATTGGCAATGGATGATCAGCACTACGCAATAATTTAAGAAAGTTAACTACGTCCCCTAAGACTAAGATTTGTTGGACACCTGATCTCCTGCTAAAACAAAAAGGGGATAAACCTCTTAGTCCCCTGCATATACACTTGATACTCCTTGCCGAAATGGTCCAGACATTCTGATTCATCATTCTTGGCCGTAAGAAATAGAAAGAATGACGAGCATAGTACAAGGAACAACCCCATCCAAGTGGGGTTTTTCAGAAAAGCTCCCCATGCAAGAAACAGGAGAGAAGAATAGAGCGGATGACGTATGTATTTGTAGACTCCCGTAGTGATCAAGGTAGATGTTCTCTCAAGTTCAAGTAACGCGGGATCAGACCGGTTTTGTTTGGTTTGCCGACAACTCTCAGCAGACGTACGCCATGAGCTACCAAGAAGATTGAAATAATGAGAAACAGCCACGAAACGAGTTGTTTAGGAGAGAATGGACTTCTGAACCAATGCAGAGCATTGAGCAAGACAAGTGCGAGAATGAATTCCCACGCAAAGAAACGGGTGAAGCCATGAGAGCGAGGGTGGAACAACGATTTTCTAGAAACGTAGGTAATAAAAATAGAGATTATGGCAAAAATACATAACCTAATCATTTCATAGATCCCCCCCCGGCCCAACAGCCCGCGCTTCAGCCGCACGCGGAGCGTGCCGGCTGGAAGCGCTTGTTGGGTGGCCATCACCGCGCAAGTTCCCAGGCAGAAAAAGGTTTACCATGAGACGGATAGATTACTTTTGCACCTTGTTCTATAAGCCTTTGCCAACTTCCATACACCGTGTTGATGTCTTCAACATAAATCGGGCGGTGTCCTATTCCGGTTAGGCGCAAGAAATTCATCGCCACATCCCCAACAAAAGCGCTTCCATCAGATAGGATAACTGAAATGGAATCTCGGGAGTGGCCTGGGGTATATAGGATTTTGCCATCAATCC
>JACUUO010000095.1 GCA_014859275.1 Actinomycetota bacterium | reverse complement strand
CGTGGATACAAACGGAGCGCTTAGGGGCAGCAATTTTAGTATTAGTAACGTTTTCTTATCTTATGAGCAAGCGAATTCCTCAATAGCCTATGACAGGGTGAGTGCTGTGTTCTTAGTTGTGTGGGAGCATGAAGTCGGGGGCTTGGGTGATAGAGACTTAGATATATACGGACAGCTTGTAAGCTCAGTTGAAGAAACGCCCACCGGCGATAGCTTTCCCATTAGTAGCGCTGATGATAACCAGATGAATCCATCGGTAGTATACAACTCTAAAGAGGCAAACTTTTTAGTAGCATTTGAGTCACTCGAGGGTTGGATGTCTGATATAGCCTTTGGCAGTGTTATTATTTCAGCGAACCAAGCGGTGGTAACTGACAAATCGGCACTTACCTTCGATACTATTAGAGGGAGCAACACCGACCCAAATAATATCACCTCCAACCTATATTTACCTGCTTCCGGCGCTAGCGGTACTACCATCACCTGGTCGAGCGATAAACCCAGCATATTAAGCAATGATGGCACGGTGAACCGACCTAGCAGTTCCCAGGGAGATCAGGTAGTATATCTAACGGCTACTATCAGAAAGGGAAATGCCAGCGATTATAAAACATTTAAACTCACGGTCAGGGCTCCCGCCCCATCCGTTACGGCACCAACCAATCTAAAAGCCACCGCCACTACCTCGGGTATTGCATTATCCTGGGATAGGGTAGAAGCAGCCGGTGGATACAATATCTACAGAAAAGAGGGCACTGGTGCTTATTTAAAGATAACTATGTCCCCAGTTACAACTAATACTTATGCTGATACAACTGCTAAGACTGGCATAACTTATACCTACTACGTTACTGCAGTGGGATCAGATGGAAGTGAATCAGGTAGGTCAAACGAGGTTACCTCTAGCACGTCTTCCTTCAAAGACATCCCATCCGATGCCTGGTATATTAGCTACGTCACAAGGCTGGTAGCAGAGAGTATCGTAAGTGGATACCCCGATAATACCTTCAGACCTACCAATCCGGTCACCAGAGCAGAGTTTTCCAAGATGGCTTGCCTTGCTATGGGGTGGATTCTGGTAGATCCTGCTACCGCCTCTTTCAAAGATGTTCCAAACACCCACTGGGCATATAAGTATATCGAGACCGCTAAAGCACGCGGAGCAATAAACGGATATCCAGATGGAAGTTTTGGCCCGGCAAGAAACATAACCAGAGCGGAGATAGCAAAGATAGTAGCAAAGGTATTAAATCTACCTACCGGTACCAGCACATTAAAAGATATAAATACACACTGGGCAAAAGAGTACATTAACTCATGCGTTACTGCAGGAATAGTTGGTGGATATCCAGATGGTGCTTTTAGACCAGATAGCACTGCAACAAGAGCAGAGGCAGCCAAGATGATAGTCGGTGTGCTTGATTATAGGTAGTAAAACAGCATCTTATAGAACAAGTTAAAAGTAAGGGGCCGAGTAGGCCCCTTCTCGCGAGCATGGGTATGTGAAAATGCTTTGGACTTAGACCTTTGCTTCAAATTGCCAGCTGCCTACCTTAAGCTTCATCTCATCGTTAAACTTGCCAAGAATCAGGTTATACTCACTTGAGATCTCAGATGGCACCATGTGAAGCAATAGCCGCATTAGCTGATTTTTATCCTTCAACCTGACAACCTTCGGCTGGTATAAAAACTCGTAGCCATCGATTCTGAGCTCTTGCAGCATTTTCTCGATCTTAATTACGCTCCAGGCATCCTGTTTTTTCGTTACAGAGAGACCAACCCTATCGAAAAATCCTTTTAAAATAGCCGTCTTTGCCATCAATCTCACCCCCTGGTCTGATCCCCGACATCCCTATAAGACCCGGGTCCTATTACCTCTGCGATAATCTAGTAAATTTAGCGCATCGTCTTAATTACACTATACAGATGAATTTGAGAACTGATAACAAAAACCTGGTTAACGAGCTGGTCACAAGGTTAACGGCCATTTTTAAGGTGCAGACGGCATGGCCAAATTGGACGATCCGCACATCTTACCGCTCACCCCGGGTTTGGGCCTCAATGCTCTTCCTCGTTTAGCATCGCGTTTGGTAACTATTCACCATTATCTAAAACACCTTAACATAAGGAGCCGATCCCCGTATCGGCCCGGTCGGGGACCGGGCCCTACATGCCTTGATTAACTTCAAACCCTCCCGGGCCGCTCTCGTCGGTATGCCCAAGCCGCTACTACTCTATTATTATGCTTCCCATTCCAATGTTTTTTCGCCTATCTGAGCAGAAAACCAGTACTCACCTTTGTTAAGCCTCACGTGTCTGCCGTCCAGTGTATAAAATTCCCGTTGAACGATCCCCCTCCATTTCCACATACCGAACTTAGTGGGGATTCTTCCCACTAAGTAGCTTTCACGTGCATTGCTTTTCTCTACAAAAATCTCTACCTCCGGGGCGGTGCTTCCATCTCCTGAGATGGTTACACTGTCGCCTGGCCTATATAAATCTTTGTCAGCAACCACATCAGGCACTACTGGCATATCCTTCTGCCACCCATTCCTTAGGTAATCTACAACCCCGCTGTTATGTGAGAATAAGGTTATGTATCTGTTCTCTCTTTGACCAACAACGATAAACCTATCATCATACGGTTCGTAGTGGGTAGCATTCCCATTCTTGGTGACCTTATAGGCGAACCGGATAAAGCGCGTCTCTCCATTATCCAGCTGAATGCGGATACCTATTGGCCTCGGTTTGCCACTTATGCCATCTTCGTCCCTGCTTGGCCGCCCACGAGTGCCCATGTTGATCATCCCAACTATCTTCCGTATTTTTTCGGGTGCGTTTTCCTTAAAGAGTACCTTGGTATTGATACCGAGGCCACCCTCCATGGTTATCCACTTGACCTTATCGGGGTTTATGGGATCGTAATAGAAACCCTCTGCCTCGCGTTGGCTGGAGTGAATGCGCATTTCGGCATCTATCGGCTTTACATCGGCATGTTTCTTATCTGAATTGGCGATTCCACCTGGAAGCCAGGCTGCTCGAATATCTTGATATGGATATTCGGGGCCCGGATACATGTAATTGGGTTCGATAAGAAATGTAGTGTAGGTAAGTATGCGCTCACCCGGCTTGAGAATTAACTCGTGATTTGATAAATCAATCTTGCGACCAGTTGAGGAGGTGATAGCGCCGTACTGAGTTGCCCCTGATGTACTGCCGTCTGGGTTATGCAGCGTTACCTCAAAGGGGAATTTTTGCTGACCCGAAGTGCTCGAAAGGTTGAATGTTATCCGATTTTTACCTGTATTCTCGAGACTTATATGGGCTCGATAAAAGAGCGGTTTATAATGAATATTGGGGATAAATAGCTTGATTCTTAGGTGGTCGCTGCTTTCGGATGTGCTCCTCCAGAGGTTCTCCAGATTCTTGTCACCGGATTCGAAGATCGCCCGCTCGATGTTCGCCACGGTCTGGTGGTACTTATCCGGTATTCGTGGATCCGGCGACGTTGTTTCCGGTTCCGGCGGGGTGTAATAGGTAACATCGTTAAACATGATTATGTTTGTCGTTGGCTCAAAGCATGCAAATATCTCTGTCTTGGCTAGAGCGTTCCCTCTGTAGCGAACGGCGATGCCGTTTTCTTTAGCATCCTTGAGGCCCCCGCCAGCAAGTACACCAATGGCTACTTTGAAATCAAGCTTCAGTAAATCTAACAACCGTCTCTCAATCTTTCTTGCCAGCTCAGGGGAGGCTTTGAATTGCTTGCTGTCACAGTAGATGGTTACTTCCGGCATGCCTTCCTTCGCTATAGCGCCTTTTTCCTTAGTATTTGCGGGGCGGGTGCTTTTTGTCGTAATGCAGCCTCCAGCAGCTATCAGAGCGAATAGAGTGCTAGCAACGAGGGCAAACAAAAGATATTTAGATCTAGGCATAACGATCCTTTCTAAGCCACCTCAGGCGGGCTTCTATATCTCTTCTTCAGGAAGGGTATTCTGATTATTCGCCAGCGATGATAGGGGAGGAGAAGCCGGCTCGATATGAGCAGCAATAGAGCGCTTACAGAGAGGTAAATTGCCACGGTGTAATGCCAATCCGGCCGCTCGACCTTCTTCTCTTTCTGCATCATACCGCCATGCTGCATTCTTGCTTCCATTATCATCGATTCAAGCTGAAACTGGGGCATGGGGATCAGCAAAAGTGCATATGGGCTGCCGAAGGAACCCCCGCCGTAACCTCCATAAATATCTGGGGTCATCCTAGTAATTGATGTCATTGCATTAACAGGGCTCAGCCACAGGAGAGACTTTGCCACCCGATAGGATTTTCTCTTCATAAGAGCTTCGATCTTTTGTGGTGGCTCAGGTTGGAACATCAAGTATTGCCGCTGTATATATGTGGCGACAAGGGAGCCGCCGATCAATGTTGCAACCAGTAAAAACATGATGGTACCATAGGTGAGCGCGGTTGCAATCTGCGTCTTCCTGATCAGTGATGAGAAAAATATGCCGATTGAACCGAAGGTAATGGTCGTGGTGACGAGAATTAAAAAGGTTGCCAGGAAATCCTCGGGCGAGACGCTCCCAAATAAGAACACAGTGCTCATGACTGGTATCGATGCGATTATCAACAGGAAGACATATCCCAGGGAGGATACCAGCTTGCCGAGGATAACGGAGATGGGGGATATCTCGGATACGACCAGCAGATCGAAGGTCTGCTGTTCTTTCTCTCTGGATACTGCGCCCGCCGTAAAACTAGGCGTTAAAAAGGAGATAAGCAGCAGTTGAAAAAGCGAGAGCATTGGAGAGCATTGTAAAGAGCATAAAACCCATCTTATAGGACTCGGCACCCATGTTTTCCGAGTTAACGAGGAAAACCTTAGCGATACTCCACTCAAATCCAATCAAGAGAAGTAGATAGGCACCGAGCAGAGCAAAGGCCCTGCCGCCCCTCATCTGGCTCCTGAGTTCCTTAAGTATAACGGCTATGAATTTCTTAATCAGGCTTTTCATTGCAACGCCCCCTTGGTTATGTGGAAGAATGCGTCCTCCAGGTCAAGAGGTACTTCAGATCATGGCGGCTCGCTTTGCCTTGGGAAGCTTAAATGCTGCTCCAAAGAAGTCCATGTACTCCCAGACCTTCATGTCATCGTATACTCCAAAGAAGTCAGGCATGTAGCCGATGAGCGAACGGACGTCCTCGGGGTTTCTCATCACGCTTACCCCGCAGATCTTAGCTATACCGGAGGAAGGGGAGAGCAATGTAGCAAGTATCTTGAGTGTCGTTGTCTTACCAGCCCCATTTGGTCCGATAAATCCATAGATAGAGCCTTCCTCTATGGTTAGGTTCATATCCCTTAGAGCCTCAAGACTGCCGTATCTTTTGCTTAATCCTTCTGTTTCAACCACATTTACTGCCATTTTCCAACTACCTCAAAATCGAAAACGTTTATATTAACATGCTGAAGGAATGTGGAGACCCTGGCCTGGATATTACCGTCCCGGCTGATAAAGTTCTCCGCATTATCAATCTTTAAGGGACTTGAAGGATTATCCAGCTTATGCCAGGTGCTGGACTTCCAATCATAGATGGCGATGGTGCAACTATTATCAGGCATGGCGGATACCGGCATCTCTGGTGACTTGTGCATCTCGGGCGAGTTGTTATTGTTAAAATGAAGGGTTAGCCTACTGACCTTATACGCTCTGTCCATCTCTGGGATGCTAAATTCAAAGATGGCCGAGCCGTTGCTCAGCGTTAATACATCTGGGCCTGGCTCAAATGTGCCTTCTGTACTCACCAATCGTCTGCTAAGAGTGCCGACAGGAAGTACCATATGCGCGCCAGCTTCAACCTTTAGGGGAACGATGAGAACTGTCCTTCCCATAATTCGTGGGCTCTCGCCAAGTATCTCCACTGCCTCAAATGGCTTTTTGAGCCAGGCCACTAGAACTGGCGAGCTTGGAAGCTTTTCGCCCTGATAGCCAAAGACCGAATTAGCCGTTTCCGCCAGGACGAGCGAATCTTGCTGCTCTCCACGTCCGCCCCAGGGTTTGTAGATCCTATAGCCCAGGGGTTCTCCCATGGGATCGGCTTCATCTGCGGTGTCTTGATCGACATTAAGCACCCTTGATGCTGGCACCTTTCCGATGTACCAGAAGCGCCGGCCAGCAATAGCGACTGCATCTGTAAGCTCATCCTTGCTCTTATTATGTAAACTGATGCTAGCCCCGGTCTCGGTGAAGGTAATCGTGCCGCTTACCACCGGTGACAGTTTCGTGTACCTGTCCGACTGAAGGGTTCGCATCGACCACATATCAATGCCCATGCCCGTTATTTTAGGTTGTAGACCATCCTCGATTATTGCTGCTCGGCGGTCTGGACCTCCCGGCATCATCGGCCCCAGTCCCACCATCTCTGCCACCGAACTATTTAGCGGGAATAGTATATCGTAGGTCTGCTTGGCTGGAGAAAATACGCCGAATGTGCTGTGAACCTTTGCTATTGCGGTGCCGGGGAGGTGCTCAACAACGCTGATCTGGTTGACCAGAATATCCACCCTTTTTCCCATAGGCGTACACGAAGGAGCTGAGGCTGAAGAAGAGTATGATTACGGGAATCGTTACCCATGCCAGCTCTTTTCGATCCTTCCGCTTTAAGATGAGGTAGTTAGCAGGCCCGATAAGGACAATATATAGCAGTATGAAAGGTATCAACCAGCGAAGGCTTGGCAATTGCAGCGCCGGGATATTCGATATGGCGGTTTGCATGCCCATGGGATCCCCAGAGAAGCCCATTTCAGCGGTTTTTTGCGCGGTTGGTTGGGCCTGGGTGATCTGGTTCCAGAATGCGGGGTTTTCCCTCCAGGATGTAAATGGCTCCATTGTTAAGTCGAGCGCAACCCAGGTAACCTTTCCAAAGCCGAAGTCCCTGGTAACAACAAGGGGATTGCTTTTGTCGCCGGCTATTACCTTGCCCTGGATTTCGGAGGCCGATGCGATGGGGATTGGCGTAGTGGGAACATCCCTAACAGTCTTCCCTATAAAATTCTCAATTGGACCAAAATCATTCAGCGTTTCTACCGCTGATGGCTGTACTGGCAATATTTCCTTGGGGAGACCGGCGATTGATTTTTTCCAGCCAGTTCCGCCGCAGATAATTAGGCGCCCGCCCGAGGCCACCCAATTTGAGAGTACGGCTTTCTGCTCTTTTGTGAGGGAGGCTGTTGAGGCTCCACTAATTACCATAAAGGAGGCAGAGGCGAGAGTATTGTCCCGGAACGGAAGATCCCGTTGGTCCATATATGAGATTTTTAAGGTAGGCTTATCAGCGGTTAGATCTTTGAAGAATTGGCAATTTGCGCCATCATCAGTTAGGGCGATGATAATCTGATGATCCGGTGCTAATCCAGTATAGCGAGAAGTTGCTTTTACCAGTAATTTATTGTTGCTAATAAAAGCTGCTTCAACTGGTACGTTTCCAGATCCAAAATCGTCTAAGCGGGTATTAAATAGCAGGCGTTTCTTTGCACCGCGTCCAAGATCGACTTCCTGCTGATAGATACTGCTTGGGTTATCTACCATAGGTCGTCTAACTGTTACATGCCCTTTTACCAGCTCACCACTATTCTCGATAATAACTGTTACAGGCAACCATTCATCTATTTTTGCAAGGCCATTGATACCAGAAGTTACCGAGATCTTGATGCCGTTGCTTGTAGCAGATGATTGCGTATTTGCCTCTGATAATTCCTGATTTAGGTGATTTTTGTCTTTTATAGGCTCTGATGGTTGCACCACTTTAACTTCAGATGCTTGTTCTGACGATACTATTGTTTGCGGAGCAGCAAAGCAGCCGGTTGTTCCGACAACTAGTGTAAGAGATATAATAGCTATAAATAGCCTCAAGCGTCTGGCTAATTCCATTACGCCTCCACATATTGTTTAGGCCTAAACGTTGCATTTAGGTATCGTCCGGCTATTCATGACCTATTAGACGCAAAGATCGCTTTGATAGTTCCAATAGGCTTATGGATTATTGCCTGTGTAGGCACCTAAGCGAAAATAAAAGCAGCTTTATGGTAACGATGAAGCTAGTACTCGGTAAAATTAATACAAAACCAAGCTAGCATGGATGGAACGATTGGTTAATACTTACTGGAACAATCGCTTGATTTTGGGAGGGCTTTCGGTCGGAAAACCAGGGTTCAACTGCATCGAATTGGGATTTTGAAACGCTGTTCGATACTAAAGTAAACACTTTGGCCAGTCTTTTTAGTTAACCAAAATCGCACAGTACATACCGTTAATTGCGGGTATAGATAAATTAGGTGAAATATTTAGGTAATAGATTAACCTATTACCTCGTAGCCAAGGTCCTTCATTTTATGCCTGATATCTGTCTCGCTTAAGTAATCGGCATCATAATCAACGGTGATCATCTTATTATCCTTATCTACCTCGACGTTCTCAACACCGGGCGTACCCCGGAGTCCACTGACGATTGCCTGAACGCAGTGGTCGCAACTTATAGCTGGGGCGTAAAGCTTTGCGATTGTTCTTGCCACGGGATCATCTCCTTTGTATAAATCTATGGATAAGCCGTGCTCATTCTTCAACAATAGAACTTCTATGGGGAAGTTCTATTGTTTTATGCCACAGATAATCGTTTCTCTAAACTTTTGGAGGCACAGCTTGCTGTGCCTCCCTCACGTTTGGCCCTTCTTCAGCGATGATTATATTATGCATTTATAGCTAATAGTAAGGAAGGGCCGTTAAGGGATAGATGCTTATTAGATTTATTATAATAGATATATGAGGTCGGGCTGAGAAAGCGAGGTTCATAACCATGAGAGCAAAAGTTAAGTGGGTGGATGGGCAGCAGTTTATCGGTATTAATGAGCGTAACCAAACCGTCGTTATGGATTCCCTGCCGGAGGCCGGGGGAGAGGGCATCGGGATGAAGCCGACTGAGTTGTTCCTGATAGCCCTAGCTGGGTGCACCGCAATCGATATCGTCTCGATAATGAAGAAAAAAAGGCAGGCTGTAACCGATTTCTCCGTGGAGGTCGAAGGCATACAGCGAGAGGAGCATCCGAAAGCTTTTGAGGATATAAAACTTATTTACAAGGTAAAAGGCGAGAATGTAGATGAGGTCGCACTCCAAAGAGCAATCCAGCTATCTGAAGAGAAGTATTGTTCAGTAAGGGCGACCTTACTGGGGATGCCAATAGTGCCAAATATAACCCATTCCTATGAGATTGAGACCTGATTTGCGGATGGATACAGAAAATGCTGTATGGGTGTTGATCCTAAGGGTCTGAGCGATTATAATTTAGAAGCATGATATTAATAGGTTAAGAGGAAGTAGGTACGACGCTGTTTCAATCATCGATAAGAATATATCGATCCGAACTTGATCTATCTTAAAGGCTTGTTCCAACGCTTTAGTAATTTTGCTTTAGAGCCGATAACTCTAGTATAGACCTCGACCTATCATCAGATAATAAGAAGGTGAAATCTTTGACAAAGATCTATAAATCCCTTCCTTCATCAGTTAGGTTGATGATTATTATT
>JACUUO010000094.1 GCA_014859275.1 Actinomycetota bacterium | reverse complement strand
GAAGATTTCGAATTGTCGAAACCATGAATCGATAGAATGGATAGGAAACGTATTGCTTGCAAGCCGTTATCTTGAGCGAGTTGCTGATCATTGTGTCGATATCGGATATAGGATTAATTACTTGGTTACAGGGCAACTATCGGATGGTAGCTAGGCAGCTAAGCTTTAGGATGTAGTATGTCAATCTATGAAAATATCTTATCGGTAAGGGATCGAATTAAAAATTCGGCTCAACGGAGTGGGAGGGACCCGGAAGGGATCACCCTTGTTGCTGTGACTAAGAATCAACCGGTATCAGCCGTAAAAGAGATAATTAAAGCCGGAATAAATGATATTGGTGAGAATAGAGCGCAAGAAATTTTGCTCAAATACAGAGAGATAACCGATAAAATAAATTGGCATTTTATAGGTCATCTGCAAAGAAATAAGGTAAGATATATCATACCATTTACATACCTGATACAATCAGTAGATAGCATAGCCCTGGCAAAGGAGATCAATAAAAGGGCTTCCATGATTGGCAAGATGCAAGATATCTTATTAGAGGTGAACATTTCCGGGGAGACAAGCAAACACGGATTTCCACCACAAGAAGTTATTGCAACAATAGATGAGCTAACAAGTTTAAGAAACGTACGCGTAAAGGGCCTTATGATGATGGCACCTTTTATAGGAGATACTAATGTTTTGAGGCCCTACTTTACAAAGTTGAAGGAATTATTCGATAATCTAACTAGCAGGCAAGGATCAAATATCGAGATGCGGTATCTCTCAATGGGTATGACTAACGACTTTGAGGTAGCAATTGAGGAAGGATCAAATATGGTTAGAATTGGAACGGCTGTGTTTAAAACTTAGGGAGGAGGAGGAGCGATGCGTGAAAGTATTTGGCGCAAGACGTTAAAGTACTTCCAGCTAACAGAAGAAGAGCCGGTGGAGCAGGCATATGAGGATTTAGACGACGAAGATAGTTTTGAGGACTTTGACCAGGTGCCGACGGTGCGCAAGATAACGCGCTATCCCGATTTAGAGCGGGTTCGAAAGACGGCATCTTTGCATTCGATATCGCCACCACCCCAGGTTAAGGTACATATTGTTGAGCCAAAAAGCTTCAACGACTGCCAGCAGATTGCCGATAGGTTTAAATCCAATGTTCCCGTAATAATAAACCTTCAACTAAGCGATGGCGATCTCTCAAAAAGACTGATAGATTTTTCAAGCGGTCTAACCTATGGTCTTGATGGCGGCATGCAGAAGATTGCCGATAGAGTTTTTCTGCTGACGCCAAGTAATGTAGAGGTCTCTGCTGAAGAGAGAAGGCGCCTGCAAGAAAAAGGATTTTTCAATCAGCTTTAGGGGGATTGGTCATTGCTGCCAAGTAAGAAGCTATCTCTTATTGGAGTTGGGCGGATGGGGGAGGCCCTTATTAAGGGTTTTCTTCAATCAGGCATCATAGAAGCTGGACAGGTTCTCCTTAGCGATATAAATGTAGATCGTCTAGAAGTTCTTAAGGGTAAATATCGGGTAGAATCTACAGTAGATAATCGCGATGCAGTAAAGAGAGGCAATATAGTGTTGTTGGCTGTAAAGCCTCAGCAGATGGAGGGGGTTTTAACCGGAGCCAAGGACGCATTTCATAAGGAGCTACTCGTTATTTCAATTGCAGCCGGTGTTACGACAGAAAAAATCTATACCGTTATTGGTAAAGAGGTGCCGGTAATCCGGGTCATGCCAAACACGCCAGCTCTGGTTGGAAAAGGTATGTCAGTCGTAAGTCGAGGCAAATATGCTGATGATGAATCAGCTGAGGTTGCACTGAAGCTTTTCTCGTCTATCGGTGAGGCGGTAGAGCTTCCAGAGGATCTACAAAATCAAGCTACGGCTATTAGCGGCTCGGGTCCTGCATATTTCTTTCTTATGGTTGAGGCGTTGATTGAGGCTGCGGTAAAGGTAGGAGTTGATCGGGGTATTGCCAAGAAGCTGGTTATCCAGACCATGTCGGGATCTGCTACTATGCTACTAGAGACTGGTAAGGAGCCGGAGGAACTGAGGGAGATGGTAACTTCACCGGGCGGTACCACGGCGGCCGCTCTGCAGGTATTTTCGAAACGTGAATTTAGGTCTATAGTACAAGAAGCAGTAGGAGCTGCAATAAAAAGAGCCGGGGAATTGGCTCAATTGGGGGGAATCTAATAAGTGCCGTTTAGCATTCGCGGAATAATAGGTACCATATTTTGGCTTCTTCAAATCTTTATACTAATACGAATCGTATTATCGTGGATACCGGTTCCAGTGAATAGTATCACAAGGCCGGTACTTAACTTTATCTATGATGTAACTGAGCCTATATTAAGGCTCTTTAGAAGTGTAATACCTCCGATCATGATCGGAGGTATGGGGTGGGATATATCACCGATTCTTGCGATCATTCTCTTGCAAATTATAAATAGTATTATACAGCAGGTTCTTGGGCGCATTGGGATCGCTTAGTATATTATGTTGATTCGATCAGAGCTCTTTAAGTAGTGAAGTAAGAGATGTATTGGTAGCCAAGAATAATTTGTGGATTCCCTGTCCGAAGGAGGGTAAGTAGATGAAGTTAACACCCCTGGATATTCACAACAAAGAGTTCCATAGAGCCATTCGCGGTTATAACGAGGAGGAAGTAGATAAGTTTTTAGACGAAGTCGCAGAAGAGTTCGAACGTCTTTTCAAGGAAAACATCGAGCTGAAAGAGCAGCTCGAGAAAGCTAAGCAGGAGTTGGAGGACTACTTCAGTATGGAAAGAACCCTCCAGAACACTTTGCTCGTAGCACAGAAGTCCGCCGAAGATATAACCATGCAAGCCCAAAAACAAGCTGAACTTATCTTTAGGGATGCTGAGCTAAAGGCCAAGGAGGTTATACAGGAATCCTACGATTTAAAGCGTAAGTATAAATCTACCTTAAGTCACTTAAAGCAAGCAGAGGAGGATTTTAGAAACAAATTCAAATCAATGCTCGAGTCGTATATGAGGATCGCTGATAGCACGGCTTCCCTGGCGAATATTGTGAACGACGTCCCAGAATTGAATGAAGAATCTACTGTGGAAGAGGAAACAGTAGTTTCGGTGGAGCCGCCAAAAATTGGCTTAGTTAAAGTAGAGGAAGCGGATACCCAGTTAATATCCGGAAACTATACAGCCGAGACCTATGTGCCCGACAATGTCGTTTCCGAGACGCATGGGGCCAAATGAGTTGTGCCTATGAATTCAGCCGCGGCAATAAAAAGAGAAGGTCTTGGGCGGCTTGAAAAATTGGATTTTCGACACTTAACTCTTTAACCGGATAGTGCAACATCCGGTTAAATCTAGGAAAGTTAAATTGTATGTATGTGATCCCCTATGGCGATGGTTCGCTATTGAGCGTATGGATTCAACCGAGAGCTTCAAGGACGATGCTTATCGGTATCTATGGCGATAATGTTAAAATTGCCATAAAATCCCCACCAATTGAGGATCGCGCTAATGAAGAATGTATTGAGTTCTTATCTACCATCTTGGGTTTGCCAAAACGGCAATTTAAGATAAAATCAGGTCGACGGGGTAGGCGTAAAAAAATATATATAAACGAGGTAGCCCCTGATGAAGTCGTAGCCAATTTGCAGGGTGCCGTTAAGAAATCATAGTATTCGCAAGGCAAGGAGTGGCGGGTGCTAGAGCCTGATGGGTGAAACCATAGACAGTGACCTAAAGTCTTTTGTTGATTCGTACGTAAATTCACTTGCTTCATGGACGGTAATTGTCTTTTACCATCAAAACCCCGGTTGACCATTACTATGGTTAGATTCATGCGGTATACTCTTTTCATGTTTCTCCTGGACCCAGGACTCTTGCCCCCAGACCCTAAGATAATCAGAGGTGATAATGCGTAATGAGTGAGCAAGCCAAGCAGGACTATAAAACAACCTTAAATTTGCCACAGACAAATTTTCCAATGAGGGCAAACCTACCTCAGAGAGAACCAGACACGCTTAAATTCTGGAGCGATATAGGCCTGTATGCTGCTATTCGTGAAAGGTCAAAGGACAAGCAAAAATTCATATTGCATGATGGCCCACCTTATGCTAACGGTAATATCCATGCTGGTACGGCGATGAATAAGATCCTTAAGGATATCATCGTTAAGTTTAAGACGATGTCGGGATTTGATAGCCCATACATACCGGGCTGGGATTGTCATGGCCAGCCAATCGAGCATAACGTTGAAAGGCAACTTGGCGATAAGGCAAAGAGTATCTCACAGGTTGAATTCAGGAAGTTGAGCCACGATTTTGCGATGCATTTTGTCGGTGTGCAGCGTGAGCAGTTTATGAGGTTGGGCGTGAGTGGTGATTGGTTTAACCCTTATCTTACGCTTGACCACGAGTATGAAGCGACAAATGTAAAAATATTTGGCGAACTCTATAAGCGTGGGCTCATATATAAACGCCGCAAGCCTATACACTGGTGCATCGAAGACCAGACGGCTCTAGCGGAGGCTGAGATAGAGTACAGGGAAGAGACGTCTCCCTCAATCTATGTTAAGTTTCCTCTAAAGAGCGAGTTTGGGGCCTTGAAAGGTTTCAGCGAGCCGAAATATATCCTCATATGGACAACCACCCCGTGGACCCTCCCCGCGAACGTAGCCGTTGCGGTCCACCCCGGCGCCACTTACGCGGCGATAAAGACCGATGGAGAGATACTCATAGTTGCGGAGGCTAGGGTTACGGATGTGGTCGGAGAGGTAGGTATCGCAGGGTATGAGGTTCTCGCCGGCTTTAAGGGTGCTGAGATGGAGTTTCTCAAGTGCGAGCACCCCCTGTTCCCCGAGAAAGAATCGCTGGTTGTGCTTGCCGATTACGTCGGCCTGGATACCGGTACGGGTGCTGTTCATACCGCACCCGGTCACGGCCAGGAGGATTATGTGACCGGACTGAAATACGATCTGCCGGCCCCGATGCCTGTCGATGCAACCGGCCACTTTACAAAAGAGGCTGGCCAATTCGCCGGCATGTACATTTTAAATGCCAACAAAGCGATAATCGAATTTTTGAAGGATAGAAATTTACTGCCCTACGCTTCCGAAGTTACACACGCGTACCCATGCTGCTGGCGTTGCAAGAATCCTGTTATTTTCAGGGCGACCGAGCAATGGTTTATCTCCATGGATATAGATAATCTACGCGGAGAGGCCCTCAATTCAATAAGTAAGGTACGCTGGATCCCAGATTGGAGCATCCGCCGGATTACCGGCATGGTTGAGACCAGACCTGATTGGTGTATATCAAGACAAAGGTCCTGGGGCGTGCCAATACCTGTATTTTACTGCAGTGATTGCAGTGAGGATGTCGTAACCGACGAGACTATAAATGCGGTGATCGATCTATTCATGGCAGAGGGCGCAGATGCCTGGTTTGCAAAGAGTGCGGAAGAGATACTGCCAGAGGGATTTACCTGCCCTAAATGCGGTGGTGGATCGTTTACAAAGGAGACCGATATCCTTGATGTCTGGTTCGAATCGGGCGTAAGCAGCGAAGCGGTTCTAAAGACCAGAGATGGGCTTAGCTGGCCGGCGGATCTCTATGCCGAGGGTAGCGATCAGCACCGTGGCTGGTTCCAATCATCCCTTATGACTTCGGTCGGTGTTTATCATATGGCGCCATACAGGTCTGTGCTAACTCATGGCTTCGTCGTGGATAGTGAAGGGCGTAAGATGTCTAAATCCCTTGGAAACGTGGTTAACCCGCTTGACGTTATCGCTAAGTCGGGCGCCGATATATTGAGGCTCTGGGTTGCATCGAGCGATTATAGCGTTGATGTCGCTATCTCTCCCGATATATTGAAGCACATCGGCGATGCATACAGGAGGATAAGGAATACATTTAGGTTCTTAATTGGCAATCTCTATGATTTCAAGCCCGGTGTAGACGATATCGCATATGATCAGTTAAGCGAACTCGATAAGTGGGTGCTTCATGAGACGACCGGTCTCTTGAAGAACGTCACAGCCTCCTACGAGGATTACCGGTTCCACGCAGTATACCATGCCATATACAACTTTTTCACCAATGAGCTCAGTTCGTTATATCTTGACATATTGAAAGACAGGCTATACGCTTCGGCAGCTAACTCGGTTGAGCGCAGGGCTGCACAAACGGTTCTCTTTGAGATGCTGGTAACGTTTACCAGAATGCTCGCGCCAATACTCGCATTCACATGCGAGGAGCTCTGGTTATATATTCCAGAGGAGGTTAAAAAGGAAACAAGCGTTCATCTAAGTGATTGGCCAGTGCCGAACGAGAAGTATATAAATCCAGAGCTTGCCCTTAACTGGGGTAAGATACTTAAGGTAAGGGGTGAGGTGTCAAGAGCGCTTGAAGAAGCAAGGAATGCAAAAATGATTGGCAACTCGCTTGAAGCTAAAGTAGAGCTTTACGCTGATGGGACAACTCAGGAATTGCTGAATAAGTACCAGGGTATGCTTGCCCAACTATTGATAGTCTCGAGTGCCAGTATATACCCGTTCTTTGAGGCGCCGGGTGATGCGTTTAAGAGCGATCTGATACCAAGTCTTGCTGTAAAGGTGTTACCCGCGCCAGGAGCGAAGTGTGAGCGGTGTTGGCGTTATGAAGAAACGGTGGGTGGAATATCCGAATACCCGGGTCTTTGTGCTCGATGTGCAGCGGTGCTTGTGCGGGCTTGATGGTTACCAAATGGTAACGGGTATATATAAATTAATTTATAAATTAATTGGATGCTGCAGCAGAGCTATGCAGCTTGGGGAGGAACTCCCATGGACGAGAGGGAGATAGAGAAATTCAAGGATTGGCTCCTGAAGGAGAAGGACCGCCTGGAAAGCGAACTAAAGTACTTAGAAAGCACGATGGAGCAGTCGGAGAGCGAGTGGACGGGGGAACTCAATAAGTATGATAACCATCCCGGGGATTTTGGATTTGCCACTTCCTTTAGAGAAGATGAGCTATCGCTCTCACGCAATGTGCGGGACCTGCTTGAAAGGGTAAATGCGGCATTGAAGCGTGTAGATGAGGGCACTTACGGTCTATGCGTGGTGTGCGGTAGACCAATTGAACGCGAAAGGCTTGAAGCTCTTCCTTATGTCGACCTCTGCATAGAGGATAAGAAAAAGGAAGAGAGAAGCTGGTAGGCAAGTATGTGGGTAGAGTTACCCAGTGCTGCAGCACTGCAGTACATTGTCACGTTGGCACTGATGAATCGGACAACTTTTGGTCGGGGTTGATTTTTTGCTCTTCATTGTAGCTGGTTTTGTACTGGTAATTGACCAAGTTTTAAAAGCATATATTCGATATATGCTCCCCGTCGGCGAATCAGTTCCATTAGTACCTGGCATACTTTACTTGACCCACGTTAGAAATTCCGGAGCCGCGTTTGGGATTTTTCCAAACCAGCGGATTGTATTCTTTATCGTAAGTATTGCGGTCATCTTTCTTATACTTTACTACTCCAAGTGCATTGGAAAGGCCGATCGGCTGACTACCATCAGCCTCGGTCTTGTGCTCGGCGGAGCCATCGGCAATCTCATCGACCGGGCTATTTCAGGAAGGGTTACAGATTTTATAGATTTCCGGTTCTGGCCGGTTTTTAATGTAGCCGACTCGGTTATTGTTATCGGTGTAATTCTGCTTAGTCTTAACCTGATAAATAGCATACGCCGGGAGCGTACAGAGATTAAATAGCCCTGGTAGGATGCACCCAGAAGTGGTAGGATAGTTTCTAAGTAATTGAACCCGGGTACCGCGGTAGTAGTTTTAGTTTCTTGTTTTACTATTGCGACGTCCAGATTGAAGGATGGAAGTTTTTTGTTACCAGTACTTTTTAAATTAGGACCAATTACTGTTTACACCTACGGTTTGGCAATGGCGCTTGCTTTTTTAATAAGTGTTTTCATAATCCGTCACGAGGCGAAGAGGAAGGGTTTTAGTCCTGATTTTCCATACGATCTTGTGATATCTGCCATGATCGGTGGGATTGTCGGTGCCAGGTTAGCTTATATAGCAGGCCACTGGCAGGATTTCGCCGGTAATCCAGCTCAAATACTTGCGATTAAGCAGGGAGGGCTGATATTTTACGGCGGTCTTATCGGCGGGGCCCTAGCGGTGCTTGGCCTTACCAGGATGCGCAAGTTGCAGATCAGTAAAGTCGCCGATATAGTTGCCCCCTGTCTTGCCATCGGTTCAGCTATCGGGCGTTTAGGTTGCTTCTCAAATGGCTGCTGCTATGGTAAAGAGACGACCCTTCCATGGGGGGTTAGCTTTACAAATGAATTCTCAAGTGCGAGACCGCTTGGAGTGCCACTACACCCAACGCAGCTTTATGAATTCGCCTATAATATAGTAATACTTGGTATTCTATGGTGGGCGAGACCGAGGGTTAAAAGCGATGGCTTTCTGTTTTGGATGTACATCACCTTATACGGACTGTTTAGATTTATAGTCGAATTTTTCCGGACCAATCCTGTTTTCTATCTGGGTATGAGCGCATCCCAAATATTCAGCATTTTCATGTTAGCAACCGGGCTTACCGTTATATTTGGATACTATCTGAAACCATCTCGATTAGAGGCGGGGCGGGCAGGTAAGTAGGTAGATAATGTATCTTGAAGAGAAGGAAGCTTTCGAATTTTCGCTGTCAGTAGGCCCAGGAGATGCTGGCGCGCGGATTGATATATTTATTTCCAAGCATCCGGATATTCCCTCGAGAAGCTTTGCCCAGAGCTTGATTGAAAAGGGCTTAGTTCTTGTAGACGGCAAAGAGGTCGATAAAAATTATCGGCTTCGTGCTGGGCAAATAGTAGATGTGACGATTCCTCCCCCAGAGCCAGCCGAAGTCAAGCCCGAGCCGATCCCGCTTGATATCAGGTTTGAGGATGATGACTTGATCGTTTTATCAAAGCCCGCAGGCATGGTTGTTCACCCGGCGCACGGTCATGCAAGCGGTACCCTCGTAAATGCGCTCCTTGAACATGCAGATAGGCTCTCGAGTATCGGCGGTGTGACAAGGCCGGGGATAATCCACCGGCTCGATAAAGGCACCTCGGGACTGATGATTATTGCAAAGAATGATGAGGCCCATCAGAGACTTAGCGCAGAGTTAAAGGATAGAAGAATCAGGCGCACCTACTTAACCTTAGTTCACGGTCGCTTTAAAGAAAAGGAAGGTATAATTGATGCTCCGATCGGGCGCAGCCCTAGGTTCAGGCAGAAGATGGCGGTAATGGGTACGGCCAGCCGAGAGGCTATCAGCCACTATTCTGTACTGGCCACTTACGGTGATTATAGTCTGGTCGAGGTAAGCATTGAAACCGGGAGAACTCACCAGATAAGGGTGCATATGAAATACATCAATCATCCGGTGGTCGGCGATCAACTTTATGGTTCAGGTCGGTCTAAGAGGGACTTAGGCCTTCAAAGACAGTTCTTACACGCCTATAAGCTGGAATTTGATCATCCAAGAACGGGTGAGCGTCTCTATTTTGAGGACAAACTTCCGCAGGATTTACGGGAAGTTCTAGATAGCCTGGAGAGAATGTATCTTAAGGAGAAT
>JACUUO010000093.1 GCA_014859275.1 Actinomycetota bacterium | reverse complement strand
CACCCCCTGGCTTAAGGGCTTTAATTATGATACTTGGATACCTCGTAGCGCAGGGTGTAGCGCAGGGCTTTAGCCTTTGATTATCAATACCTTGTAGCGTAGGGCTTTAGCCCTGCTAAAACTTACACGTGCACGCAGTAGCAGCCCTAAAGGGCTGCGCTACAATAGGATCATGCACCATGATGGCAGCCCTAAAGGGCTGCGCTACGATCTGGTGAAAACACTGTTGTTAAGTTGCTGTTTTAAGATGCAAAATCTCTGAAACCAATACACCATCACAGATCAATTGGCAAGTAAGAACTTCCTCTAGAGAGCCCTTTCAATCGTGCCGCCGCCCACCACAGTATCACCGTCGTAAAAGACAACGGCCTGCCCGGGTGTTATGGCTGGCTGAGGATGATCAAATTCGACCTTAACTCGGCCCTCCAGCATAGGTGAAATTGTGGCCGGTGCCTCTGGGGCCTTGTATCTTATCTTTGCTTTAACCATCATGGGCTCAATAAGCTCATCTATTGATATAAAATTAATATCATCTGCTATGAGGGACATCTTTCCGAGGTCTTCCTTAATGCCGACAACGATTGCGTCTTCCTCTTCTCGGATTGCAATGACATAAAGTGGAACCGGTGACGGTATTCCTAATCCCTTTCTCTGACCTATGGTATAGTGAATAATGCCCTTATGGACCCCTAGGATGTTTCCCTGCTTATCATAGATAGGCCCAGGTCTCTCAGCTCCAGGAACGTATTCACCTACAAATTTGGGGTAATTCTTATCCGGAACAAAGCATATCTCCTGGCTCTCCTTCTTCTCGGCGACTGGGAGACCGAACTCTACCGCCTTCTTGCGAGTCTGCTCCTTCGTTAGATGGCCGAGCGGAAAGAGGGTATGTGCCATCTGATCCTGGGTTAAGACATAGAGTACGTAGGATTGATCTTTATCCTTGTCTATCCCTTTTTTAAGGATAAATCTATCTTTTGAGCTATCAAATTCTATCCGAGCATAGTGCCCAGTTGCGACATAATCGGCCCCTAGAATAAGTGCTTTATGCAACAAGGCCTGGAACTTAACAAATTGGTTGCACTTTATACAGGGATTGGGAGTTCGGCCCCGCCTGTATTCGGAGACAAAATCCTCGATAACTTCCTGCTTGAAAATCTCGCGAAAATCGAAGGTGTAGTGAGGGATGTCAAGCTTATAGGCGACCTTTTTGGCATCGTCGGTGGCCGACAGCGAGCAGCACCCACCGAACCGCTCAGCCTCCTCGGCTGTTTTAGCGGATGGCCATATATTCATGGTTATACCGATAACATCGTAACCTTCCTCGACCAATAAAGCGGCCGCCACCGAGCTATCAACCCCTCCGCTCATGGCACAGACCACTTTCTTCTTTGTAGTGGGCATGATCTGATTAATCCTTATTAGCTCTCAGATCCGTTTTTTGAGCGATAATCCCCAATCGCCTCACGTAACCCATCCGCTGCCAGCACGGAACAGTGCATCTTCTGGGGCGGAAGACCGTCTAAAGCATCTGCAATATCCTTCCTGGAGATCTTCTCGGCCTCTTTCAGACGCATTCCCTTCGCGAGCTCGGTTACCATGCTGCTCGTCGCGATCGCCGCGCCACAACCAAGCGTCTTAAATTTTATATCCTCGATCACGTCATCTCTAACCCTTATGGTGATGCGCATCATATCACCACAGGTCGGATTCCCGACCTCGCCGACACCGTCTGGATTTTCGATCTCGCCGACATTTCTCGGGTCCCTGAAATGCTCCATCACTTTCTCGCTGTACATATCTATCTCCTTCTGATTGATTACTTCCTACCCCATGCTGTGCCAAGAGGTGACATGGCCCTTAAACGCTTAACAATCGGTGGCAGGACATCCAGCACGTAATCGATATCTTCTTTAGTTGTTCTACTGCCTAATGTCAGCCGTAGTGAGCTGTGGGCGATCTCTGCGGGTATGCCCATTGCCAGCAGCACATGCGAGGGATCAAGAGTTCCTGATGTACAAGCTGAGCCACTTGAGCTACTTATTCCTTCCATATCCAGGCTTAGAAGTATCGCCTCACCCTCAGCACCCACCAGGCAGACATTAACGTTATTCGGCAATCTCTTTGTGGGATGGCCATTTAGCCTAACATCTTCGATTCTTTCTAATATACCGCGGATAAGGTAATCGCGGAGTTCGGCTAAACGCTTTGCCTCAGATACCATCTCCTTTTCGGCAATCTCGACCGCCTTGGCGAACCCGATTATCCCCGCTACGTTGTGTGTGCCTGCCCTGCGATTATTCTCCTGACTACCACCTTGCATAAACGGCTCCATCCGGGTACCCCTTCTTATGTAAAGCGCTCCGATACCCTTCGGGCCATACAGTTTATGTGCAGAAATAGACAGCAGATCAACCCCAAGTTCATTAACGTCTACTGGGATGTGGCCGAATGTCTGAACTGCATCAGTATGCAGATAAACGCCCTTTTCGCGGGTAATTTTTCCTATCTCACTAAGTGGCTCAATCGTTCCAACCTCGTTGTTGGCATGCATGACTGAAACGAGAACCGTCTTGCCAGTTATCGTCCTCTCAACATCCGCCGGATCCACCATTCCATGTTCATCTACCGGAAGATAGGTTATCTCAAAGCCGCGCTTTCTAAGGTAATGACAGGGCTCAAGTACCGCATGATGTTCGATAGGGGTGGTGATTATATGGTTGCCCTTCTTCTCGTTGGCATAAGCTATGCCTTTAATGGCAAAGTTATCCGCCTCGGTACCGCCGCTGGTAAAAACAATCTCTCGTGATTCCGCCCCGATGGAGGCGGCAACCCTGTCTCGCGCTTCCTCTATCGCGCCCCTGGCATTTCTACCTTCGGTATAAAGAGAGGAAGGATTTCCAAATTTCTCAGTAAAGTAAGGCATCATCGCCTCAACTACTTCCGGTCGCACCGGCGTTGTTGCCGCATAATCCAGATAAATAAACTTCTCCAAAACAACTGCCTCCCTCTTAAGTCAGCTCAAAACCTTAGGTGAGTATCTAATCCCCCTTAGGTGAATATCTAATCCTGACAGACCTTATTCCAGTTCATGGCTTAAAGACTAACTTTCTACGGATAGCGGGTTTTTATTCTGGTGCTAGGCCAATAGTATAAATCTTGTAATCCCGAAGGGATTTATACCTTTAGCCAGCTTAAGCCATGCTAAATTTCTTCTTCTTTAATAGGTTCAATTTCAACATTGCATGATGGGTATTTCTCTTCCGCAATAAGGCGCAGTGCAGGCGCTTCCTGCCTCTTAATCAGCTCATCTATTTTCTGTTCGAGTTCCCGAATCTTGTCTCCTAAGCATTTGATAGCCTGGGCCTCTGGGTCTGGTAGATGCCCATGCTCGAGTTCTTCTTCTGCGCTAAGACGCTTGCCATGGGACATTACGACCCTACCTGGGATTCCAACTACGGTCGTATTTGGCGGAACCGATCTCACTACAACTGAACCTGCGCCAACCTTAACGTTTTCCCCTATTGTTATCGCGCCGAGCACCTTGGCACCTGCGCCAACAACAACGTGATTTCCCAGTGTAGGATGACGCTTACCCTTCTCCTTGCCGGTCCCGCCGAGAGTTGCATTCTGATAGACCAGTACATCATCGCCAATCTCGGTCGTCTCTCCGATGACAACACCCATGCCGTGATCGATAAAGAAACGCCTTCCAATCTGAGCCCCAGGATGAATCTCTATACCAGTTAAAAGCCTGCTTACCTGGGAAATAACCCGCGGCACGAGCGGTATCCGTCTCTTATACAAAAAGTGGGCAAGACGATGCAGAACAATCGCGTGAAATCCAGGGTAGCATAATATAACCTCGATAACGCTTTTTGCGGCTGGGTCTTTTTCAAATATGGTATTGATCTCTTCCCTAAAAGTTCGAAACACTTAGAGCACCTTCCTGTATTTGCTCAGTTAATCCAATTCCGTGTAGACTGGATTGCTCAAGTACCTCTCGCCCGTATCGGGCAGGATTACGACTATCACTTTACCCACATTCTCAGGCCTATTTGCAACTTGGGCCGCCACGTAGGTTGCGGCACCGCTGGATATCCCAGCCAGTATACCTTCCTCTCTCGCCAATCTACGGGTAAATTCGATTGCCTGATCGTTTGTTACCTGCACGACCTCATCAATTACATCCATATTTAATACCTGTGGTATGAATCCAGCGCCGATGCCCTGGATCTTATGCGGCCCTGGTTGACCGCCCGAAAGAACCGGCGAGTCGGCCGGCTCAATAATAATCACCTTAAAGTCGGGCTTACGCTCCTTAATAACTTCTGCCACCCCGGTAACAGTTCCACCGGTTCCAACACCCGCAACCAAAATATCGACAGCGCCATCGGTATCGCTCCATATCTCCTCAGCGGTTGTCTTTCTGTGGATATCGGGGTTAGCTGGATTTTCAAACTGATGCGGCATATAGTAATCGGGGTTTTCCCGCTTTATCTCTTCCGCTCTTGCAATAGCCCCCTTCATGCCTTCCGCACCGGGGGTAAGAACGACTTCCGCGCCGTAAGCCTTAAGGAGATTTCTCCTTTCAATGCTCATAGTATCCGGCATTGTAAGGACAACCTTATATCCCCTAGCCGCCGCGACAAATGCAAGCGCTACACCAGTATTTCCGCTCGTGGGCTCGATGATGGCTGTCCCGGCAGTCCTACTATTGCTACCAGCCGGGGCCACTATCACCTTACCTGGCTTAAGCTTTCCTTCACGCTCCGCCCGATCAATCATGCTAACGCCGATTCTATCCTTCACGCTTCCTGCTGGATTAAAGGATTCTATTTTTGCTAAAACAGTCGCACCTGACCTACCCATCACCCGATTAAGACGAACAAGCGGAGTTCTTCCGATAGTTTCCGAAATATCGTTAAATATCCTCGCCATGCCATCCTCCAGATTTATATATAATACATGGGCCTTAAAGATTCATCGTATCGGACTTGGCGCATCACCAATTGTTTAAGAGTCGTCCCTTTAAGGACACGCTCAACAGCCCAGCCCACCTGGCACCAGAGATCCTGCACCGCGCACTGAGCATTTCTCGCACAATCCGATGCGTTGTTGCCAGCACAGGTGACTACTGCTAGGGGACCTTCTAAAGCCTCGATAATCTCAAGAACTGTTATGCTTTCAGGTTCACGAGCCAGTGTAACTCCACCCTGAGCGCCACGCTGGCTTTTTACTAAGCCAGCCTTCCTTAAAGCAGTAATCTGCTGCTCCAAGAAGCGCTCAGGTATGCCCTGTCTCGCTGCAATCTCGCGAACACCGATCGGTCCCTGACCGTAATAACCAGTCATATCTATTAACGCCCTTAGCGCATACTCGCTTTTAGCAGAAAACTTCACTAATACTCCTACATCCAGTTATTTTGATAAATCCGATAAAATTAGTGCGCTTAATTGTAAATTAACATTATCCGGGTGGTGACGTCAATTGGTTTTTCTTTTGTCCTCTTCGCTGTTTTGTGGGTAATATTATCCATCGTTGCTTGCGTGTACTATTACAATGGATAGATTGGCCGACTGCATGTAGGCCAAACGCAACATAAGTGTATAATCTAATCCAAATTGAACTATTACCTAATATTTAGTATAATAGGAACAGGGATTTTACAGCTCGCTTGAGTCGTGCTTCTTCCCATCGTTGCACAGGATGTAGCACAGAGCCGTAGGCAGGGATGTAGCGCAGGGCTTTAGCCCTGATTATCGATATCTTGTAGCGCAGGGCTTTAGCCCTGCTAAAACATTATGGTACACCATAGCCGTAGCACAGGGCTTTAGCCCTGCTAAAACTTACACGTGCACGCAGTAGCAGCCCTAAAGGGCTGCGCTACGATTTGGTGAAAGCACTGGTTGTTGGGTTGTTGTTTTAAGGTGCAAGATCTTCGAGCAGCATAGAGCGCTATATGAGAGCTTCTCAGCTAAACCCTAACGGAGGTAATGTGAGAAAGATTACCATAATATCAGTACTAGTTGTGATTATCGTATTTGTCGTCACCGGACTTTCTACAACCGGGTGTCAGCAAAAGCACAGCGTTAGAGAGTTAAGCGATGCCGAGATTAAAGCAGCCGCAGAGAAGCGGGAGAAACACGTTGATAAGTACGCCCGCAGCATGTGGGCTGAGAGCAAATTGCCGCCCGAACAGGCAAAAAAAAATAAAAAAAGAGATCGAAGCAGGGTTTGAAAAATCACTTGAGGCATGGCTTCATGCAAGCGATAACCCCGATGATCTTGAAAAAGGCATGGTTGGAAAGGCCCTTGCGGAGCTGAAGCAACAGTTCACCGATGAGCTAGCACAGGGCAAAATTAAGATCAGGGTGCACGATGACCGAGAATTTGAGGCGGTAAAGGTAGATGAAGAATCTGGTGCCGTTGCATATGCCTATATCGATAATGGATATTATATCGATGTTAAAACAAAGCAGAGGATAAGTAAGCCGCTTAACGAAAAGAAGGAATGGCTCATCGCCGTCGCAAAAAAAGGTAAAACCTGGAAAATTTCTGAGATCGTCCCCTTAAGGCCTAAGGTGGGGCCAGAGCATAATCGATAAATTATTTCCTATTTCCCCCTCCTGCCATCCTGATGGCAGGCATCGCATAGGGCCCCACCATGACATGTCATGCATTTCTGCTCAAAGTCGGAAGAGTGACATTTACCGCATTGACTGTTATTCGAGATTACCCGCCCCAGCGCTATGGGGCCGTGCATCTTTAACCACCTCTCGGTTGAGCCATGCGGCGATGTGTAAGCGTGACAACGATTGCAAAATATCTTATTCATATATACCGAGTCAGTCGCATGGCCTACCGGCGGTAGCGTCTCATCAAATTTATGGCAGCGCTTGCAGAGCTTTTTGTCGAGAAAACCCTGTCGTGCGTGTTTATTTGGACCAATACCAGGCCTACCCACCCAGCCCTCAGGATGTGGCATTTCCAAACCGTGGCACCTGACGCACTCGCTCTGGGGGGTCTGCGGGTGACAGCCCCGGCAATTTCGCATAGGATCGGCATCTATGCGGATAATTTCTTCCGGCATTTTGCGAGTCGTCGGGCTAGCTTCGCTCGTATGGCATAGATTGCAATCGGCTGGTGCGCTCTCGTTGTCGTGGCACATGACGCATTTATCCATGGAAGGCTCTCGCACTATCGCCAGCGCCTCCCCATGGGCAATGCTGCCATGACAATCAGTGCAGCGTGCACCTGCTGCGAGAAAATCGGCATGCCGCACCCGCACGCTCCAACGAACTATCGTCTCTTTCGCAACCCTCTTGTGGCAGCCTAAGCACGATGCATTTACAACCCGGGCATCATACGAACCCTTCTGATTCTTAGCAACTGTGAACTTGCTTAACCATCTTATGTAATCAAATAGTTGTGTGACGTGCCCATCAATACCGGGACTGCGGTGACAAGAAACGCAGGCAACTTTACTGTGGGTCGATTTCTTTACATTTTTAGATAGGTCACCACCATGGCAACGTGTGCAAACCGAAGATTGGTTACCAAAATAGAAGATAGCGGTTAGCGATATAAAAACCGCAACGATAAACAGAATTCGGATTGTCCACATCTCCCGGCTTGTGGTCTCGAAGTGCTTTGAGATAAGCACGCCTGTGGCCGCACGCTTCTTTTTAAATATGGACGAAGCAATCAACCATACCAGCAAGGCAAAGATAGCGATAAGGAGGGAGAGTATAATAAGTATCAGAATTGTGGTTTGTGCATCCGCCTGAGGGTTGCTAATTACTTGAATCATGTCTGATATAAAGCGCTTATATAGCTTCGCCAGGCTGGACCAGCTGAAATCTTGGGTACTAGTCAAGGCCGGCACCCCTTCGCAATTCCCTCATTCTTTCCTGGTCAAAGCCGGGGTGTACGTGTCTTGCATGACACCTGTCACACCCAGCTTCAAGATGACACCGCTTGCAGGACTTATCGCCCTTCTTCTTAACATCGCTTGCATGGCGCTTTATAAAGTTACTACTATGAGGCATTTCTATGCCGTGGCAATTCATACAGTAATTCTTATGGTGACATTGGTAGCAACCTTCAATTTTGGCTTTTGCATCGCGGGAGTGGAGCCTTATCCAAAAGTCGGGATGTGGTAGGACGGTGTTATGGCACTTTAAACAATAATTAGCGCCATGGCAAACCCTGCAATTATTGAGATCACCCATGCCATGAAGGCGCTTCCATTGGGGCCCATGCGTCATGCTCCAGCTCGTCTTTACCCGCCTGCGCTCATCAACTTCTTGCATATGACAGACCTCACAGGACGCGTCTACCCGCTGGCTATTGTGGCAAGTTGCACACTTATCCATTGTGGGAAATTTTGGATTGGTTACAGCGCCGGGGTGTGCTACAGTATTGTGGCAATTTGTGCACTTATGCGAAGCATCGTTAATTTCCTTATGGCTGACTCTTATCGCATTGCGCCTGGTGACTTCAATTAAGACATTTTCATGGCATCGTATGCAGCTATTCCGGGAAACATTTGCGATAACGGGTCTCCTGTAAGAAAAAGTGGCCTGGCGCACAACCATGCCGAGCACCTTAGCTCGCCAGGCGAAGATATCGAGGAAATCATTTCGTTGGTGGCAGGTGTTGCACCGGATTGCATTGTGGGTAGATTCTTCCAGCGCAGCCGCCTGATGGCTATGGCAGGTAGCACAAAATAAAGAGCTTGATGTGCCTGTCGCAATGATATTGACAGCAACTATAGCCCCTACGAAAGCTATCAGCAAACCCCGAATATGTCTTTCATCCATCAGATATAAAACCTGCCCGTATATTAGTGATTAATCCTGGTTGCCCGCCATCCTTGCTAAAATCTCCTTTGCAATCACTACTGCGTTCTTTTCAAGCGAACCGGTCTTTTCCGTAGGGATAATTTGGGTATAACTGGCATCAATCTCGACAGCATAGCCGTTTTTCACCCATGCTATGATTAGTGAGCCGTGGTCCCCGGTATAGCCTGCACTAGTTCCTATACCATTTACGCTAATACTTATCCTATCGTTTATCTTCCTGTGGCTCATCACACGATCAATAGCCTTTTGAGCTGCATCATCCGAGCCATAATAGGCTATCTTTACGTAAACATTTTGGGGTTCTACCAGAGAGTATTGCTCATCCTCCGGCTTAAATATCGCTTCTGCAGCATTTGCTTCCTCACCTCGAACCTTCTGCCTGCCAAAGACCGTAAAAGCTGGAACTGATTTTGGGAAAAAATGCACCGGGTGCACTGGTGGAGGGGGCAGACTTACCTTCTGTCCACCTTGCGCTACAGCGAGATGCCCTGTAGTGCCGCTTCTCACCTGACTTTTGGCCAGCTCTGTTATCTCCCATCCGGTCGAGATAAGAGCGGCTAAAAAAGATATAACTATTAAGGATACGAGCGTTTTAAGCGCCCTCGCGGAGAAAAGGGGTTCTTTTGTTCCTTCAGCCTTATCTAATGAAGACTGGCTATCATCGGGATGTGATTTACTGCCGATTAAAAACATTCATTACTGCCTTACACCTAAGTACTTGTATTATATCACCGATAGTTTGCTAGGCACAATTTTTGCATACGATGCCGGGTCACATTATCTAAATTCTTCGTTACCACCCAAAAATATGGCTTCAGAGACTTTGCATCTTAAAACAGCAACTTAACAACAGTGTTTTCACCAGATCATAGCGCAGCCCTTTAGGGCTGCTACT
>JACUUO010000282.1 GCA_014859275.1 Actinomycetota bacterium | reverse complement strand
TATAGTTGTAGTTATAACTACCGCCTGGCTTAATGCCATTTATAACAAAGCCGAGGACGCGTACTCCTATCTTTTCCAGCGCCGCCTGCGATGCAGCTAGCGCTTGTTTATTAGTTCTGCCAAAGGTAGATGCCAGCAGAACCCCATCCGCCTTCGAAGCTAGAACAGCAGCATCAGTTACAGCAAGAACCGGAGGAGAGTCGAGAATGACGTAATCAAACTTCTCTTTTGCGCTCTTTAAAATCTCCTCCATGTGTTTTGAACCCAGAAGTTCGGCAGGATTTGGCGGAGCGATTCCACTTGTAAGTATATTTAAGCCATTGACCGAGCCCTTACGTATTGTATTAGCTATATCAGATCTTCCAGATAAGACACTTGCAAGGCCTGCATCATTTGGTAAGCCAAACACTTCGTGGATTCTTGATCTCCTTAGATCGCAGTCTATAACTAGAACCCCATGCCCTGCTTTTGCAAGAATTAGCGCAAGGTTTGCGCTGAGCGTTGTTTTGCCCTCCTTTAACCCGGGGCTTGTCAATACAATTACCTTTACTAGGTTATCGAAGTTTAAGTACTGGATGTTTGTTCTTAGACTTCTGTAGGCCTCAGAGACGGCGTGATTATTGCCATTATCTATCACTGCCCTTTTGTTATTAGTGAGAGGGATGCTGCCAAGAGATACCATTCCTGTGAGCTTCTCTACCTCATCTGCTGACTTTACCGAAGTATCCAATCTTTCTAAGAGGAAGGCGAGGCCGATACTTAAAATTAAACCTACAAGGAGAGCGATGATTGCATTTAGAACAAGCTTTGGACTGATGGGATCCACTGGCTCTACGGCAGGTTCAACTACTTGTACATATGTTGAGGGCTTTGGTGAAGCGGGCTCGATATCTTTCACCATCTTAGAGAATACCTCGCCCAAGGTATTTGCAATTAACCTAGCACGCTTGGGGTCAGTATCCTTTATTGATAGCTTTATCAGTTGAGTTTCTCTTATCGGCTCAGCTTCTATCCTTTTTACCAAAGCTACTGTTGTGATAGGTAAGTCTAACTTTTTTATTACCGCCTCCGCGGCAACCCTTCCCTCAAGCATCTCACTAAATGTCTTTGCAAGCTTTTCACTCATAAGTACCGCTTGGTAGGATTCTCCCAACGATTGATCTGCTGAAACGACCTGTCTTTGGGAGACTAAAAGCTTGGCTGAAGCCTCATACACCGGGGTCACTTTAAATGTTACAACCATTGCCAATACAAGGCAGATAAGGATACCGGCAAGTATTAGGCTCTTTCTCTTAGCTATTATCCTAACGTATTCTAAGAGTTCAATATCGACGGGTTCATCCATAGGCCAGTATATACCCTAAAACGCCGGCCATATTCAAAATAACCCGCAACCTTTCCGATTATTTTACAGCTGAGATAACGGCGAAAACATTCTCAACTTTTTAAGGGTTGTGGTTGATAAGAAATCCCATGCATAGTCATGGCCATATCGCCAAAATTTTGAGCGAAAAATTCCCGGTACATAATCTGAATGGATTTAAGCATATACGATCTTTTAAATTCATCGGTCATACTCGAGCACTGCCATGCTTTTTGCGTGTAGAAGACCTTATAGCAGTCGATTAGTTTGCGCCATAAATCATCGATACTGATATTG
>JACUUO010000092.1 GCA_014859275.1 Actinomycetota bacterium | reverse complement strand
GCGAAGGATCTAAATCGTATCTTCTATATTTTTAAGTATTAGAATGCCTTTGTATTAACCAACACCGTATTGGTCAGCTACCTCGTGGCATAATAATGACCTAATATTACTGCCATTTTCCCAATCCATTGACGTAATCACAAATTAATCAGAATGTAATACCACTGTAACATTGCGCTTGTATAATCTCACTAGCAGCACAATTAATTGGGAAAATGTATTGCCGGTAAGGCGTACTAAAATCTAATGGAGGAACGAGTATGGCATTAAGAGAAGTATTGGAACTGGCAGAGGGTATGACGTCAAAAGACGTATTGAAATTCGCGGAGGAACAGAATGTAGTCTGTGTAGATCTAAAGTTCATTGACTTACCAGGCGTATGGCAGCATTTTGTGGTGCCCATTGAAGAGCTGAAGGAGGAGAGCTTTGAAGAGGGCTTTGGATTTGATGGTTCCTCAATCAGGGGATGGCAGGCAATACATACATCTGATATGCTTATAATTCCAGATCCGGATACCGCCATAATAGATCCATTTAAGAAGTATCCAACCCTAAGCCTAATCTGCAACATCGTGGATCCAATAACAAAGGAACCGTATGCCCGTGACCCAAGGTATGTCGCACAAAAGGCAGTAAGCTATATGAGATCGACAGGCATAGCAGACACCGCATATTTCGGTCCCGAAGCGGAATTCTTCATCTTCGATGATATAAGGTACGACCAGAACGCGCAGAGCGGATATTACTTTCTGGACTCGAACGAGGGCATCTGGAACTCGGGCAGGGACGGAGGACCGAATCTTGGCTATAAACCGCGGCACAAAGAAGGTTATTTCCCTGTGCCGCCCACTGATAGTCTAGATGATATCAGGTCCGAGATGGTGACCGTAATGCAGAAGAGCGGGATATATGTTGAGGCACAGCACCACGAGGTTGCCACAGCAGGGCAGGGCGAGATCGATATGAGATTCTCACCAATGGTTAAGATGGCGGATCATCTCCTACTCTTTAAATACATAGTCAAGAACGTAGCTTTTGCACATGGTAAAACCGCTACATTCATGCCAAAACCGGTATTTGGAGATAACGGCTCCGGTATGCATACACATCAAAGCCTCTGGAAAGATGGAGAGCCACTCTTTGCAGGTTCGGAATATGCGGGTATAAGCGAGATGGCGCTCTACTATATAGGTGGTATCATCAAGCACGCAAAGGCTATCGCTGCATTTACGAACCCAACTACAAATTCTTACAAAAGACTTGTTCCGGGGTTTGAGGCACCGGTTAACCTCGCATATTCTGCAAGAAACCGTTCTGCAGCAATAAGAATCCCGATGTACTCGCCATCACCAAAGGCAAAGAGGATAGAAGTTAGATTCCCAGATCCATCTTGTAACCCATACATGGCATTTGCTGCAATGCTTATGGCCGGTCTAGATGGAATAGAAAACAGATTGTATCCAGGTGAGGCAATGGAGAAGGACCTCTACGAGCTTCCACCTGAAGAAGTCGCCAAGATACCTCAAATGCCGGGAAGCCTCGATGAGGCGTTGGATGCCCTTGAAAATGATCACGAGTTCTTGCTTAAGGGAGATGTATTTACAGAAGATGCAATTCAAGCATGGATTAATTACAAGAGGGAAAATGAGGTTGATGCATTAAGACTCAGGCCGCACCCATACGAGTTCTATATGTATTACGATATCTAGAGACTAGAAGGGGAGAGGATCTAAATAGCATCTTCTCCCTTTTCGCCTGTTCTAATCCTGATAGCTTCCTCCAGGGGGTAGATAAATATCTTTCCATCGCCTAGCTCGCCGGTACGAGTTGTCTTCTGTATAAGATCAACGATCTCTCTGAGCCTCTCATCGGGAACGGCAACCTCAATCTTTACCTTCGGGATGAATCTTACTTCATAGCTCGAGCCCCTATAGCTTTCAATGTGGCCTTTTTGCTGCCCAAAGCCCATCACTTCTTTAACAGTCATACCGTGAATGCCAGCTTTCAGGATAGCATCTTTTACCGCATCGAGCTTGAAAGTCTTAATCACCGCCACAACCATCTTCATGATCTCACCTCCGAATAGCCATCAGCTTTTAAAACGTTATGTTAAGTCTCAGAGCCATCAGCAAACATTAGGTGCGTTCCCGAATAACGCCGGTAGAGTGTACCTTAAAATCCGCGCTCTGGTTTATAATAGCGCAAATGCCATTGGGACCGCCAAGATCAACCTTGGATGGTCAAAACATTGACGTTCGAATTTCGATATACAAGAATAGATTAGATGCTCGGTATAGTACTTCAGGGATTTGCAATCCTGTAGTTGCCCCATTTATGGGCGTGTTGTTACCTTGTAGTTGCCCCATTTATGGGGCGCACTTTTCGCTCGATAAATCGAGCAACTACATTTCTGTAGAAGCAACTACATTTCTATAGGTTATTGTCGCTGGTTAACCGGTATGATTTCCGCTGCAAAGTTCCTGTAACTAGTAAGGATGGTCATGAATATCCCGATAAGAGAGCTATCAGCGCAGACGCCAGACCTCGAAAGGTCTTTCAAGAATCTTGAGAGGCTTCTGCAGAGTGCACCGGAGACCTTCAAGGAGCACGCCCATCGGATTAATAGTATCGCCATGTTGTTTGCGTATAGTCAATTCCTCGCCGATTACTGCGTTAAAAATCCCGGTGAGCTGGATTGGGCGTTAAAAAACATCCATACGCCAGTCACCAAACAGGGGATCATCTCAGCGTCTCCCCGTATGGGTATGGTGGATAAGAACATGGCCATGAAAACTCTCAGGGGGATAAAGAAACGCTATATCTTGCAGATAACTCTTAGGGATATTACCGGTATAACCAATCTGGATGAGTGTATGGTTGAATTGAGCATTCTTGCAGAGGCAATCATTGAGCTGGCGCTTGATGCTTCATATGTGTTGATGCAAGAGAGATTTGGTGATATAGGGGATAACCCATTCTCTATAATAGCGCTCGGCAAGCTTGGTGCTGGTGAATTAAATTATAGTTCAGATGTAGATATTATCTCTGTTTATGGATCAAGAGAGGGTCTCTCTTCAGGTGTACTGGCGCCATCAGGGGTCAGTATTAATAAAATCGAGCCTCATGAGTACTTTTGTAGGCTAACTGAGCTTTTAGCTAGCTTGCTCCAGACACAAACGGAGGATGGAATTGCATACAGGGTGGATCTAAGACTACGACCTGATGGGCGAAAAGGCGAGATATCGCATTCCCTAGACGCTTATATGTCATACTACGAGGCATGGGGAAAGACATGGGAGAGGATGGCCTTAATACGTGCTCGGCCAGTTGCCGGAGATAGATTGCTTGGCAAGACGCTTATAGATGCGGTAGAACCTTTTATCTGGAAGCGATCGACCGATTACTACGATATAGAAGAGATTAAGGAACTAAAAAGAAAGATAGATACTATCTTCGATGCCAATGATATAAAGCGCGGTTACGGTGGAATCAGGGAAATAGAGTTCTTTACGCAGACATTTCAACTCCTCTACGGTGGCGAAAAGGAGAATCTAAGGGCAGGTAAGCTTGTAAAAGTCCTCCAGGAATTATTAAAAGAAGGCTTTTTATCGGAAGATGATGTCAAGGTACTTGAAGAGAGTAACACCTTTTTAAGAAGACTCGAGCATATTCTTCAGATGAAGGATGACATCCAAACACACTCTTTGCCATCCCAGCCTGATGAGCTTGAGGTGCTCTCGAAGAAGATGGGCTTCTGTAATGAAAGGGAGTTTATCTCTGAACTCAAGTTAAAAAGGCTTATGGTGAGGGATATGTATAATTCTCTCCTTGGTGAGGATGATATCCAACCAGAAGTAACGGTGCTACTTGAAGACGAGCTGACCGATAACGAAATCAGGGATTATCTATCGTTTAAAGGGTTTAAAGACCCCAATTTAGCTCTTAAGAATATAAAGGCGCTTAATGACCAGATATCTCTTGGAAAAACTATAAGGCAAAGAACCATTCTTAGGAATATAATTCCCATGTTTCTTGAGCAAGTAGTGAAACTTGAAAATCGGGACGGAGTTCTGAGCACGTTTACAACTTTTATTGAGAAGGTTGGGGGTCACGAATCATATATTGATCTGCTCTCAAGAAGGCCTGACACGATGAAGCTTATCGTAGGTACTCTCTCCAAAAGCTCGTATCTTACAAGGTCGCTGTTAAGCCATGAAAACCTCGAGAGTCTCTTCGAGTATCCTGATATAAGAATGGACTACGGGTCTATAAGGGAGAGGCTCCTAGGCGTACTCCAGATCGATCTGGACCCGATGAGCACGGTAAGGGAATTCAGAATCATTGAGGAGATGAGGGCCGGCATGCTCTTTCTCGAAGGGATTTTGGACGTAGAGGGGCTATCAAATAAGTTGAGCACACTTGCGGATACGATTGTAAGAACGACGTTAAGGTACCTAGGTGCGGTTGAGGATTTTGCAATCGTAGCGCTTGGAAGGTCTGGGGCAGGGGAGTTGAGCATTGGTTCTGACCTTGATCTCATATTCATCTCTGATAGAGAAAAGTCAAATCGGTTGGCCGAAGAGCTAATAAAGTTTCTCTCCGAATACACGGCCAAAGGGATTGTTTACAAAGTTGATATGCGATTAAGACCCGATGGATCAAAGGGGATACTTGTAAACAGTATTGAGGGGTACAGAAACTATTACCTAAAATCTGCACATCCCTGGGAGATACAGGCACTCTTAAGGGCAAGAACTATTGCCGGAGATAGGGATAGCTTGAGAGCGTTCAATAATCTGAAAAGGCAGGTGATCATTCAAAGGGGTAGCGAGGTCACTGGTCCTTATATAGAGGATATGAGAAGTAGAATAGTAAGCAAGCTCTCTAAGGAATCCAATGGTTACGATATCAAACTTGGCCCCGGGGGAATTGAAGAGATACAATTCCTCATCCAGTACCTACAGCTGGAACACGCGGCAAAACACCCGGATCTCATCACGCACAAGACTGTCAATGCTGTCAAAAGGCTCATAAGGCACAGTATTCTGGATAGCGATACAGCAGAGCTGCTATTGCACGCGTATGGATTCATGAGAACCGTCGAGACGCTGCTCAGGTTTAACGAGGAGCATACGCTAAAACCCAACTCAAATCTTGTTACTATAATTGCTGAATTCCTTGATCTTAAGTCTGGGGACGAACTGGTCAGGCAGATTGAAGAGACGCGGAATAAGGTGCTTGAAACAACTATGATATTGAGAAGAATACAGGAGCCAGAAGGAAAGAGTGCAGGATCGTAGCTCAGGGCTTTAGCCTGCTAACCTGAAGAATCCAGGAGCCAGAAGATTTACTCTGGATTCTAACTCCTGACTCCCCATAGGCCCACGGTAGCTGATAGCTGACTGCTGATGGCTGATAGCGAGCTTCTAGCGCGCGGCAGTGATATTTACTGGATGTGGTTGCCAATTAACCGACCTGCATGTAACATAGATGTAATATTGTGCCTGTATAATCTCGCCAGCAGTTTGACTGCGCTTTAAATCCAGATTACTGAAAGGGTGTTTGTGTGAAAAAAGATCAAGAATATGTCCTCAAACAGGTAAAGGACAAAAATGTGCGCTTTATAAGGCTCTGGTTTACCGATGTATTGGGGTTTTTAAAAAGCTTTGCCATCTCGCCGGCTGAGCTTGAGCTGGCATTTGAAGAGGGGATGGGGTTTGACGGATCCTCGATAGAGGGTTTCACAAGAATTGAAGAATCTGACATGGTGGCAATACCTGATCCAGATACCTTCACCCTCCTTCCCTGGTCAAGTGATACCAATGTTGCAAAGATGTTCTGCGACATCAAGCTTCCCGATGGTAGTCCCTTTGAGGCAGACCCTCGCTACGTGCTCAAGAGAAATCTCAAGCGGGCCTCTGAGATGGGATATACCATGTACGTGGGCCCAGAGCTTGAGTTTTTCTACTTCAAAGATGCTATAGGAACCGAGGTACTTGATAGGGGAGGCTACTTCGATTTAACCCCCCTTGATCTTGCAACTCCCTACAGGAGAGAGACCATATTTGCCCTTGAGAGCATGGGGATAACGGTAGAGTACTCTCATCACGAGGTGGCTCCCAGCCAGCACGAGATCGACCTTCGCTACTCTGATGCGCTCTCCATGGCAGATAATGTCATGACGTATCGCCTCGCCGTAAAGGAGATTGCTCAAGAGCATGGCATTTATGCCACCTTTATGCCAAAGCCCATCTTTGGAGAAAATGGAAGCGGCATGCACACACACCAGTCCCTTTTTAGGGGTGACACCAATGCATTCTATGATGAGGCTGATCCTATGCATCTCTCTAACATCGCCAAGGCCTATATTGCAGGTATTCTAAGACATGCTCCTGAAATAACCCTGGTTCTAAACCAGTGGGTAAACTCCTACAAAAGATTAGTCCCTGGCTATGAGGCACCGGTTTACATCTGCTGGAGCAGAAGAAATAGAAGCGCACTCGTTAGGGTTCCGATGTACAAGCCAGGAAAGGAGTCTGCAACGAGGGTTGAGCTACGAAGTCCAGATCCTGCATGTAACCCATACCTTGCCTTTGCAGTAATGCTTGCAGCTGGCCTTGAGGGTATCGAGAGGGGCTATGAGCTTCCACCTGAGGCAAACAACAACATCTACGAGATGACCGGAGAAGAAAGAGAGGCAGCAGGCATCGGGTCTTTGCCTGCTGATCTAAACGAGGCGATAAAGATTGCTGATGGGAGTGCACTTTTGCGCAAGGCATTTGGAGAACACGTCTTTGAGTATCTGCTTCGCAACAAGAAGGCAGAGTGGGATGCCTACAAGGCCCAGGTTACGGAGTACGAGGTGGGAAGGTACTTATCAATACTATAATGACTGGCCGATGCTTTAGCTTTAGTGTATCGCATCTGGGCCGGTAAGAAGGTTAGCAGAATAAAAACAGGCACTGGTAAAAGCCGGTGCCTGTTTTTATGTGATTGGGGCTATCTAATTGAAAGGTCTAAGTCAAGTTCAAGATCGGCATATGATTCGCCATCGATTATGCGCATGGCTTCCTCGCGATATGCATCCATGATATAGGGAATGCCCGAAACCGAAGCAGCCTCTTCTGTTAGGGCCATTAAATCACTGCGCCTAATGGTTGAAGTAGTATAGTTTCGGCTTCCAGCCATAAGCTGCTGAAGGCCAACTTTTAGCTTATCAGCCAATGTATAAACAGCAATAGCTCCTAACGGCATATCCTTTACGGTATCCTTGCCATATTTAGTCACCAATTCTTCGTAATTTACGAATATCTCTTCCACCGTATTGCCAAATTGAGCGACTGCTTTTGGAAGACTTGCTGCTCCTTCTTGCAGCCAGAAGCCGATGTTCTTACCGACCATTCCGGGGATCATCAACGCTCTACCCATGCAGACGGCCTTGAAATAAGGAGCACCCATAGCCAAGACCTTAAAGATGTGATCCTCGGCTGAGAAACCACCGCCCATAGCCAGATCGGGCACAAAGGAGCCCCTTTCATGCAGCCTCTCTGCCAACTCATGCGCCATGCTCTGCAGGTAGAAGGTTGGAATGCCCCATTCCTCCATCATTCGCCAGGGGCTCATTCCGGTCCCACCGGGGGCACCATCAATGGTTACCAGATCAAGCTTAGCATCGGAGGCCCACTTTATAGCCATAGCAAGCTCACGCATCGGGTAAGCACCGGTCTTTAGGGTGACACGCTTTGCGCCAAGACCTCTCAGCCTCTCGACCTCTTTCATAAAAGCTTCCTGATCGATAAACCCGAGACGGGAGTGCCTCTCAAACTGCTTCAGAGCACCATCATGGAATGCAGCTTGATTTGCCTCTAGAGACGGGTCGGGGGTTACGAGGTAACCTCTTTTTTGAAGCTCTAGTGCCCGCTCTAATGAGCCGACCTTAATCTCGCCTCCAATGCACTTGGCTCCCTGTCCCCACTTTAGCTCAATCGTTTCTACACCTAGCTTGTCGATGACGTATTCCGCCACTCCGAAGCGGGTATCCTCCACATTAAGCTGGACGATCAAATCGCCGTATCCTTCATGCCATCTCTTGTATATTTCGACACGGCGGCGCATCTCGGGAGATTCCACTACCTTGCCATTTTTGAATTCTGCTTGTGGGTCAATTCCGCAAACGTTCTCACCGCAGACGATTGTTATTCCAGCAATTGCTGTTCCTGCTGCAAAATGCTCCCAATTAATACGGGCTATATCGGTTGATCCCAGGGCTCCCGTGAAAACCGGTAAGCGCATTTTAACCTTGTTTGTTACGCCATACTCGGTACCAGTATCAACCATAGGGAAGAGGGTATTATCTGGATTTCCTACTTTGCCTTCGGGTAATCCCTTTGCCCCTAAGGCATAGCCCATGATGTTCAGGTGAGAGTAATCGACCGGATAATCTTTGTCGGCACCGGCAGTAATAGTACCGAACGGTCCGGGATAGATTACTTCTCTTCCTCGAAACGACGATTTAAACACTTCACAGTTACCCCGGCATCCATCCTCGCAGCGCGTGCAAAGACCGGATCCAGGAACGACGCTGCGTGAGCGATTTGTGGTTCGCGTAGCATCGTTGGCATTTGGTCGTTGTAAATTCATCTTCCTACTCCTTCTTTAAAGATTTATTGGTTTGAGTTTCGATAATACTAACGAAAGATCTATTATAAGGAACCTAGATACCTCCTTCCGCTTAATGCAAATCCCAGAAGCTGACTAATTTATCGTAGGCAATAAGGGTGCTCATTGCCTTACTAACGGTTTCAATACCTGATTCTCCTAAAGAGGCCAGAGGGTTCAATCCACCCATAACGACCAACCCAGTGCGACCTGGATTTACTTCCATCTCAAGCACTGGTTGTCCGGGGCGACCATAGACCAAGATCCCATAGAACCCCGCCTCTTCCAGTTCCTGCAGCAGTAACTCCGCTTTTTCAGCAGCTACTGCTGGAATATCTCGAAAACCGGCAAGTATCTTGCCGCTTCCAGTACTGGAGACATCACGCACAGAAGTCATCTTGCTGGCTATAAAGATCTCTAAAGGATCGATCGTGGTGCCTGAATATTTTATTAGCTCCGTAAACCGGAGAGGAAATCCTCTTTCGAATTGCACTATGCCGCCAAATTTTGAATCGATTGGTATCCCCGCTTGCAGGAACAGGCTGTTAAGGGTAATGCTGCAGACTGTGCCAAAAGCAACCAAGCCATCTGGAACATCTATACTGCCCAGTGCTTCGCCCTCATATGCGACAGCGACCATATCACAAATACCGAGCTTAGCAGCGAAGGCACCTTGCATAATACCAATGGCATCCCTAAATGAATCACGAGGTATAAAGGTGACGTTAAGGACAACGTTGCCTGTTCTCTGTTTAAGATTGAAATCCACCAGGTAGGATAGGGTATCGATTTTAGTAATAACCAAGCCCACCTTATCTACGACTAGTGCATTAGATAATTCCTCATGGCCTTTGCTGGTAAGCAAACGACCCTTTTTCCTGTGTGGTTTGGTTAACCCGCGCTCGTCCATAATCTTTAGGTGATAGCGCACAGCCCTCTCAGTTAGATCGATACCGTGGCCCTTAAGGCGCTCTGAGATTTGACCCGCACCCAAAGGTTTCTTTTCACCAGATAGGATTTTTAGTATTGTTACAACTTTTCTCTCAATCTCTTGCATGAGGGATAATCTTTTCCAGGTACACGGTAAACGGCAACCGTTTACCGTCAGAAATCATTGCTACTATATTAATGCAGCTGAGCGGTTTAATCAATAAAAATTTAACATATTTGTAACATAGCAGTAACAT
>JACUUO010000091.1 GCA_014859275.1 Actinomycetota bacterium | reverse complement strand
ATTAAAAAATAGTGCAATTGCAGCTAGCATGTTCTCGCTTAAAGGAAATTTATCCTTGTAAGAGACGGTACCATTCCTGAAAGATTGCAAGATTGATACCCATAGTAGTTAGCCATCGGTTGTTAATAGGTCTGCTTAACATAATCTCCGATTAAGGCAGCGTAAGAAGAGGGAAATCCTTCAAATTTTTCGTTGCTCTTTAGCGACGAGAAAAACGACGCTTAAAGCACATCGATAGTTATTGTATATTAAGGCTAGTCTTAGCAAACTATCATTTTTTGGGACTATTTCGCCTAATTTCCTCTTTAACTTTTTTAAGCGTCTGATCTAGTTTGGTTTGGACGCCTGTACTTAAGAGGTATGAAGAGGGATTCTTATCTTCCCAGGTTAAATCCGTTGGGCCGGGCTTATCAGTCTTAATCACTCTTACCATGATTTACCTCCTGCTATCATGATACCATTTTGCTACGGCGTTACTAGATAAAAGTTCCAAAAACTATTAGTAAGCTTTTCATAATCTGTTACTGCACGAAACGGGCAACGAGAAATATCTTCTTCAAGGACTGTTATACCCGAAGCTCCTTTTACTATGTGCTTTATTGTAAAAGTTAGCGAATTTATTAATATCCTATGGAGAAGCCCAGCGCAATCCTCTACGTTACGTACAACCAATACTCCATTCGTTACACCAGTTTTTAAGTCTACCTGCAAAGCTAGTGGATGAATTTCCCTTAACGTTCGCGCTCGTTTCTCGAAATTATGAAACTCAGCTATTGTAAGAATTCTGTACATGCGCTCGAAAACCTCTTTAATTTGGTCTTTGAATTTGTCCTCCTTCTCCTGCCATAGAGAAAAGGGTTGTTTTTTACGATATTCCGCCAGTTCCTCATGAAATTCATTTATTGTTTCCTCGAAGTTCGGATCATAAGCTTGTAGCTCAGGCTTGCACTTCTCATCTTCAAACATGCCCTCTGCTTGAAGTATCAAGGATCTGATCTTAAAATAATCAAGTGGATAAGTTTTAATTTTAAGCGCATGCTTATCTTTATCAATGAAAGGAACGTATGCTATAACAGGTTTTCCCTGTGCAAGCGTCGCTGCGAGCTCAGAATCCTTTCCCATCGTATCAGTCTCTTGCGCCATATATACGGTACAATAGGCTCTTTTTATCATCAAGCCCTCAATAAGGCCCTTATCAATTCGGTCTGCGCAAAGGGATTGTGTTGGATCAAACCATCTAAGCTTAAGTGGCTTTAGTTGCGGTCTGTCAAATAGACTAGTAATGAAATCGGCAGTCTCTTCAAATTCCCATCTTGCCCGCATTGAGGTCGCAACATAAACATCCATGTAATCCCAGGTCAAATATATATCGGTATTTTTAATAGCCTGTCTAGCCTTCTGCTCCCGATCTGCATCCATCTCTTTATACATCTCGCCTAGTGGCACGAGGTCTTCAAACTCACTATCTGGTAAATTAAATGCAGATGCACCATTCTCTAATAGTTTACTGACGTGATCCGCTTCTCGTTTAATCACTCTTGGCGCAATGTAACCTGTGTACCAGGTTTTGTCTCGGTCGATTTCTTTTATGGAAACTGACTTTGCCGGGCGATCCTTAAACGCATTGCGCTTAGCCTCGGGCAAAGCGATGTAGTCTTTCATTATCTCATCGAGTTCTGCTTCGCTCTTCTTAATTAGCTGTTTGTATGCAAAACGAAAATTGCCAAAGTGCAGCATTGCAAAGCCTCTAAATTTCTTAATACCTGCCCTTAAATCGCCACTGAATACCTGCTATGTATTCCTCAACACTTCATGTCGCTGACTCGTATGGCAGGATATCGCAATACTTAAATAATACATCCTCATTGATTTTGCCAGGGCTGCAAAAGCTAACGCACCCCTTCCCACAATGCACGCTCCGCGGGTCGAGGATCGTCGATGACCTCAGAGACCGTATCGAAGCGCATCGTTGCCCTGCGACTGAGCTCGTACTCGGGCCAGCCCGGCTCTCCTCGAGTGATGAAGGAGACCCAAGCCGAATGCATGGTGCTCGCGAGTTGCTGCGGTGGGTCATCTCCCAGAAGATTCCCGAGCATCTGGTTTGGCCCTTCGTCGAGCGTGTCAAAGACGAAGGGGATCTCGAGTGCGTGGCAGGCACCGAAAAGCCCATTAGCCACCGGGGAGCGCCACGCGAACTCGTACATGTACGTACGCGAGGCGTTCGTGACGTGAGCATCGGCGAGACGGATCGCGGGGATCCGGCACCACCAGTCGGTCTGGATGGCCGCGAGAAGATCGCCGGGTGTGGCCGACGGGTTCATGGCGTGATAGGCGGCCAGCGCCCGTTCCACCGGAAGTCCGTAGGCGGCGATGCTCTGGTATCCGTACTCGGCCACGGGGCCGGTTAAGACGCGCTCGGTGATTTGGTCGATTTCACCAGAGGCAACGAGGAACAAACGCCAGTCGTCAAGGTTCGAGCCCGCCATCACGTCCACGCCAGCAGCCGCACCGGCTCGAATGCGCTCGAGCGGGGCTGCCGGGAGCAACTCTCCATCTATGACCGGCTGAAACGGCAGCGAGCTTGCCACGACTTCGCTGCCCCAGCGCTCCGGGTCCGGATGTGTCATAAGGTCTGCTTTCAGCTCCATCTGCGCGGCGAGCATCCGATCCACCGGGACCGCCGCCATCGCTTCCAGGGTTGGTGAGATGCCAAGCTTCTCCGCAAGGTACTCGCCGATCCGTCGGGCGGTCGCCGCCGGTAGTACTTGGTGTGCGGCCCCGCTCTGCATGATCGCGCGCCGGAACAACCCATCGGCACGCGGAATTGCAAGCAGCGTCCCGATGCACATCGCGCCGGCAGACTCGCCGCAGATGGTGACGTTACCAGGATCCCCTCCGAAGGCTGTGATGTTCTCCCGTACCCACTCCATCGCGGCGATCTGATCGAGCAGTCCGCGGTTCGCGATACCGTCGGGAAGGTAGAGGAAGCTCTCGGCACCGACCCGGTAGTTGATGGACACGCACACGACGCCATCGCGTGCGAAGCGGCTGCCGTTGTACCACCCGGCGGAACCGACTTCGAACTGGCCGCCAGTGATCCAGATCATCACGGGCAGGCGCGCGTGTCCTGGTTCAGGTGTCCAGATGTTGAGGTTCAGACAGTCCTCGCCCGGCACTGCCCCCGAGGGGATGAAACCCTCAGCTTCGGTGCCAGCGGCGGAGTATTGCGGAGCCACCGGCCCATCGTTGAGCGCGTCTCGAACACCGCTCCACGGCTCGACCAGCTGTGGGGGCCGAAGCCGATTGGCGCCAAACGGTGGCGCTGCGTAAGGAATGCCTTTAAAGACGTTCACACCATCGGCAACGCTGCCACGTACCTCACCATACCTGGTTTTGACAACTGCATCCATGTGTATACCTCCTTCAAAGCGTTTGGTTCGTAGTGGGCCACATCAGAGTACAAGGTTCGCATGCATGGCTCCCATGGCTTTTTCTATCTTCTCAGCGTTCATGTGCATATGAACGAATATCTATTAATTCATTCACGTGCGGGCAAAAAATTTAACCTGAATTTACCCTTATTTTTGGTCGTGTGCTTAAATCCTTTGGAGGAGAATAACTCTCGCTCGCTATTAATGCTTGATACATACCACACTGTGGACATGAACCCCCACCCGTGCAGTAGCTAACCTTGAACTTCACTTAGTAAGGGTGTGTGAGTGGGTCTAGCATAAAGGCTCCCCGGATTTGCGTTTAGTCGAAATGGAAGAAATCGTTAAGCTTATCGGCTTAGATTCTAGGGTCTGTCACTACTCTAACTTTTGGATAGGTTAATCATCGCTTGACAGTAAAAGAATCTGAGGGATGTAGCTACATCCCCCTAGATCAGGGCTCCATAAAGCTGCAAGAATCCCTCAAATCCGCTCTACTTAGACGTTAGATGGGCTTGATAAACTGTACTGACCGTTTCTATTTTACTGAGTCTTGCCAATCCGGAACCGACTTTGTCTCAGAAAAGAACAGACGACCAGATGCAATTCCAATATCGTATGCCCTGGTCAATCTCACACTAATTCCATCATATTTGTTTACGTCGTCCATGTTCGCAAAAACTTTCTGGACTACGCTTCTGAATATCTCTTGTCGCTCGTTATCAGATGACGAAGTGCCTTTATACCAAAGCTCTATTGCAAGGGTTCGCGTTACCGAACCTTGACTATAATACATCCTATTGTCGTTTACGCTAACGGCAAAAAATCTGTCATCTTGTTGCAAAACCTGATATAGGTTATGTATGGGTGCTAGCCCTGTCTTTTCAACTATCTTCGCCCCCACAAAAGCAGACGCGCTTGTAGCAACAATCGCTATGGATAACAATACCCCCGAAACAACCATGTGTATTTGTGATGTTTTAAGGAACGAGAAATTTGGTTTTCCAGGTAAGTGAATTACATAGGTCCCACAGACAAGATCGTGAAGTCCTTGTCGAGCACCGCGGTTGAATATCATGGTATAAACGAGTATGCTGCCTCCGCCAAAAACGATGACTGCTTGTAACCACTGTAAGGCAGGATTCTGCAATATAGGTAAACTCCAGCCGTTAAGCATGAAAGGCAGTATCAATATACTGGTACGTAAGAGAGAACGCCCTATACCAATTGGCTGATTCGCTCCATCTCGAACCCCTATTTTTAATAACCGTTTACCTATCGTTTGGCCACCTGCAATATTTGAGTTAAGGATGCCAAAATAAGGAATCAGGAAGAATAATCCTACGAAACGGCCATAAGGGCCTATCTGGAACCATATAAAGGATAGTGACCAGCCAAGTATCTGCCCGATTATCCCGAGAAAGATTGCATCTATTACCCAAGCACCCAGACGATGCCAAAAGCTCGCAATAGGTGGTAAAGTTGCTTCGGGTACTATGGTCCCTTCACTGTGAGAAACAATGTTGCCTTCGGTAGTCATTACAGCTCCTTATACATAGAAAGTGATTTACATTTGATTACGCTTGCCAGTCCAATATATACTTAATACTTATTCTGCGCTCGGCTGACATACATCTATTATCGTAAAAATGTGTCAGATAGATTAGAGAGCATACGCTAAGATGATAATAGGATGTTGGTTTCCTAGGTCAACTAACTAACTGGATCTCATCTTTAAAGAAGAGAATCGACCGAATGAAAATGGTTCGAGTACTTTTAATCCCTCGCCCTTCAAATCTATCCCTCAATAATTCAATCGATTCTCTATTTTCTATTTTCGATTCTCGCACGAAAAATGCCGCCTTTCGGCGGCTTTGTGGTGGGCCCTGTAGGATTTGAACCCCAACCTTCTAGAACCTCTGCTACTACCCGCTCTAGCACATCAGCCCCTAAGTCATGAAACACTATCCGTAGAGCGCTGCTACCTGATCTATCTTGTGTGTTTTACCTGAAGATTGTGCTATCCGATTTAACGGCAATATTAGCTGGTAGGTGTATGGCTTGCTAATGGAGTGCTAACAAGATACCGGCAGCCATCAACGTGATACATAGTGCCGTGCTACGGTCCAAAGGTTCTCAGTTGCTCTAATGCAGCTATCAATGTTTTATCGGGGATAGTACCACTGCGCCTGCCATCAGAACTGCTATTACCATAGAGCTCAAAGTAATAACAAGTACTTTTCTCATTGGCGGGTCATGCCTTGTTCTTATCCACGCAGCAACTACCATGAGACTAAAAGCACCAAACCCTAAAACCATTGCTATTACCATGAGCATATCCACAAGGTGCATAGCTTGTTTGAAGTATTCTTCAATGCCTCGAGCTACTGCTGTGCATAAACTTGATAATCCTAACAAGCCGGCACCGATAGCACCTAGCTTCTCACCCCCCGACCCATTACCACGTAGCTTCGCTTTCCCCAAGAAGAGTCTAACTGCAAAAACCAGTAGCCAGATTGAAACGCCTAACACCATTGCTATATAAACAGGTGCTGGTAGAAAACCATAACTCATAGACTTGGTACCCCATTACTAGTAATTGATGCCGTTTTAATATTTACCATTAAGACTTAGTACGCAAACGCTGTCTTTACTATCAACTACCTTTTCCTATTAAACAATCGCTTTGAGAACTCCTTATTATCCCCAATGCATCCTCCTCGCTCATTGAGTATAGTTGTAATTGACGTATTTCTGCAGGTATCTTATATAGCACCAGTAGCAAACTTGGAGTATTATGTGGATCAATTCAATGTAAACTTAGTTAGGCATAGGCGAAACTTATGGGTTGGATCTCAAGACTTCTAGGATATGTTACAAAAGAGGAGAGAGAAGGCATCTCCCTGGGGAATTCACCGGCCTGGGAGGTATCGCCTCCCAGAGAACCGGAGACGTTTGTCCGGGCTCTTCACCTTCTTCTGCCAAGTGATGCTGTTATCTATTTGGAAGACACTAGCAACTCAAAAGATATTCAGGAGTTTTTGAAACCAAGGCAGATATCTAATCCGCTGAAGGTTGCTTTAGGCACAATATGGCCACGACCACAGTGTTTCCATATCCAAGCAACACCTAACAATCTTGAAGGTTTGGCTCGTCTTTTCTCAAATCATTCCCCAGCAGAGATCTGTATCCATTTCCATGCTTATAATCAGGCTGGGATAATTCTTGAGTGGCATGATATCTTCTCTGATGACCCGTTATACATCTCTAAGGCTATTCCTGAGCAAAAGATAAAATCGTTTTCCAGCTCTATTGGTAGCAGCTACAAACCGAGGGACAGTGCTACTTATGCCTAACCATCCGCTCAAGCCGACCGGACTGCTAGCCCGGTCGGCTTAGCTTCAGTCGTTATGATAACCTTTCAACAGGGCCCTTTAATGCCATTAACATATCCTCCTCACTCTTACATCCACTAACGTCAACCCCCGCCTCCAACATAAACTTTACCGCCGCCCGCATTAGCTCGGTATTTGCTAGCTTCTTGCCGCCGCTCATCTTTGCTTTGAGGCTCAACTATTCAAGAGATAAAACCATATCAGCTGGCATGGTAATTGGGATTCTAAGGTAATTTGATTTATCGCTCATATTGATCGCTCCTTTGTGCTTTTACACTTTTAGTGCTAGCTTGCCAAAGGTTAGACTCAATTCTTCCATGTAATATAGCTAATAGTTCCGACCTTGCTTTCCTTGCCTCAAACCAGAAGAATTCGGAAGCCAGTACCCAGCCGAAAATAAGCATTGCAAGCGGAATGAGCAGTAGGAATGAGGATGATAATGATATTATGCCACTAGCCAAGTAAGCCGAAAGGACAAGGAGGAAGATTATGACACCGCCGAACCATATGAGCATAAATGTTTTAACGAAGGGGTGAAGGTCCATTTGAATCATAACAGCAATTCCATTTTGGCTTTGTTTAAAAGTGCCTCTAATGACTGGCAAGAAATGGTTCATGTAATGAATAATTCGCATAATTTTGAAACCGTCGCGTGAGACATCCCCTTGAAAAATCGCGTGCTCATGCGAGGACCACCAAAACCACCACCCTTTTGGTTCGACTTCCCCTTTTAATGCCGCCACAGTCTCTTCAAGCGTCAAAGATGTTTGAATTTCGAATTTTTCATACGGTAGTAAATTCATTTTAATTTAGAAGCGAACATTGTTTCATATGCCACCGAGTAGACCTCTAATAGCCCCACCTATAATGACCAATAGTAGAGGCCATCCACAGAGAATATGTGCGCTTGCGGGCAATTTTCCTTTGTTGCTTGGTATGAATTCCCGCAGCCATATTAATAGTAATCTGGTACGTTATCTGGTTTGCGATATATAAAAAGTTATGGCCAAACGGAATAATAAGGGAGCGCTCCTAAAGAGCTAAACAGCTATGCCATTCTTAAAATGCTGCGGTATCGCTTTGCCCCTACCCCTACCCTCCTTAGAGTGAGAAATACCCTTTGCCTCCTTTAGTACCAGCAGGCCAGTTTTAATCTACTCGGTCACAGTAGAGCTGAGAACTTCCTGCTTGACCCCCCAATGAGTATACGGAAGATACGTTAACCGCATTTTCTGCCCCTCGAATTCTTTGAAGTCGTAACGTTTGCCATTGTATTCAATTCTTGTCTCCACCCCTGATTCATTTCGTATGTAGAGCTTCGTAATGTAAGTGTCCGGCCCTCTTGTGTCTGTGGTGTGGAACACACAATCTGTGAGAACTCCCTCAACAACCTCATAACGGCCTAGCATAATGAGCGGGAGGTCAAGCATCATTGGTTTGACTAGCCATATTGAGCCAAATCCCACAGCTAAGCAAAAGATGCCAAACAGTATATTTGCTGTGATGTCTTTTAATGTAGTCCCTGACTGAGCTCCCACACCAATTGGCTTTGACCCCTTATCACCTTCAAATCTTAAAATTATAACCACTTGATGAAGAGACCCTACTACAAATACCATAGCGCCTGATACTAAGGATAAATATTCAACTGCCAAAGGTATGCTGTCTGTCGGAAACGTTTGCAACAATACTCCCGGACAGAGTAGGATAGTTGTTAGGATGCCATAAGGCATTGCCCGCCAGTCGAGCTCCTCTTTTAACTTTTTATCCACAAAGCCTACCTCCTACCGACAATTAGCTATATAGCGCCAATATGTAGTATATCGGCATCATAAGAGGAAGCTTAATAGAAGGTTACTACTGGGGTGGTAGCATAGCAGCAGCTCTTACCCACGCATCCTTTACAATTAAGTCCAACGGCTCACTGCTTTAGATATCAGTTTAAATAGCTTCTCGAGCAAATACCCTATGCCTAGTCCCACAAGCCCCCGAACAACCCATGTGATATTTATGAGTAAGAAAAGTTCCAACAATGCATAAGGTAGCGTAGAAGGCAGCGCCTCCGCAAGTAGCAAAGCTATAAGGAAGCCAGGGAAATATAAGATCAGAAATTCATACATCTCCCCTATATCCCCTCTGTCGATGATCACAGGCAGAATCAGCGCAGGAGCAATAAAAAGTATACTAAAATAGACCGCTAGTCGTCTTCCCCTTGCGTAGAGTGGGTAGAGAGTGTAGAAATACAGTGCTCCTATGATGCCTGAAGCAAGGCTAAGAAGAGGTGCCAAGAGATAATGAGGCTCTTTAACAGGTTCTGAGAAGAGGCCAACATCAAAAACCAGAACAACAAGAACGGTTATGGCGCAAGACCTGCTAGTGCCCATATAGTCCGTTTGCTCATACAGCACTCTGATCACGAGGTATTCTACTTAATGTTATCGCCTGTTTTATGAACGCTCTTTATACTATTATTCTAATTCATACGCTCTTTTTCGGGCGAGCGGGGATCAATATTTACTGGTACAAAAGGCCCGGGGGTGCTAGGGTGGTACCCCTCCCCCCGGTGATTGGTAATTATTACCAGCCCTGATCCTACGATTTATCATATTATTATCCCCTCTTGCTTTTGACTACAGAACAGCCTAATCCGCATAACCTTGTGTTTACCAACACGAAAGGCAATCCGCTAAATCACTCCAATATAGACAAGCGGGTATTAAGGCCAGCATTGGTAAGGGCAGGTCTACCAACGATCCGGTGGCATGATTTGAGGCATAGCTTTGCTACAGCACTACTCTCTAATGGTGAACAACGCGGTACGTTCAAAGCTCCTCGGGCACAGTGATGCTGCGATCACGCTCAAAGCCTATTCACACATTTTGCCGGAAACAGAAGCCAATGCCGATAAGAGAATTGATCTTATCTTCAACCCTTCCCAACCTAAAGTTTTAGATCGCTCTTAACCTCTTGTTAGGGCAGTGGTAGGGTCGAAGGCTGGCGCGCCTCTTTAGGTTGATGTTTGTTTTTATCCGTTT
>JACUUO010000090.1 GCA_014859275.1 Actinomycetota bacterium | reverse complement strand
CGTCAGGGGACTTTCACCCCATTTGTTCTTTGCCTGTACCGGCATGCCATCGGCAAACCGTGCATATTCTATCAACGCATGGTCTTTAAGGCGTGTTGTCTCTTTGGCTTTCTCTAGCATTTCATCTACCTGGTTTAGGTAGATATTGGCTAGCAGCGGTGAAATAACCGCGCCTTGGCCAACGCCCCGTTTGCCACCGGCTTTTACGATCAGCTTTAAAAGACGCATGATCTTGTCGTCATTTATTCGCTTTGCCACTTGCGCAAAGAGGATGTGGTGGCATACATTGTCGAAATACCTTTCAATGTCCATGTCGACGACCATCGTCTTGTGGCGCACTATTTCGGTTGCGACTTTTTCGATGGCCTGATGGGTCGTTCTTTTGGGTCTGTAGCCGTACGAGCCGTCCTTAAAGTCCGCCTCGAAGATTGGCTCGATGATTAACTTTAAGGCTCCCTGGACAACCCGGTCTTTGATTGTCGGTATCGATAGGGTGCGGAATTTGCCGCCTCCCTTAGGGATGTGGGTATGGCGGTACCTGGTGGGTAGATATGTACCTTCTCTTCGCTACTACAAGCCCCTCCGCCACCCTCTTGCCATTTTCGACCCATTTCCCGTTTTTCAGTTATAGGGTCTACCTTTTTTCCGGGGATTTCGCCCCTTCGACAAGGAGGGTTTCTCCAGTTGCTTTGCATGTCGCCCTCCACGTGCCACCGCTACCGCCCCACCGGAGTAGGTCTAGCCGTTTCATCCACATTTCGATTGCCTATACTGCCTTCGTTTTACGTCCGAAAAACTCGGCCTGCCGGGGTTCAGAGCTTTTGGGGTCACCTGTGCGTTCACTTTCGTTGCGGCCCGCGGACTCGCTCACCATCCCTTTTTGATGGCTTTGTCAATAGGCTTCAAAGCTTTGGTCTACCGCCGCCTTGCTATTCAAGCTACGGGGTTTGTGGCTTTTGTCCCGATGGGCCTCACCTCCCATTCAACATGCCAACCTTGTCTGGACGCACGGACGTTGCTCAGCAGCTACAGTTGCCTTACTCTAGAATTATCCCTCTGCTTTCTGTCTCACCTCTTGCTGATCGTAAAAGCTCATAGACAGAGGCAGTTTAAAATAACTGTTTTTCAACCACATAGGCACCATCTAAATTTCCTTCCAAGCGACCTGTAAAGTTACGCTAACTCTTTTACTTATTGTGCCATAACAAAGCACAATAGCGCATTTATGCTATAAGGTAGTTGGATTCCTTAGCTTAGGAGGGGTTTATGGGTTTTATTCTTCACAATAGCGAAAGGATCAACTTTTGAGTGTGCCCTTGCTTGAAATCTGCAAAAGCTTGGATCTTATTCCTTCAGAAAAAGTGGACGAACTTCGCAATGAACTTATTGCAATCGGCAAGATGCTTACCATGCTTATTAAAGGAATGGAAAAGAGAGTATCAGACTGAATATGGCAATTAGTGATTGAAAATAGATCGAACAGTAGCCTAATAGGACGCAATTGGAACTTTGAATTAATAAGAAAGGCTGCAAATTGCGTACCTGAGCTGCGGTAATATATTATCACGTTTTTGAAATAGGTCGATAGTTTTAATCTCGGCCGGAGTTAGGCGGAAATCAAAACTGCAGTACTTATGCTTGATTTAGTCTTTATCTCGATTTTGGGTACCCTTTATTGCATAGCTTTGAAATGCTTTTTCAATGATTTTGAATAAGCCTTGCTTTTTCCTTTGTTAGCCAGTTAATCGTTTTCAGGCTCAACAAGACGACAAACCTCATGCCCGCAGGTTTTGCATTTTCCTCTGAGAATTAAATTGGCTCCTTGTATTTTTGCTGTTTCCAGCACTATCGAAACCATATTCATGCATTTCCCACAATAAACATTATCCAGGATTTTAGTCTGAGCCCACTTAGGTATCTTGTCCCACCTCTTCTTAGCGTCTTTTGAAAAAGGATCAATAGGCTGGGTGAATACGTCACTCTGTTCATAGTCTTGATCGTCGTATGTATCTAAATAAACCTGCAACTTATCGCTGAGGCGATCGAGTTCTTTCTGTAACTTAAGATCTTCTGTGTGATTTGCTTCTGCAGCAACATATCCCTGGATATCTTCTATTTCATCAAGCGATAGGTCAACTTTAATGCCTTTGCCATCAACTACTGCAAGCTTTATATATTCGGGATCGCAGAATGTCTCGTTAGAAATGAGATCCCTTTCACGCAAAGTTAATTTGACCGGCAATTTCGTTCCGTATGGTATCTTTTTTCGCTTCATCATTCACTTCCATATTTAGTTAAATTGTTAGTTGAACGGATTAGATTTACTATTTCTTCTTTCTAGTGGTCGTCCTTTTTGCAACCTTTTTCTTTGCTATTTTAGCAGCCTCCAGTGCAATCGTGTCAAAATCAGTGTCTAAGCTTTTGGCTTCGTTCTTCTTGTACTCATCAAAGTGTTTTTGGGCTATTTCTACTGCCAGTTCATGTGATATCTTGCCAGCGTCGGTTAGAATATCTCTGTCGTTTAGCTTTAAAAAGCCATCTAGTTTTGCTATCCAGTCTTTCATGTACATTGGTATCCGACGCATAGCCTGACCTTCGGCAAAAATAAGGTATTGCTCAACAAGGTTGTTTAGGGCACGAAGTTCCAGCTCCGTTAAATAGTTTTTGGCAATCGTTATGTCCTCTTTTCGAGGTTTTGTACCCCGCCATGAAGTAAGACCCATATATGGCTTTGTGCTGTCGGCACGAGAGCTTATAATCTCAGATGCAGTTTGACCGGTAATGGCGTAGTGGACTTTGTTTTGTACTGTTTTAAAAAAGAGAATGCTTTGTTCATCGGTCGGGTCATAGTCAACACTGGTTGCATAAATATCTGTGATTTTCCTGTAAAAACGCTTTTCAGAAGTGCGGATATCTTGAATACGAAGCAGCAACTCTTCGAAATAATCAAAGGGCAAATCTGGGTTTTTTAGTCGTTCATCATCTAATACGAACCCTTTGACGATGTATTCACGTAAACGAGCAGTTGCCCATTGGCGAAACGCTGTTGCAATAGAACTTTTAACGCGATAGCCAACGGAGATGATGAGATCTAAATTATAGTGTCTTGTCTTGTAATTCTTGCCGTCGGCGGCAGTTGTCAAGAAATCCTTTACAACTGAATTTTCGTTTAATTCTCCTTCTTTGAAGACATTCTGGATATGTTGGCTGATATTTTGCTTAGTGGTCTGGAATAGTTCTGCCAAGGCATTTTGGGTTAGCCATACCGTCTCACCATCAAAACGAACATCGATCTTGGTTCGACCGTCTCCGGTTTTATAAATGATTAGTTGTGATTTAGGCTCTTTTTTCATAGATTAAATGGTTACTCAAGTAGGATCGATATGTTTATTTTATCTTTTGCTCCCATAAAAGCAATGGTTATTTAACCTGGACTTCCCCCAAAAAACCCAGTAAAACACAGACCTGCTGGTAGATAAGGATAAAACGGCGTTTTGAAAGTATCCAGGCTCTTTTTGCAAAAATGGGGGTACTTTTTGCGAGCTCTGGAGAAAAAGTAACCTCCTCTGGTATAACTTGGTTATTACCTGATAGACCAAGCAGTACCAAAGAGGAGGTTATATGGATTATAGCAAGATAGCCAGAAAATTAAGGGCAAGAATAGGAAAATTTTCGGGGGAACTTTCTCATGGCCTGCCTTTAGTCGCAGGCAGGTTTGTGAGCGAGATGATTTACGGGATACAAGCCTCCCAGTCGGTTGTATTGACCAAGATAGGAAGAACCCAGACCGTATCCATCAAGAAAGTGGAAGAGAGGCTCTCTCATCAATTAGGATGCGAAGGATTGGGATCCACTATCTTAGTCCAACCTGCTAAACATGGCTAAAGACCTGGTAAAAGAGGATACCTTGCTGATACTTGATCCCAGCGACTTAAGGAAAAAGTATGCACAAAAGATGCAATACCTAACCACCATCCGTGACGGCAGCGAAAAGAAGCTTACGGAAGGGATACTGGCTTTTAAACATAATAGCAACTGAGATCAAGGGCGATGGCATGATACCTCTTACCTGCAAGCTCTACTCCACAGATGCCCCCGATCATAAGAGTGAGAACCGGGAGATCCTGGATACCATATCTATGGTATCCGAAGCGGTTAAGGGTCGGGGAATATGGGTAATCGATCGGGGAGGAGATCGTAAGAATCTCCTAGTTCCCTTGCTGGAAAAAGGGTGTCGCTTCCTGATACGCCTGGTGGGAAACAGGCATCTGATCCAAGGGAAAAACACCATCCTGGCCAGCGATATCGCCAAGAACTGTTCCTGTCCCTACCGGCAGAGCATAGTCAAGATTGATGGCGGCAAAGAAAGGGTCTTACACCTTGATTTTGGATTTAGCAAGGTGCGTTTTCCCGGAAGAGACGAGCCTTTGAGTCTATTGGTTGTCAGGGGATTCGGTCAAGAGCCGATGATGCTTTTAACCACGGAGCCTCTTAACCGAAGTCATCAAGTGCTTTGGCGCCTGGTCCAGGCTTATATGAGGCGCTGGGCTATCGAGGAGAGCATTCGTTTTATCAAGCAGAGCTATGAGCTAGAAGATGTTCGGGTCTTGGGATACCGGAGTCTTCAGAATCTAATGCCCCTGGTACTTGCCGCCACTTACTTCGCGGCGGTAGTGCTGGATGCCCAGGCCAAGCTTAAAGTGATGGCGGGATATGTGCTCAAAGCGGCAAAACGGCTGTTCGGGATACCAGATTTTCACTATTACGCCATCGCTGACGGTTTAACCAGCATTTTTCAGCGTTGCCCGGGAAGAATCAGCGCAAGAACTCCTTTGGACAACAATAGACAACTAACCTTACTTGATTTCAGTCCATGAGCCCAAAAAATTGGGGGAAGTCCAGAAAGAGAAAGCCTTGAAAAATCTATGATGCCGGCTCTTACCGGGTTTAGGTGGATATAGCGGATAAGCTCAAGTAGATAGATGTCTTCTTCTACAAGGTATGACTTGTAGCGGTTCTGAAACAGGTGTCCGGCTCCCGGTGGCGTCTGTTAAAATAGACGGCATATCCGGTCAGAAGCTTTCGCATACATGTAGACAGAGAAGTATTTAGAGGCCTTACCAATAGGTGGATATGGTTTGGCATAAGGGCAAAAGCATATACCTTGATATTGTCTCCCCCAGCTAAAGAGGAGAGCTTCTCAAGGAAGTGCTTATAATCCTTCTCGTCTTTAAATATCTCTTTTCTCTCTATCCCCCGGCAGATCACGTGATAGAGTAGCCCTGGGATATCAAGGCGTGGGAGCCGTGGCATGGGTAAATCTTAAGCGGTAGGCAGAAGAGCTGTCAACAGTTTGCACTGGTATGCTAAGGTTATGTGCGCTATTGTAGTTGCTGAGCTACGTCCCCCTCTCCACTGGCCCACTGAACAGGTCGATGTAGTACCGCCTTGGCCATTTATTCTTAGTGCCAACGGCAAACATATAGCAATACCGATCAAGATAGTAATGCTTGTTTTCAGACCATGCGCCAATATCCATTGCAGGAAGGCCATCGCTCGCTATCTGCATCAGTATACCAGCCTCCACTTCTAACCGGTGTAGCATTTCTGCATCCGTATGTGTAGCCACTCACGGATTGTTTGACGATATTATGGCTATAATATACGAACATATGTTTGTTTGTCAAGAACCTGTAGTTATTACGGTAACAAGTTATGGCACCGCTATCAAAAGGCAACCTTGAGCCAGGTAAAATTCACTTTCGTATTATCTCTCCCCTGCCGATAATACTAATGGTTAATATTTTGCATTACTACTTACTTGGAGGCATCATTGGCACATGGCATCTTGAGGAATTGAGGGCTATCAGCGATAGGAAAAAGGCAAGTACTGTCGCCAAGGTTCTTCGCAATGCGCTGGCACATGGTAACATCTTTACCCGCGGGAATTCACACATCAACATACTTGTTTTCCTCTCTCGAATTAATCATGAACATCCGGAATTTGGCTACAACTGCATAACGGTATCGCCCCTTGACTTTAAGCGGTTTATGCTTAAATGGTTTGATATTCTAGGTATGGTTGAAGTACCTGGGTGGACTTTTGCAGAGACGGACTTATTAGAGAAATTAACTGTCTAGACCCACATTCATTTCGGTAATGACTACAGCTTATTTAACAGTGCCATTCTTGAAAGATTGAAAGATAAAACCACATTTAATACATTGCCTGGAAAGCTCATCAACCATGACCTTGCATCTAAAGTTATCTCAAGATCCTCCCTGCTGGGCTATGATGCCTGATGTAGGTTTTGCCTAAACTTAAAATGTCAGAGCTACAGAAATACCGATTACGCTATCAAGGTACTCCTGGCAATATCCTCTTGAGTTTGCGCCGGTTCACGTGGTGGCATGTTGGTACTGGTATAGAATTTTTGCCTACTTTAAGCTAAGCTATATTCCGCTACTCCCAATGAGCCGATAAGATCCTGGTGTCCTCCCATAGCACCGCATTTTCAAATGCTCGCCATTTCCAGCGCTAGTATCTCCCGCTCAATGTACAATCGAAAAGAATCAATATCTGTGAAATACCGGTAGCCTGCTCTATTTGCAGCTTCCTCTATTTCTTTATCCTCATCAATCAAAAGCGCCACTGGCTGGCTATAACCCTCCTGAAGGCCGTTAGGCCAAGCTAAATCAAGGATAGCCAACGGCTCACCTGTAAAAGGATCAGTTAATTCGTACATGAATTCGCCTTCAGGCAAACCTTGTTCTACAATCCAACCGTTGAATTCACGGATGATTCTTTCTTCGTCCTCGCTTTCAACACCGCCCGGCACAGAAATTGCTTCTCGTTCGAGGATTGATTCTATAACTCGCATTTCCGGGGTAGACCCGGATAGCAGGCTATCGAGGAATTCATTTGCAGCTTTTGCGAGCAATTCACGCCTCGCAGCAAGAAAGTCCAAATAATTCTCCAGTTTCCATAATTCTTTATCCATGGGAATCCAATGTGATTCTAAAGCTCCTGGCTGCCTGACTAAAAACTCCTCAAAGTATTCCTCTGGGTTGCGGTTTGAGACAAGCAAATTTGTATCCTGCGTAAGAAAGGTGAAGTTTGCAATGGCATTAACTTCAGGGCGAGTGTAGCCATGTTCATAAAGCAAGGACTTTGGGAAGATATGATGAACTTGCAGCTTATTTAGGCTGCCAAGCAGATGTTTCGATAATTCAATGCCCGTAGCCCAATCTCTGGCTTTGCAAACGCGAGTCAACATATAGAGGAGAGGATAGAATCGAGCACCGCTACTCCATACCTTGAAATCATCAGCGCTCAACTGCAGGTCGCCTCTATTCTGGCGGAGTTGATTTATAAGTCTATCAAGTGCACCTTCAGTTTGCTCAATTAATGCTAAATCCTGGTTCAAGATGCTCTCTGTTGACCCCGCATACCTGCCCCATAGCAACGTATGAATATACCAGTAAAGAAGCTTGTCCTGTTCCTTGTGATCAGCTAAGTGCCCACCATGCTGAATTACGTATCGTGCTAGAACAGGAAAAGAATAGCGACTACCCAGAACTTGGTCATGATCAAGCCCTAGCCGTGCAGATATTAGATTAAGCAAATTATCAATCGACTTTTCTGCCTGCTGCAAACCCTTCTGGAAAGTTGCGGTATCGACATCCCTAAGGGCTGAAAAAAGAGCTTCACCGGTAATTATTACGTTAGTGATGCGCAGTAGCCACTCTAGCTTAAAATTAAAGCCTGCTCTTCTCCATTTGACGAGCTGAGTTTTCATTTCATCGCGAGCCTCAGGCCAGGCAGCGCATATCTTTGCTAAAGCCAAATCACCTTTTGAGAGCTTTGTGCCACCGCTATTTACCCGATTGAAAATATCTACTACAACGTCAACGGTTTTATCTTCGCCCGTTACTTCCTCCATATGTAGGTCAATATCATTGATGGAGTAAATAGCATTCAAGCGATTTATATACGTGTTCAAGTTTGATTGCAGCGCCGGATTAGTAACCAGCCTCTGGATAGCTTCGCCTACCCCAATTCTCATAAGCTCTGTAACATTAATCCAAAGCGGATTATCCCTCATCTTGAGAGGCGCATAGAACTCAAAAATCTCTTCTTCAAGATTAAAGTATAAGCCGGTAAAAGACTGTGCATTTCCATCGAAGAATTTTGGTGGAAAGCCCCTGATAATACCATACAGCGACGTCATCCTCTGCTGGCCATCAAGCAATAGCTTTGCAGAGCCCGGTGTTAAATCACCATCACCACGAGCATTAGCACTCTCTGTCTTTGTGACCCACACTAACAAACTGCCTACCGGGTGCTTGCGATATAACGAATGCATTAAACCCCGAACCTGGTCCCGATTCCAAACGTATCCTCTTTGAAACTCCGGTAGGGCAATGCTACCTAAGTCGATTTGATCAAGAATCGTGCTGATTTTCATGTAGTGCCTCCTGAACGATCATCCTCAACCGTAGCGCCCACGTTACCAGATAACTAACGATCGCCAGAAAATCAATCTTTGCTGCTTACAGGTTAAAATATGGTGATCGTCTTGTTAAATAAAAATAACGCTACTTAAGTGTTAGTATATAGAGGTTACTAAATAAGCAACAGGATGGTCAATACTACTATCATTGAGTGCCTAGATTATTAAGCTTGAGGACTAGGGGACATTCCCAAGCACTGCGCTTACGGCACGTTTTTCCTCAACTACAGCGAATGAGCAACATCTCCCTCGCCCTAGACCCTGTCAATAAACCATCTACCATTTAGCTCTTGCCGTTGACCAACTATAAGGCCTTTCCTAAGTAAATCACGTAGTGGCCTTCCGGGGCGGCTATCAGAATCAGATAATAGCTTTGCATTATCAAGCCACTGGGCAGCCTCTACAGCTGTTACCTCAGACTTATCCCAATCCCTAAGTCGCCCTTGCAAAAACCCGTTGATAGTGTTTATGTCTGCCAACACAAACCCTCCAAAAGAAACTAATATCTATAAAATAATCCCTCTACTAATTCACCAGTTGATAAATTCCTCTGCTTACTCGCTCAAAGTCCCCGTATACAACCGCATGGTTCTTTGGCGAATTGATGCAACATCGGGAAGTTACGTGAGTACGAATTGTTGATTCAGAATACGTTGTCCCTCTAGCCATTAGGTAATCAACAATCTCTTGCACTGTAAATTCGTTTTCACCTTTGTTTATAGTTATAGCTCGGGCTGCCTCAACAACCTCATCTCGACACGTTTGTGGTTGCGCATATTCGCACAACGCCAAGCTAGTAGGCGCAGACTCATGTTTATTAACACTCGAAGCATTAATGTCGGCATCACTATCTTCACTAATATCAATACCTGCGTTGCCCCGCTCCAGGTCGGCTAATTCAACCCACTTTAAAATACGCTCAATGCACCCACCCAAATCATCCCTTATTTCATAAACCCAAAATCGCATCACATCCCAACCTAGTTCAATAAGCCTACGGTTGCGGATTTGATCGCGGCGACAAAGCTCGCCATCCCAGTTGCGATGATACATCTCGCCATCAACTTCTATATCAAGCTTCTTCTCATTGACTACGATTGCCAAATCTAACGCATACTGGTCGACCCGATACTGAGGTATAGTTCTTATGCCTTGCTTATACAGCTCCCGATACAAGAGCTTTTCCCAATCCGATACAGACTCAGGGTGTGCAACTATAGGATAATCCGGGCCATAATCCATCTTTCCATAATCAACCGCAGCCTGTGCACCATTCAAGCTACCCACATAGGTAGCAAAGTCCTTTAAGTAACCTATATCGCAATTTAAAATCGCATTTCTATCGCCAACTACTAAAAGCAATGACCGAGCACGAGTTAT
>JACUUO010000089.1 GCA_014859275.1 Actinomycetota bacterium | reverse complement strand
AGGGGCCAGGGACTGTCAAGAGTTAAGCTAAGGAATGCAGGAGTTCCTGTAGCTCAGGGCTTTAGCCCTGATAGGCATCAGGCAAGAGCTGGAGAAATTAACATATTAAGATGGTAAGTCGTGGAGGAAGATAATGGGGAAGACGGCAGTAGAGAGATTAGCAAGGCTGAGGAGGCATCGCAGGGTACGTAAGAAAGTATTCGGCACGCCCGAGAAACCCCGCTTATCGGTTTTTCGCAGCACCAACCACATATATGCCCAGTTGATTGATGATACCAGGGGTGTAACTCTGGTTAGCGTCTCGACCCTCGACCCTGAACTCAGGTCTGAGATTAAGACAGGTGGGAATACCGAGGCTGCGAGGAAGGTTGGAGAATTGGTAGCTAAACGGGCCTTAGAAAAAGGCATCGATCATGTAGTCTTTGATCGAGGCGGGTTCTTGTATCACGGCCGAGTAAAGGCATTGGCCGACACAGCCCGGGGGGCAGGTTTAATATTTTAAAGGATTAGGGGGAAATGTGTGAGCAAGAGGATTAATCCAAACGAGCTAGAGCTCGAGGAAAAGGTAGTAAGTATCAACAGGGTTGCAAAGGTAGTAAAGGGTGGGCGCAGGTTCAGCCTGAGTGCTCTCGTTGTCGTGGGCGATCGCAATGGGCATGTCGGCATTGGCTTTGGCAAAGGAGGCGAAGTGCCGGTTGCAATCTCAAAGGGTGTTCAGGATGCCAAGAAGAACCTGTTTTACGTTCCGCTTAATGGCTCAACCATACCGCATGAGGTTATCGGTGAATATGGCGCAGGGAAAGTGCTACTGAAGCCAGCCTCTGAGGGTACCGGCGTTATAGCAGGTGGCCCTATCCGAGCTATTCTGGAGCTCGCCGGTATACGAGATATATTGACGAAATCCCTAGGTTCTCAGAACCCGATTAACATGCTCAGGGCGACCGTCGAAGGCTTAAAATTGTTAAAGACGCCAGAAGAAGTCGCTCGCCTTCGTGGTAAAGATATTGAGGAGTTAGTAAGTAAGAGCTGATTAGGAGGCACTACGTTGGCTAAATTGAAAATAAAGCAGGTTAGGAGCACCATAGGCCGCAATGAAAAACAAAAAAAGACCATACGAGCTTTAGGCCTTAAAGGGATAAGAGATATCGTCGAACAGGAAGATAGACCCGAGATTCGAGGTATGATACAGAAGGTCCAGCACCTTGTTGAAGTAGAAGAAGTTACTTAGGGTAAGAGTACATATTTCCGGGCTACAGTTGTAATCAATTGAAGTACGTGTGACGGAGTACTAGAGCCGCAAGGTTGATCTATAGTGATTAATGATGATTCAAGTGCAATTTACGGCCCTGGTAATTAGTTAGTAGTGCATTTATAATTATCTAGATTCTAATGAAAAACTACAAAACTACATATCCTGCTTTATGCCCAAATTTTAAGGAGGCAGAATTTAATGCGGTTACATGAACTGTCACCTGCTCCAGGTGCTGTTAAAAAGAGAAAGAGAGTCGGAAGGGGGCCCGGTTCCGGGCATGGCAAGACTGCTACGCGTGGAACAAAGGGCCAGAAAGCGCGCTCAGGTGGCGGTAAGGGACCTGGCTTCGAGGGTGGTCAGACCCCGATTTATAGGCGCCTGCCTAAGCTGCCCGGATTTAGGAATCCTTTCAAGAAGGTGTATTCTCTGGTTAATATAGATCGTCTAAATATATTCGAGCAGGGTAGTGTTGTTGACCCGACTGCTTTACAGCAGGCCGGGATAATTAAGAAAACGGATCTTCCGGTTAAGGTTCTTGGTCGGGGTGAAATTGAGAAGGCTTTGACCGTAAAGGCGCACCAGTTTAGTGGCTCCGCGATCAGAAAGATTGAAGAAGCTGGCGGAAAGGTAGAGAGTCTCAAATGATTGAAGCTATAGGAAAAGCGTTTAAGGTACCAGATTTAAAGCGTCGCATACTGTTTACATTAGCACTAATCGGCATCTACCGTTTTGGTGCCCATGTTCCGGTGCCTGGTGTTAATATAGGTGCGCTTAAAGATATTTTTGAACAGGCACCGCTTTTGGGCTTTATGGATTTATTCGCCGGTGGTGCTTTATCCAATTTTGCAGTGTTCGCTCTGGGAATCATGCCGTATATCACGGCATCAATCATAATGCAACTTCTAACTGTTGTTATACCAACGCTCAACCAATGGCAAAAAGAGGGAGAGGTCGGTCAACGTAAAATAACGCAATATACGCGCTATTTTACCCTTGGTCTGGCGCTTGTTCAGTCTGTAGCGATGACTATGTTCTTTGAGCGGCAGCTTATCGAAATCGGCTCGCTCGGTGCAGCTGGATTAGGCTTTGGCGTGAAGGCATTAATTATTATTACGTTAGTTGCAGGAACTGCACTTATTATGTGGCTCGGTGAACTCATAACCCAGCGGGGCATTGGAAACGGTATGTCGATTCTAATTTTCGCAAGCATTATCGCGCGATTGCCGGAATCGCTCTTTGCAACTGGTAAAACAGGTGGAGTAGCAGCTGTGATCGGCCTCGTGGTTATACTCCTAGGAATCATTGTGGGGATCGTATTTGTTGAGAAGGCCCAGAGAAGAATACCCGTTCAATATGCAAAGCGAGTTGTTGGGCGAAAGGTCTATGGGGGTTCAAGTACCTACATCCCGCTTAAGGTGAATTCGGCTGGCGTTATCCCGATCATCTTTGCGTCTTCGCTGTTGATTTTCCCGGCGACCTTTTTGCAATTCTTGGATACCCGAACAGTTGTATATCAGATAATCAACAAACTAACCGATCCGAGCGGGGCGTTGTACTTAACTTCCTTTGCGGTATTGGTCATATTCTTTACTTACTTCTATACGGCAATTATCTTTAATCCGATCGACATATCGGACAATATGAAGAAGAATGGCGGCTTTATCCCAGGTGTTCGTCCTGGTAAGCCAACGGCTGGTTATATTGACAGGGTGCTTACGAGGATTACTCTACCTGGTGCATTTTTCCTCGCGACAGTTGCGATCTTGCCGACTATCATAGGTAGTATGTTTAACATACCATTCTTCCAGCGCGGAGACTTCAGTGGAATCTCGCTTCTCATCATAGTGGGCGTGGCGTTAGAGTTGATGAGACAGATAGAGTCACAGCTCCTCATGAGGCATTATGAGGGCTTCTTAAAGTAGCAGTCAGCTCTCAGCGATTAGCAATCAGCAGAAGTTTGTGCAGATGGATTGCAAGGCTTGAAGCCTAGCGAAATTCTCATATCAAAGGCTGGCAGCTGATAGCTGGCAGCTGATGGCTGTAATGGCGGTTTTGAGGAAGAAAGGAGTAAGAGTTGAACGTTATTTTGTTGGGACCTCCTGGTGCGGGAAAGGGAACACAGGCAGAGCGTATTGTAAAAGAATATGGGCTGGTCCATATCTCGACTGGCGATATGCTAAGGGAAGCCGTTAAGAATGGGACGGAACTTGGACTCAAGGCTCAAGAGTACATGACAAAAGGGGCACTCGTGCCGGATGAGGTTGTCGTCGGAATCGTGCGTGACCGCATTGCAGAGCCGGATTGCGAGAGGGGCTTTCTGCTGGATGGCTTCCCGCGTACCGTTGCACAGGCTGATGCGTTGGATAAAGAGCTGGCATCGCTGGGCAAGAGCATTGATGCGGTTATAAATGTCGTCGTCCCCGATGAGGAGTTGCTCAATAGGTTGACTGGAAGGCGCATATGTAAATCCTGCCAGCGCCCGTATCACGTTATCTTCAATCCACCGCAGGCCGAAGGAGTTTGTGTGTGTGGCGGGGAGCTGTACCAGAGGGCGGATGATACCATTGAGACGGTGAGGAACCGCCTTGATGTGTACCATAGCCAAACAGCGCCGCTTATCGATTACTATAATAACAAGGGCATACTCATTGATATTGATGGGACTGGATCGGTCGACGCAGTCTTCGAAGATATTAGCGAGGCTCTTAAGGCGAGGGTATGATAATTAGGAAAAGCAAGGATGAAATAGCTACTATGCGGCGTGCTGGCCGCATAGTAGCCCAGGCCTTGAAGCTCATTGAAAACGAGATAAAACCGGGGGTGGAGACCCTAAGCCTGGATTTTGTCGCTGAACAATTTATTCGTAAGTCTGGCGCAAGACCGGCGTTCAAAGGATATAAAGGATTTCCGGCCTCAATCTGCGCCTCAATTAACGAAACGGTCGTTCATGGAATTCCAAGCAGCCGGCGATTGAGGGATGGCGATATCATCAGCATCGATATAGGAGTCGAAATCAATGGCTATTATGCAGATGCTGCCGCAACATATCCAGTAGGGTTGATCTCGAAAGAGGCCCAGCGGTTGATTGATACAACTAGATCGGCGCTGGAGGAAGGGATACCAAAATGCGTTGAGGATAATTATCTATATGATATATCCCATACGATACAGGCGAAGGCGGAGTCAGCTGGATATTCGGTTGTCAGAGAGTTTGTCGGCCACGGCATCGGTCGTGAAATGCATGAAGATCCACAGATCCCCAATTTTGGATTGCCCAGACGGGGTCCCAAGATTAAGGTGGGGATGGTTTTTGCGATAGAGCCCATGATCAATATGGGTGATTATAAAGTAGAAGTATTGCCTGATGGTTGGACTGTAGTTACCGCTGATAGAAGCCTCTCGGCTCATTTTGAGCATACTGTAGCGGTTACTAAAGATAGGCCAGCAGTGTTGACGGTTTTATAGACGCTACAGTTAAATTTTGTTATAATATGATTTTGTGATTATAATCAGCGGGGGAATGCTAGCGGTGCCTAAAAAAGAGGAAGCTATTGAAGTAGAAGGTAAAGTAATAGAGCCTTTGCCAAATGCGATGTTCCGCGTCGAGTTGGACAACGGCCACAAAGTCCTTGCCCATATTTCGGGCAAGATGCGCATGCATTACATCCGCATTCTGCCAGGAGATCGAGTCGTTGTGGAGTTATCTCCCTATGATTTAACAAGAGGCCGTATAGTATATAGATTTAAGTAGATTAGGGTCCAGAGGTCAGGGACCGGGGTCCAGGGAAAACCCACGAAAAACCGGTGAATTTGATTAAGGGCCTGTTGTAGTATATATAGATTTGACGAAAATGTATCTAGATTTGACGAAAATGTAGCTCAGGGCTTTAGCCCTGATGTTGTAAGCTGGAGGAGCAATGAAGGTAAGACCATCAGTAAAGCGCATCTGCGAAAAATGCAAAATAATTAGAAGACACGGTAAGGTTTTCGTGATCTGCGAGAATCCACGCCATAAGCAGAGGCAAGGATAATTTATGCCACCATAGGTGGCATAAATTCGAGAATCAGCGTTTTACAGAATGTTTTGTTAGTTAGAGGAGGTTAAGAGGATTTGGCACGTATAGCCGGTGTTGATTTACCGAGAGAAAAAAGGGTAGAGATTGGTTTGACATATATCTACGGCATAGGTCTTTCAAGATCGCAGGAGATACTAAGGGCTACGGGAGTAAGCCCCGATACGCGGGTTCGCAATCTAACTGAAGCAGAGGTTGTTAAACTAAGAGATTATATAGATAGAAGTCTCAAGGTTGAAGGCGATTTGCGAAGAGATTTATCTCAGAACATCAAGCGTCTTATGGAGATCGGGTGCTACCGCGGCTTGAGACATCGCAGGGGTCTTCCTGTGCGTGGTCAGCGCACCCATACTAATGCTCGTACTAGAAAAGGTCCGCGCAGGATTGTAGGAGCAAAGCGTAAGAAATAGCTTAAAATATTATTTTAAAGGTATATTGGTTTAGTTTGAAGGAGGTAATAGCTGTTTGGCTAAGAAAACAAAGGCTACTAGGGTAAAGCGCAGAGAGCGCAAGAATGTTGTTCACGGAGCTGCCCATATACAGAGCACTTTTAACAATACGCTCATAACCATTACTGATCAGCAGGGCAATACCATAGCATGGCAAAGCGCAGGAACATCAGGATTTAAGGGGTCTCGCAAGAGCACACCATTCGCGGCTCAGGTTGCAGCAGAAGCTGTAGCCAAGAAGGCACAAGAGCATGGAATGAAGAGGGTTGATGTCTACGTTAAGGGTCCGGGTGCAGGACGCGAGACGGCGATAAGGACTTTACAGGCAAATGGCCTGGAAGTCGCTGGCATCACCGATGTTACTCCCGTACCGCATAATGGATGTCGCCCGAGAAAGAGGAGAAGGGTGTAGGTTATGGCGAGATATACGGGTCCTGTTTGTAAGCTATGTAGAAGAGAGGCGCAGAAGCTCTTTCTTAAAGGCGATAAATGCCTAACTGACAAATGCCCAGTTGAAAGACGTCCTTATCCACCAGGTGAGCATGGCCGCAGCCGACGCAAGGAATCAGAGTATTATATGCAGTTGCGTGAAAAGCAAAAAGCAAAGCGTATCTACGGCGTGCTTGAGAAGCAGTTCCGCAACTACTACGAGTTGGCGACCAAGGCGAAGGGGATTACCGGGGAGAGACTGCTGCAGATTCTTGAATCCCGTTTGGATAATGTTGTCTATCGAATCGGATTCGCCCAATCGCGCGCTGAGGCAAGGCAAGAGGTTCGCCATGGACATATCGCCGTTAACGGCAAAAGGGTAGATATCCCATCCTTCCGGGTAAAATCCGGAGATATTATTACTACTTTAGGTGATATAGGCCGCATCAAAGAAGCGGCCGAGTCGGCCAATAAGGCTGCTGTACCACCTTGGCTCGAAGTCGATTACTCTAGCCTAACCGCAAAGGTACTCGATATTCCCTCACGTGAGGATATCGATATACCGGTTCAGGAGAAGATGATTGTCGAGCTTTATTCTAAGTAACGAGTAGCTGTTAGCTTTCAGCTTTCAGCAGTCAGCAAATTAAGAGATAAAATCTTTGTTTGTCTTGGGGCTCACGCAAAGCGTATGAACAAAAAGATGTGCTTTTGTATAGGAGCTGAAAACTAATCGCTGACTACTGATAGCTAAATAGTTGCTAAGGAGGAATATATTAATGTTAGATATCCGTAAGCCGAGTATCTCCGTGGAGGAGCTACGAGACAGTGCGGCCCGGTTTAAAATCGAGCCGTTAGAGAGAGGCTTCGGTTATACCTTAGGTAATTCACTAAGAAGGGTACTATTATCATCTTTGCCGGGTGCCGCCATAACCTCGGTGAGGATTGAGCGCGTGGCTCATGAGTTTAGTACGATTCCAGGCGTTAAGGAGGATGTGACTGATATTCTACTTAATCTTAAGGATGTTGTACTGAGACTTTACGGCAACGAGCCGGCAACCATGAGAATTAATATCCAAGGCCCGAAAGAAATCACAGCTGCTGATATCGAGTATCCGGCCGATGTGGAGATTATTAATCCAGGTCTGCATATAGCAACCTTAAATGAAGACGGCAGGCTCGAGATGGAGATGATAGTAGAGTCCGGTCGAGGTTATACTTCGGCAGATCGAAATAAGAGGCCATCAGACACTATCGGTGTTATACCTGTGGATTCTATCTTTAGCCCAACGAAAAGGGTAACCTACACGGTGGAGAATACGCGCGTTGGACAGAGAACCGATTTCGATAAGTTGATCCTCGAGGTTACAACAAATGGCAGCATATCGCCTTATGAGGCTGTAAGTATCGGCGCAAAGATCATAAACGATCACATGGACCTGTTCATGGAACAGGCGGATGAGTTTGCCACGGTTCCTGTTTTTGTGCCCGATACGAGCGAGCGCGATAAAACGCTTGACTCACCGATTGAGGATCTTGAGCTTTCGGTGCGTTCGTATAATTGCTTGAAACGAGAAGAGATTCATACCGTACAGCAGCTGGTTGAGCAGAGCGAAGGCGATCTCGTGAAGATAAGGAATTTTGGCGCCAAGTCGATCGAAGAAGTTAAAGATAAGTTGGCACAACTAGGATTTTCGCTTAAATCTGATTAGTAGGAGAAAGACATGAGGCACGCAAAAAAGGGTAGGAAAATTGGCACCAGTGCCAGCCATAGAAAGGCGATCCTTGAGGGTCTAGCACGGCAGGTCATAGTTCATGGGCAGATTCAAACCACAGAGGCTAAGGCGAAAGAACTAAGGCCGATGCTTGAGAAGATCATTACTCTTGGCAAGAAAGGGGATCTACATTCGAGGAGGTTAGCGCTGGCGGCGTTAGGTGACCGCGAGATAGTTCATAAGCTATTTGCCGAGATAGGGCCACGTTACGCTGAGCGTGATGGTGGCTACACGAGGATATTGAAACTCGGGCCCCGTCAGGGCGACGCCGCTCCTATGGCTCTAATTGAGTTAGTTTAAGAAGGACTTAGTAATTACCTGTTGTATGCTTGAAATTTAAATATGGTACGTTAAAGGCAAGGACTAGACACCCTTGCCTTTGTTATTAGCTAATCTTAACCAAGGTGAGACCGATTGCGTAATATTAAACTTTTATTAGAATACGATGGCGCAGATTTTAGTGGCTGGCAGAAACAGCCCGAGCAGGGAGTGCGGACCATCCAGGCCGAGCTGGAAGGAGCATTAAGTACCTTGCTCGGAGAGCCTATCGAAACTAATGCTGCAGGACGAACGGATGCCGGGGTGCATGCATCTGGTCAGGTAGTTAACTTTTTTACCGCCTCCAGCATGTCTACCCGGCGAATTCCTTACTCTTTAAACGCTCTTCTTCCCAATGATATTGTCGCAAAACATGCTGAAGAAGTTCCAAGAGAGTTCGATGCACGAAGGGACCCCCAATGGAGGGAGTACCATTACTATATTTTAAATCGGTTCTACCCTTCGGCCTTTGCGGACAGGTTTGTCCATCACGAGGCCAGGGCTCTCAACGTTGAGGCGATGGATGAAGCGGTAAGTCTACTTAAGGGAAGGCATGACTTCACATCGTTTTACACCGCCCCAGCCAGGATAGTGAATACGATCGATAATCCAGTTAGAACGGTGCTCGAGATATCTTGCAGGCGCTCTGCCGATATTGTTTGGGCGGGAGAGCCGCTTGAGGGCCTAGTAACTATTCGCGTGCGCGCACACGCCTTTTTGCACAATATGGTTCGCATAATCGCCGGAACGGCGATTGAAGCTGGCCTAGGCATTCCTGTCTCCACCAGATGTGAAATCCATACTTGAAGCAAGAGATAGGTCAAAAGCCGGGAGGACTGCACCAGCTAAGGGTCTGATACTGGTAAAGGTGCAATATTAACCTCTAGAGTTTGCTGCTGCAGTTACCTGTCCTGATGTGCCAAAGCGCTGCAGAAGATTGGTGACCAGGTTACCAGGTGACCGGTGAGTCGGTGAATGGGTGAATTGGTGAATGTAGGGGCCGAGCCTGTCTCGGCCCTAAGGAATAGCACATAAGCTAAGATATAGGTATCCAGTTACCCAGTGCTGCAGTGCCAATAATTACCCGTAGTTGCCCGATTCATCGGGCGATCTCTAATGGTGCTGCAGTTAATAAAAGCAAGCGATGAGGGGCAAAAATATAAGCAGGGATTTTGCAGTTCGTATTTATACTGGTTATACAATTGTATGCTAAGCTACCTGGCTGTATAAACATTACCTAGAGCTGTGTAAATATGTCATTCTGAGGGAGCGAGTAGCGACCGAAGAATCTCAGACTATAACATTTACACCGGGTGCTCATTTAAACGTTGAGATTCTTCGGCTAAAGCCTCAGAATGACATCTAAACTACCTGGCTGTATAAACATTACCTAGAGCTGTGTAAATATGTCATTCTGAGGGAGCGAGTAGCGACCGAAGAATCTCAGACTATGGTATAAAGCAGCAGTTGAGATTCTTCGTCTACGGCTCAGAATGACATGCATAATACCTAGTGCTTATTTAACAGTTGGGATTCTTTGACTCCAGCCCTACCAGGCCTTCGCTCAGACACCCTATGTCAAGCCCCTATCTACCAGGAATAATAAAAGCCCTTAT
>JACUUO010000006.1 GCA_014859275.1 Actinomycetota bacterium | reverse complement strand
TAAGGGCTTTTATTATTCCTGGTAGATAGGGGCTTGACATAGGGTGTCTGAGCCGGGTGAGTCGAAGCCCTGAGCGAAGCCGAAGGGGAAACGGAGGCGAAGGATCTAAATCGTATTTTCTATATTTTTAAGTATTAGAATGCCTTTGTATCAACCAACACCTTATTGATCATATGCTACCTAGTGGCATAATAATGACGATATTATTTAGATTCTTCACTCCGCTTACGCTACGTTCAGACCTGTCCTGAGCAAGCCGAAGGGATGACAGCTGTCAATAGCTAGAAGCATCGAATTGCGAAAGCCCTCCGGACAGTCGTCCCTGCCCGACAATAAATTAAAAATTTTCGACTGATTGGTCGAAAATTATTGACCGATCGGTCGAAAATACTATAATTAAATTGACCAGCTGGTCGAAATTTCGGCAAAAAGGGAAGATACTAATTAGCAGATTGCCTTGCAGGGGAATGGAGTATGGTCGAGACGAGAGACACCGATAACATAATAGAGCTTTTTGAGGACGAGTCCCGCCCGATGACGAAGAGTGAGCGCACGCGCCTCAAGATAATGGCGAGCGCAGCAAAGGTCTTTAATGAGAAGGGTTTCGATAACACATCGATACAGGACATCGCCAATGATGCGGGTATTGCCAAAGGGACCATCTACTATTACGTCGAGAAGAAGGAAGACCTCTTGCTCTCGCTGATACGGTTTGCCAAGGTGCGCCTTTTCGCAAAGATAGGAAAGGGTATCGAGAAAGCTACAACCGCCTCAGAAAAGATCGAGATTATAATTCGCAATCATCTTAAGATAGTAAAGACTGTCGGGCCGGTTATGCCCTTCTTCGCGCAAAGCCTGGTGTCAAATGATTCAAGAGTTAGGGAAATTATGGCCGGCTTTCGCCGGGAGTATTTAAACCGACTCGAATCTATAATCAAAGAGGGCATTCAATCGGGCGAATTCAGGCAGGTGGACCCGGGGCGGGCTGCAGTGGCGATTTTGGGTCTGGTGATCGGCCAAGCTCTGCAGTTTAAGCTATTTACCGGAAAAATTAATACCAAAGAGATCGCGGAAAATACGATTGATATAGCGATAAACGGCTTGAGGCAGGGATATGAAGGCTAAGGTTGCGGCGGTAGCCATAACGGTATTGTTGATAGCTCTTTCAATGGCGTTCTTCGCTGAGGCCGGACAGAAAAGTCGCGCGGTAGAAGCATCCGGCATTCTCGAAGAAGAAAAGGTTGCAGTGGGCATACCGGTAGAGCTTGCCCTGCTCGGGATGGACATGAATAAGGGCTTAAAATCATCGACCGGCAAATCCGGTCCCCGCAAGCCCGCCGGGGTAGTTGAAGCGTTACATGTCGAGCCAGGGGATCTGGTCAAGCGGGGCGATCCGTTGCTTACAATCTCCGGAGGGCTGGCCAGGGAAAACCTTAAAAAAGCGCAGGCCCAATACGATTTTATACAGGCAACGATAGAGGGTTTAGAAGATAAGCGCGGTGAGCTCACCGAGAAGAGGAGCGAGTTGAACGAGGCAGAAGTTGAGCTTAAATCGAAGCGCGCTGAGGCGAAGCGTGAATTTAGCGCAAAGTATGCAGAGGGACAGGCGAAGATCACCCAGATGCAGGAGAAGCTGGCATCAGTGAAATCAGGGCTTGAACGGGCCCAGGCCGGGCTTGCAGCAGCCACCCGGGCGGAGAGCGAGGCGAGGAAGGCGCTCGATAGCGCTCAAGCCCTCCCGGATAGTGATCCCACGAAAGCCCAGCGAATTGAGCAGGCAAACGCTACGCTTCAGGGGGCAGTTCGCAAGCAGGCGGAGCTTGGCGAAGCTATTCGCCAGCTATCTGCGGTAAAATCCCAGCTCGAATCCGGGATTGCTCGTGCCACGGCTGGGCTTGCGGCCGGCAAACAAAGGTTCAACCAGGGTCTAAGCAAGATGAATGAGGGTCTGGTCAATATATCTGAAGGTCGAAGAAAGGTAGGGGAGGGTACCTCCGAGATTGCGGGTAAGGTTGCCGTACTCAAAAAGAGAAGGGATCAGGCGGAAGTGGGGCTGGCGATCGCTCGAAAGGTTATGGAAACGACCAAAATCAGGGCTGGAACCTCCGGGAGAATTAAAGATCTTAAGATAGCTGAGGGTTCGGTTCTATATCCAGGCCAGGTGGTGATGTCGATTACCCACGAGGATAGGTTGAGACTCAATATCTATATCCCGGTGAAGGACGCTGGGCGTATTGCAAAAGGGGATACTGTTGAGGTGATGGTCGACACGGCGCCGGGCCGGATTTTTGAAGGCAGAGTAATTGGTCTTGGTGGCAAGGCCATGTTCGCGCCCACCAACCTTACATCAAGTGAGCTCGAACTTATCCGGGTTATTCATGTAACAGTTGAGGTTGTAAACGAGGACGGTATTCTCAAGGCGGGCATGCCGGCGGATGTGAGGGTAATAACCGGTGGCGTATAGTTTCAGGAAATTGGTTTATTGGGAGGATCGATTATGAAAAAGAGACTGATTGTGGTTCCTCTGATGCTTATTTTATTCGCAACTGCTGGCACTGGTTGGTACTACTATGCGGGCGTGCAAGGCTCCTCAAATGGAAAAATCGAAGGTTCTGGGACACTTGAGGCGATGGAGGTGCATATCGGCTCCCAGCTTGCCGCCGAAGTCATAGCGATTAAGGCCAAAGAAGGGGGTAAGGTCAAGAAGGGAGACACTCTGGTAACTCTCGATGATCGCGTGTTAAAAGATCAGGTATTAGCGGCTCAAGCTGGTGTTGAGGTGGCACAGGCCGCATTGGACGATGCTGATACCAACGCCGAGAAAAGGGCCGCCAGCGCTCAATTAAAACAAGCCGAAGCCGCCCTCTCAATCGCAAGAATCCAGCAATCATATGCGGTTATAAAATCGCCGGCCGATGGGATTGTATTAAGTCTACCACTCAGAGAAGGCGAGATGGTAAACCCTGGCTTCACGCTGGCTGTTATAGGGAAGGTCTCCTCGCTTGAATTAACAATATATGTAGATGAAAAGGAGTTGGGGAAGGTTAAGATAGGCCAGGGGTTAGTAATTAAAGCCGGCGCGTTTCCAGGTAAGAAATTTACAGGCAGGGTCACTGAAATCGCATCCGGGGCCGAATTCACCCCGCAAAACGTGCAGACAAAGGAGCAGAGGAGCAATCTCGTCTTTGGCGTGACGATCAAGGTTGATAACGCTGATGGCTTATTAAAGCCCGGCATGCCGGCAGATGCAGAATTACGGTAGCTGGTTGCCAGGTTACGGGTGAATCGGAGGCCAGGGTCCAGGGGTGTGGGTAAGAGATGTTGGTAAGGCAGTCACCGGTCTTCGGTCCCCTGTCTCCGGTCGATATATAGGTAAGAGGCGTAGTCACTACTCTATGAACTACTAACTATTGATGTGGGCAGTAGATGAGGGAGATCAGCCAATGGCCAAGAGCCAATAGCCAATATGTGGGTAAGAGGTGTGGGTACTATTCTATGAACTATGAACTACTAACTATACTGTGCCAAAGTGCCAATGTTGATGTGGGTAAGAGATGTGGGGATAGTTATCCAGTGCTGTAGGGGCGGAGTTTATCTCCGCCCGTAGTTGCCCGATTTATCGGGCGTATCAACGTGGGTGGAGGATGAGAGAGATCAGCCATTAGCCATGATCATCCAATACGTAGGGGCGGACCCTGTGTCCGCCCGTAGTTGCCCGATTTATCGGGCGTATGAGCCCTAGGAAGGGTCGAGACAGGCTCAGGGCCCCTACTGGCTATAGAAACTGTGAGTTTTCTTAGACCAGGGAGGCCCGTGATGGGCCGACGTCTCGGCCCTAAGGAATAGCACACAGCTAAGATGTAGGTACGAATGGATATTGGCACGGCAGTACATTGGCACTTTGGAACGTTGGCACTGACGGCAGTACATTGGCACTTTATGACATCGTGCCGATGGGCTAACTATGATAGGTATGAGCCCTATACATGGGTGGTTATAGGTACTTAGTGATGATCAGACACGTTATTGAAACAGAAAACTTAATAGTTGATTTCCCAAGTGTGCGGGCGGTCGATGGCGTCAACATCCGGGTCAAAGAAGGCGAGATATTCGGCCTTGTCGGGCAAGATGGAGCTGGCAAGACGACGACCATCCGCGTGCTCTCAACGATTCTGAAGCCCACCTCCGGTGAGGTGAGGCTGTGGGGCAAGGACATAGTGCGCGAGGCCAGGGCTGTTCGTGGCCGCATTGGCTATATGTCGCAGAGATTCAATCTCTACGGGGATTTAACGGTCGAGGAAAATCTGCGCTTTTTTGCCGACATTTACGGCCTCCCCGAGGCTGAGCACGCCAAGAGGATGAAAGAACTCCTCCACTTCGCGCGACTTGAGGCCTTTACAGACCGCCAGGCCGAGTTCTTATCGGGTGGCATGAAGCAGAAACTCGCGCTTGCATGTACCCTCATCTATGAGCCAGAAATACTCTTTCTCGATGAGCCCACAACCGGCGTCGATCCGGTCAGCAGGCGCGAGTTCTGGGCAATACTATCCGAGCTCAGAAGCAGGGGCATAACGCTCCTCGTCTCCACGCCTTATATGGATGAGGCGGAGCGCTGCTCAACGGTTGCCTTTATAGATAATGGAAAGATAAGCATGTGCGATTCCCCGCAGTCCATAAAGACATCTCTAAGTGGCGAGATAGTAGAGCTTATTGCAAAGCCGCAGCGTGAGGCGCGAAGGATAGTGCGCGGGCTCGGCTACGTCCGGGATGTGGAGGTGTATGGTGAGCGGCTGCTGGTTACTGTGGATGCCGCTTCAGAGGCTATCGAGAGATTGAGATGCGATCTCTCAGATAAGGTCGAGGTTATATCGGCGATACCGAAAGCCCAGACTATGGAGAGTGCATTCATCGAGATGATGAAGAGGTCAAGGCAAAGGGTCCAAGAATAAGCAGACTAAAGGCGAGCTGAAGGGCACAAGGCATAGCTTATAGATAAGCGAAGAAACTGGACCGGTCCTAGAGACTTTAATCGTTTTCGTTGTAGCGCAGGGCTTTAGCCCTGCTATATGGCATCAGGCGCCTTTATAGCAGCCCTGAAGGGCTGCGCTACAAAATGCAAGTGCTGGTTATGTAGGTAATGATTTAAACTATAAAGTCCCTGTAGCTAATAAAAGGTGAAGACGGTATGAGACTCATAAAAGCGATCACACGAAAAGAATTTATACATATCCTGCGCGACCCGAGGACGCTCGGCATCACACTGTTCCTGCCGCTTTTCCAGCTGCTTATGTTCGGTTATGCGCTGAGCTTGGATATTAACCATATACCGGTCGCTATCTATGATAGCGACCGGTCGGCCACCAGTCGAAGGCTGATAGAGAATTTTTCAAGCTCAGGCTACTTTGATATAACCGCTAGACCAAGTAAGGCCGATTTTGCCGAGAGGCTTGATGCCGGCATGATTAAAGTAGCGATCATTATCCCTAAAGGGTTTGAGGATAGCATCCTATCTGACAAGAATACCAAGGTACAGGCCCTCGTCGATGGCTCAGATCCCAATCTAGCTCGGGTGGCAACCGGCTATTCATCGGCGATAATCGGCAGGTTTTCGGCAAAGGTGACGGCGGATTCTCTCTATAAAAAGGGCGTTGCAATTACGCGGGATCTATCACCGATCGAAATCAGGGCTAGGGTCTGGTACAACCCTGAGCTACGAAGCGTTAATTTTATAGTGCCGGGTTTGATGGCTTTGATCATGATGACCGTTACCACAATCAGCATATCGGTTGCGCTCGTTCGCGAGAAGGAGAGGGGTACACTCGAGAACATCATCATATCGCCGGTTAAGAGCTGGGAAATCATCTTGGGGAAGATAATCCCCTATGTTGTGATCGCTTTCTTTGAGGCAGTTCTCATAACAGCAGTTGGTACGCTGTGGTTTAAGGTGCCCATGAACGGAAGCCTTCTTTTACTCTTCTTTAGCCTGATAATCTACGTTGCCGGGACGCTAGGGCTGGGGCTGGTGATTTCAGCGGCTACTGATTCACAGCAGGTGGCGAGCTTTGGGGCGTTTATGACGACGTTTCTCCCGGCGTTCCTGCTCTCCGGTTTCGTATTTCCCATAAAGAGCATGCCACTGGTACTACAATATATAACGTACTTAGTGCCAGCTCGGTATTTCCTCGTGGTTATAAGGGGCATCTTTTTAAAGGGTGTCGGAATTAGCGTGCTCTGGCCCAACCTTATGGCGCTCGCACTATTTGCAACGCTGATGATCATCATCGCTTCGGTGCGCCTGAGGAGGGCGTTTGCATGAACCGCGTGTTGATGCTTGCCAGGAAGGAGATAATCCAGCTTCTCCGGGATAGGAGACTGCTACCGCTCTTATTTATAGCTCCTCTTATACAACTGATCCTTTTTGGTTACGTCGTTCAGACTGAGGTCAAACATATCGGTGTTGTCCTTGTCGATAGCGATCGCACTGCCGAGAGCAGGATTATTGCAGAGAAGTTTACGAACGCCGGGTACTTCGAGATCGTGCGGCGTGTAAACAGCGAATCGGAGGTACCCGAACTTATCCGAGCGGATAAGGCGACGCTTGGCGTGATACTGCCAAAGGGCTACCAGAGCGATATAAAATCTGGACGCGTGGCCGAGGTGATGCTCGTCCTTGATGGCTCCGATGCGAACGCCGGTGTGCAGGCTCAGCAGTACGCAATGGGAATAATCGCTGCACGATCGCAGGAGCTGATGGGGCGCAGGATGGAGGCAATGAGTGCTATTGCTCCTAAGGTATCATCGGTTGAGCCTAGGGTCAGGGTATGGTACAACCCCGATCTAAAGAGCGTAAACTACATGGTCCCGGGATTGATCGGTATGATCATCACGCTGATTACCATGATCATCACATCGGTGGCGATAGTGAAGGAGCGGGAGCGTGGTACGCTCGAGCAGCTCATAGTTACGCCTATAAAGCGCTGGGAACTCTTAATGGGAAAGGTGCTGCCGTTTGTAGCGATCGCGTTCATCGAGATAGGCCTGATAGTCGGGATTGGGGTATGGTGGTTTGGCGTCCCCTTTAGGGGAAATATCTTTTTGTTGTTGGCTCTTTGCATCGCCTTTTTATTCACAACGGTAGGCCAGGGGCTCTTCGTGTCAACGATATCACGGACGCAGCACCAGGCGCAGATGACCGCATGGTTTTTCATGATGCCATCGATGATGCTCTCGGGCTTCATCTTCCCGATAGAGAACATGCCGAAGGTCATCCAGGTTCTGACATATGTAATCCCGCTCAGGTATTTTTTAGTAATAGTGCGGGGGATATTCCTTAAGGGCGTAGGAATGGCAGCGCTCTGGGACCAGGTGCTGATACTTTCGCTCCTGGGGATTTTAATCTTCGGGGTGAGTGTACTGCGATTCCAGAAACGGTTTGCTGATTGAGATAGGTGAATGGGTGAATGGGTGAGTTGAAAGTGAGGGTAAGAGGTGTGGGTATCCAGTTACCCAGTGCTGCAGTGCTGCCGTGCTGCAGAATGTGGGAAAGAGGTGTGGGTATCCAGTTACCCAGTGCTGCAGTTACCAGTTAATGTAGGAAAGAGGTGTGGGATTAGCCATTGGCCAAGTGGAAGCAAGAGATGTGGGTAATTGGCCAATAGCCAATGTATTATACCTGTTATTGCGAGCACTCGACCCACCTGAAGGTGGGTAGTTTAAGGAAGGACACTCCTGGTAAAAGAAGTGTGTCCTTAGGAGGAGCACCCGACCCACTGAAAGTGGGTAGTTTAGGAAAGAAACCTATGGTCCTATTACACCTGTCATTGCGAGGAGTGAGCGAAGCGAGCGACGTGGCAATCTCATGACGGTCTCTGTATATCCAATGCAAGATGGCATCACAGCGAAACGGGTGGGAAAGTTTGAGAAGTGCAAACAACAATTACGAAAAATCGATAGTAGTTGACGGGCTTACTAAAAAGTTCGGTGTATTTACCGCGGTAAATAACATCTCCTTTGATGTCCAGCGCGGCGAGATATTTGGTTTCTTGGGGCCAAATGGTTCTGGTAAATCGACTACCATTCGCATGCTCTGTGGGATTCTTGAGCCAAGCGGGGGCCAAGCGAGCGTGCTTGGGCTCGATGTCGCCACCCAATCCGAGGAGATCAAGCGCCGTATCGGGTATATGTCGCAGAAGTTTAGCCTTTACGACGACCTTACGGTCGTCGAAAATCTCGACTTCTACGGCGGTATCTATGGCCTTAAAGATGCACGGCTTGCTGGGCGCAAGAACTTCGTTCTTGAGATGGTCGGCCTGAAGGGAAGGGAGAATGAGCTTGCTGCAAACCTCTCCACAGGCTGGAAGCAGAGATTGGCCCTGGGTTGCGCGATCATCCATGAGCCGGAAATGGTCTTCCTCGATGAGCCGACGGGCGGTGTCGACCCTATCTCGCGCCGGAACTTCTGGGAGATGCTCTATCATATGGCAGAGGCTGGCATAACCTTGTTTGTAACGACCCACTACATGGATGAGGCGGAGCACTGCCACCGGCTCGGTTTTATCTTCCAGGGTGATATGATCGCCTTAGGTACGCCAGACCAGCTAAAGAAAGAGCACATGACAGGCGCAATCATTGAAGTAAGTATCGATGCGTCTCAGGAAGCACTTCGAGCTATCACTAGTGCATCTGGGGTCAGTGAGGCGTACTTTTATGGCGCCACCATCCACGCCAAGGTTGATTCGGCCACGGATGGAGAGAAAGTAGGGGAGCACCTATATAATAGCGGCTTTAAAGATTTCTCAATCCAGGAAGTTGAGCCGAGCCTGGAGGATGTATTCGTCGGCCTCATCGAACACAAACGGTAGTTATGACCAATCTATACTATGTTCCGAAATGCCCTTCCATCCACGCCACCGCATATTGATACAGGTCTGCAGCATTCAACAGATACGATGGCGCATACCCAACCTGCCCTGACCTGCCCTTCCCAGAGGCTAAATACTCCTGAACTATGTCGGCAAAATAACTTTCCCAAGCTCCAGCAACGACAGGTTGGCTCGTATCGAACTCCTCAATCTCCATCCACACCTTTGCCCCGTTTACAAGCAGCGGTTCACGGTAGCGTATCACTCTCTTGTTGGGGAGTCGCGCCATGTGTTCAGCATAGTGGAGTAAGGTAACTGTATCGAATGGGGCGCCAAGGAGCAGCACCTTGCCCCGCACTTCCACCAACTTTGCCAGAGGTGAGCCAGGGCCGTACCCATACTGAAGTGGGTGATCAGCGCATAGCCACTGGGCTTGTACGCCAACTGCAGCAATAGATGCATCCGGATTGCCGCTTCGGCAAGCCCCCGGCCATGTCCGAAGAAACTCCGAGAGAATTCCATGGGCTCGTCGCGCACGCGACGTTTTTGGATTAAACGGGGGTAATTCCTCTAACAATCGCACATCCAATTTCTCTGCCGCATCGTCTCGGGTCAGGTGCTGCACGCCATCTTCCCAGTCAACATACATCATGACGGTGCCAGCAGCCCCGATGACGTCTAAGAGCGCGCGGATGACCACATCGGGACCACCAAGCACTTTGCCAACCGCCCGCATAGAGGAGTGCACCATAACCGTGTCCCCGGCTTCCAATCCGAGGCGGATTAAGTCCCTTACGAGCTGACTATGAACAATGGGCAACCTTTGACTTTCCATGGCTTGAAACATAACACTGTTTTTACCGATCCATATAATGCAACTAAACATCCTACTGGTGCCATATAAGGCGCCTGCATAAATGCATCAATTACTTGTTAGCTTGATTGCCTAATTCAGCAAACGCCTGATATTCGGAATTTTGAGGCACCTTCTCTCATAAAGCTTTACCCTTAGGTGTGTAGGGTAAATCCAAAACCACGAAGCAAAGCAAACTTGAAATGTCATTGTCATATAGTGATAGGGTCTAAATTCCCATAATATCAACCGTTGAAAAACTAACCTAAGCAATCAAACTGACGATTACTGTAAAAAGTTCGAATAAGTGAGAATCCGGGGGAGCATGAGTGAAACTAAGATTGAATGCGGCAGATATAAACTGCGTTACCTTGCTAACCGTAATCGCTAAAGAACGCTCGCATATCGTTGGCGAGCAGCTCTGGCTCTCCCATAGCACCAAAGTGTCCTCCGCGCGGAATCTCGGTCCAATGTGTAATGTTCATGCTGCGCTCGGCATACTCGCGAGGCATTTTGAAGTGCTTAGTAAAAGAAGCGACTCCGGTTGGCGTTTCTATTCGCTGGCCACCCTTGAGGGGCGTTTCGTCACTGTTCTCAAAATACGTCCTGGCGGCAGAGTTGGCGGTTTCAGTCAACCAATAGATCATGATATTGGTGATGAGCTCATCTTTGGTAAACCGAGTTTCGAGTTTGCCGTCACAGTCGCTGAGCGATCGGAACTTGTCAAGCAACCAGGCAGCCAGACCTACGGGCGAGTCGTTGAGTCCGTAGGCTAAGGTTTGCGGCCTACTGCTTTGCACTACGGCATAGGCGCCCTAGTCATCAACCATTCGAGCGGATTTCCTTGATATGCCTTTTCGGCCTCTGTCAGGTTTTGCAAGTTGTGCTGGTCGGGCGTAAAGTCTGGGTAACTAAAGTTTGAAAGATGCATCGCGCTGACCTCATCTGGATAATAGAATGCTAACAGGCGAGCGACACCGCTTCCCCAGTCAGTGCCGCTAACAGCATAGTGCTTGTAACCTAATACATCGTGCATGAGTTTTGACCAAACCGTGGCAGTCTTATCTATTGTCCATCCACGTTCAGTTGGACGGCTGGAGAAGCCAAAGCCAGGCAAGGAAGGGATAATGACGTCAAATGATTGTTCTGGCTTTCCGCCATGCCGTTCCAAGTTGGTTAGCAGAGGTATCAGTTTTATTAGTTCATAAAAGCTGCCGGGCCAACCATGGGTTATGATAAGAGGCATCGGATTCGGCCCCTCGCCGCGTTCGTATATAAAATGAATAGTCAGTGCATCAATAGCAGCAGTAAAGTGGGCTAGCTTGTTAAGGTTTGCTTCTTCGTGTCGCCAATCATAATCCCTTAGCCAATAGTCCGCAAACTCTTTCATATAGCCAAGGTTTGTACCATAATCCCAATCGGCGTCGGTAACCTCGTCTGGCCAGCGGGTGCGTTCCAGCCGCTCTCGGAGGTCGGCAAGCTGGGTGTCTGGAATGGCAATAGTAAGCGGCCTTAGTCTCATTCATCCTCCTTTTAAATAGTTTAGCCAGTTTTCTGTCATAGACTCGAATGAATCCGACCCAGGGAGCCAATGTAATATTATGTCTATGCCAAACCACAACCTGGATGATGAGCGAGGCCTTCTCAATCCCGCTTATCATGCGGCAGGCTTTTGCATCTTTTCTAAGAGCTCATCAAGACGATCATATCCTTCATTGATGCCTCTTTCTATGTCGGTCCCTATCATGCCATCGCGATCTGCCACTGATTGAAAAACAGAATGAGAGACAGTTTTGGTCCTACCCCCCGGCAACTCTTCGAGCTTCAACGTTTCAAGAGCGGCGTGTCCTGGCTCGGGTAGTCCCTCAAATTCAAACGTATCAATAATGAGCTCAGGCGGGCGCACCTCATGATAGACACCATGAAACGCATACTCGTTTCCGTTCTCATCGATATGAATGTATCGGTATGTGCCACCAAATCTTGGCTCGAATTTCTCAATTTTCATGGTAAGGTTTCTTGGCCCGAGCCACTGCTTATAGAGTTCAGGGTCCGTATAAGCTTTAAATACAAGCTCTCGTGGTGCATCAAATTCGCGGATAATAATGATTTCTTGTTTTTCTGGCTCTGCTATTATCGTTGTCTTATTCTTTGTCACTTTTATTCACCCCGTTCAATATTTTTGCGCTAACGATGCATCAAGGACATAGATCTTCAATAAATTTGTGTCCAGATGCAAAGATCTTTAAAACGGTAACTGAAAGCTTAGTTAAAACTAAGCATACCAGCACAAATATTCGAATAATTTGAAGATTGCCCTATCCGGGGATCGAAACTTAAGATTATGGCTTGAGATAGCCATTGCGCTGGGTATAGAAGTCTATGTGATTTGGAGAATGTTCTTGCTTTAGATATCCTATCCGATCGAATTGTTAAGAGATGAAAATCATCGATGCAAAACCTGAGCAGGCAGATGAATTGACTAAGATCGCTACAGCAGCGAAAAGCTTCTGGGGTTACCCTAAGCACTGGACCGAACTCTGGCATGATGAGCTTACAGTAACCGACTCGTACATTCGGAAGAATAATGTGCGGATAGCTGTCAGAGACGGAGAACTAGTCGGATTTTATGCTCTTGAGGATAAAGGGGAATGGTGGGATCTAGGCCACATGTGGGTTTGGCCAGGCGCTATTCGTTCAGGAGTCGGTAGGGTCCTGTTTCAAGATGCCATTGGACAAGTGAAACGTTCTGGGAAGAAAGGGATCATCATCTTATCCGATCCGAAAGCTGAGGGTTTTTACAAAAAGATGGGGGCAGAACAGGTTGGAGAATATGTAACATGGTTGGAAGGGAAGCGACGGGCACTACCTATCTTAAAAATAGTGGTTAAAGATAACCAAGATGAATAAGTAGGAAGTAGGACGCTACTCGGTTAATACAAATTCTTGGATGTGGTTAAATCCATAATAAAGAATCTGTAGAATATGAGCAACGTCCCACTGGTCACAGACACTGGTCAGAGGATTAATTCTTATACAGAGCTTAGCGCCTATGGTTTTGGAATCGTTAAATGAACTGCCGAAAAAGGAATATGTAGATCGAAAGAAAATTATAGCTAGGGTGATAGAAGTTATACGTTTTGATGGCAAGGAATTGCCTGAAGAAACCCTCAAGGGCTTAAAAGATTTAAGGGATAATCTGGTTGGAAATGATTTCTCCTCGCTTCTTATGCGGTATGTCGGTATGAACTTACTTGAAGATAGCGTAGATGAAGAGGGCGATCCGATAGATACTCTTCACAAGAAAATCGAGGAATTGGCTAATCAAGCAATTGGTGATAAATCATTGCTTAAACCAGAGTTGGGTTGGTTAGTAACCAAAGAGGCTGCGAAGGTTTTAGCTTTGGGTACGAATTAGGCAAGCGTGACCATGATTTCGAACTCTTACTGATGATCCTAGAGGCTCAAAAAAGTGCTGGTGAAGAGGGAATCATTTTCTTTATCGGTGGCTACCTGAGAGCAATGTTTGAATTAGATAGCTATCGATGGGAAAGTGAGCTTGATAAGCTTGCGAAAGACAATGAGCTAAAATCAAAAATCGCTGAGTTGACATGGCGCTCTGGTATGTCCGACCGTGCAGCTTTGCGCGTTCTTAACCTTGCCAAAGAGGGGATCATTAAAGCTTCAGATTTTCATGTTTTTGGCTGGGGGAGTGTCATTGCGGATTTATCAGAAGATGTGCTCCAACTATGGGTAGAGTTCTTACTAGATAGTGATGAAGAGACTGCTGTCTCTATAGCTCTAGACCTATTCTATTTTTACTATCTCAGAAAAGAATCACCTTATAATATTCCGAAGTATCTAACTTTAAGCCTTTTAACCCATAAATCATTATTTACCACGCAATTAAATATGGTTAGAAACCAAATGGACGAGTTTCATTGGGAGGGTATTGGGAAACGATTTGTTGAGGCATATCCAGAAGATAGCATTGCATTGGCAAGTGTAATGCTAGAACACTTCGGCGAAGACGGCACAATTATTGATAATTATCATTCAAAAACGCTTGATGTTCTAAATCAAATTACGAAGAAACATCCTGATGATATCTGGGGCTTGGTAGAGAAATATTTAGGACCACCATTTGATTCCAGAGCTTTTGATATTCGGCAGTGGTTAAGACGAGAAGCAATTACTCTGATACCTGCGACCAAGCTTTGGGAGTGGGTTGACAAAGACGTTGATAATCGAGCTTGGTATCTAGCGACATTTGTTCCAAAAGTTCTCTTTCACAGTGATGACACCATATGTTATGCAAGAGAACTCCTCGTTAGGTATGGTGACCGTGAGGATGTACGTAGAAATCTAATGGCCAATTTCTCTACAGAAGGTTGGAGTAGGCCTGCAAGCGCCCATTATAAGGGAAAGAAAGCTAGCTTACTTAAGTTTAGAGAAGAAGAGGATAATGATAATGTTAAACGGTGGATTGACGAGTATGTCTCGGATATTGAAATTAACATAGAGTATGAAAAAGCAAGAGAGGAACGACGAGGTTACTAGCCATCCTTCAACTTGAGTGGTCTAAGCAGAAACACATAAGCACAAATGCTCCAAAAGAGTTCGAAAATTGTCCGATCCGGGGATGTAATTTTAGAGTGCGCTCAAACACAGGGAAAAACTGGTGAGAATACAGTTCCACTATTTGTGGAATAAGTTCAAGGACATGTTAGACGCCATAACAACTAAAGAAGGAGGAAGAAAAGTGCCACTCATTGAAATTAAGGTTTTTGAAGGCGAACTTACTCCCGAACAAACCAAGGATTTAATTCAAAAAATCACGGACGCCATCGCAGCAGTCGAGAGTGAGAAACTCCGAGATGTCACATGGGTTATAGTTAATGAGATCAAAAGCGGTAATTGGGGGATCGGTGGAACTGCGCTTGGTCTAGCTGATGTCAAAAAGATCATACAAGCTGCTTAAGCATGAAATTGGTAGGCTGGGTTTGACGGCCCAGTAGGCAAATTTATCCAACCTACCCACCGCGGAAGTGCGGAATATTTTCGGATTACTTTTCGCCCAACCAGCGGATAGGGCGTTGCTATAAATTTTCCAGATTCTTTTATCGGCAAGCAATTACTAATTTCTCCAGCAGTTTGAATACTGTCCGATCCGAGGATAAATATAGAAGCTTAGGCTATACATAGCCGCAACCTTCGTTAGTCCAGGTGTATCAGAATCCGCGACTGTGCTTTCATCTTGAATAGCTTACCACCGTCAGGTCGATGTTTATAAATAGATTCTTATTACTTGCTTAGGCTATCTTAGACACAAGAGTGGCACTAAGCTGTTCTAATCAGACATATTATTCTCCTTCAGGAAAATAAGGCGTGCTCTATGACGTTACGCTACACCCTTTAAGCCGCCTCTGGACGGACACCCGGTATGGTGATTATCCCCAAGGCGCGCAGTATCGTAGCTGTATCAAGGTAGGTCGTGTGCTTGATGATCTTGCTGTCTTTAACCTTAAAGATAAGGCAAGAATCGATATCAAACGTGCGCCCGGTTGGCTCATAATCGAGAAAGCGCCCAGTATGTGTTCCGACTACGTTAAACTCCATAATCGCTGTATCCCCAGCAACATGAAGCTCACGGATATTTCCCCTCGTGCACCTAATCACTAAACAAGCATGTATGGCCACGCATAACTTGGGTATAATCAAAAAGCAGTTCCCATTTAAACAGGCATGATTCACTCCATCGGTAGAGGCTATAAAAATCCACCATGGAAAGCCACGACCCTGGATGGCAAGCCCTTCTCCAGAAGCGACCATCCATTTGTGCGCGTTATTGAGGAGCGAAAGCCTGTATATGACATAGAGCAGGCTATTGAAAGACCGGATGGTAGCCGCATAATTGTGTCGATTAACGCTTCTCCATACGTTGTAGATAGCGGGCCTATCTTGGATGTGGTCTTAATAAGAAAAAGCTTCAATCAAAACTTTACAAACTTATTTATTCGGCAATATTTGCAGCTCTTGATGGGCAATATTACTTTGACTCAGGGATTTTGCAATCCACCAATCTGTCATCCTTAAAGAGCCAGAGACCCCAAACTTGTCATCCTTAAAGAGCCAGAGACCCCCAACTTGTCATTCTGAGCCGGGTGAGTCGAAGCCCTGGTAAGCCGAAGCCCCGAGCGTAGCCGAGGGGGAAGCCGAAGGGGAAACGGAGGCGAAGGATCTAAATCGTATTTTCTATATTTTTAAGTATTAGAATGCCTTTTGTATCAACAACACCTTATTGGTCATATACTACCTAGCAGCATAATAATGACGAAATTCTTCATGCTGCCTCTCTATATTTTACTTAAGGTTATATCGTAAAGACCGATAATTATTGTGTCGCAAGCGAAAGGAAATGGTGTGGAGCCCTCAATAGATGAGTGCGGCCTAGAAATGATCATAAGAAAGATTGAGAAGCATGGCTTTGACTGTCGACAGCTTCGCCCTTCTTACCTGCAAAGAAGACTGCTCATCAGGATGCATGCGACCCGATCAAGAAATTGTTTAGAGTATTGGAGGCTTCTCAATAAGGACCCTGAAGAATACAGCCGACTACTGGACAAGCTCACGGTCAACTTAACAGAGTTCTTCCGTGACACCGAAGTTTTCAAGTTTATCGCGAATAATTTGGCGCCTGAATTAATCTCAAGAAAAGTGAAGCACAAGCAATCACTGATCAGGGCATGGAATGCGGGCTGCGCAACGGGAGAGGAAGCTTATTCGATCGCAATGATCCTGCATCGCGCGATTGCCCACCGCTCGGAGAGACTCACGATCTCAGTCACCGGAACGGATTTAGATCAGAACGCTATTGCACATGCCAAGCTTGGTCGCTATGAGCAGCGGTGTTTAAAGCAATGTTCCTCAGAGATTGTAGAGCGTTACTTGAAACGCTATCTAATTGATTACGGAGATTATTTAGAGGTCTCGCCAGTTATTAAATCGCTTGTAAAATTCAAGCAATTGGACCTTTTTGCCGAAGAACCGATTAAAATGGTTGACATTATTTTCTGCCGAAACGTAATGATTTATTTTAGCAAGTCTCAACAGGAAAGATTGCAAAGTGTGCTCTGCAATTCCTTGCTCAAGAATGGATATCTCATTCTGGGGAATAGCGAAAGATTGGTAGGCGAAGCAGTCACGCTCTTGGAGCCTGTGAATATGCTGCTCCGTATTTATCAAAGGAGCCAGGAGCGTATCTTGAGAGAGGGGGAAGGGAATGAAGAGCCAATCTGATAGGTTGTCCTTTTATCAAAGCGTTATTTTCCTATGCTATGTATTAACACTTGTTTCTGTGGGCCCCGCTGTTGTTGTGGGTCTGGTGTGGTTGGCACCTGACGTCATGCGACTTGTCCCTGGACATACGGATATGCGGCCGCTGATCTGGACGCTTGCCCAGATGGCACTAATTAAGATGCCTCTGGTGGCAATATTGATCGGTAGTCCACTTTGGATTTCCAGTTTCCGTAGATTCGTCACCAATCCTATAAGAAGCGCTGGAGTAACACTCAACAGAGCATCAACCGGTGATCTTACAAGCACAGTAGAAATAAAGCGGAAGGATGAGATAGGCATCCTATGCGGGCAAGTAAATAACGTCATTGAGAATCTCCACGGCATGGTTTCCCAGATCCAAAACTCGTCCGAGTCGCTGAGTTTAGCCGCAAACCAACTCTTGCTCTCTGCCCAAAATGTGAATACTGCTACGATGGAAGTCTCAACAAGCATACAACAGATATCCAAGGGAGCCGAACTTCAAGCCCAGAAGACGGAGGAGGCCGCACATTCTATGAAGCGAATGGCTCAGGTCGTGCGCGATGTCGCTAGCCAGTCACAAGCAACAGCAGAGATATCTGAAGAGGCAACCAACATTGCTGAACACGGTGAAGCTGCAACCGCAAGGGCGTTATCCAAAATTACTGAAGTTCAGGAAGTTATCAGCCGCTCGGCAACCACGGTATCTGCTCTTGGGGAGCGCTCTCAGGCAGTAACAAAGATAATAGATGTGATAACGGATATCGCGGACCAAACCAATCTCTTGGCGCTAAATGCAGCTATTGAGGCAGCACGAGCTGGTGAGGCTGGTAAGGGCTTTGCGGTTGTTGCTGAGGAAGTACGTAAGCTAGCTGAGGGATCAGCTAAAGCAGCGGACCAAATCGGCTCTCTTCTCAGCGAAGTCCGGCGCGATACTGAAGCAGCGGTTGTTGCAATGGATACTGGCAAGCGTGAGATTGAAGAGGGCGTCAGGGTAGTCAACGAGGCTGGTGAAGCGCTCAAACACATTACCAGAGCAACGCATGAGACCAGGCAGATAGCACACCGAATCTCTGAGATGATGCAGGAACAGACAATCGCCTCAGAAAAGGTCGAAAGAGCTATGGCCGATATAGTCTCTGTTGTCGAAGAGAACGCCGCAAGCGCGCAGGAAACAGCTGCTGTGACCGAAGAACAGACGGCATGCATGGAAGAAATCACTGCCGCATCTCAAGAGCTTGCTGAAATGGCTAATGAGCTCAGGGAATCAGTCGGTCGGTTTAAGATAAGGTGAGTCAAGTATGGTTACAGGGGTTTCTAGTGAGGAAAAGGTGGTTGTTTTTCGCATTGGTGACGAGGAGTTTGGCATGGAGGTTCTCGCCGTGTCGGAGATAATCCGGCCAACCGAGATAACACCGCTGCCTAGAGCGCCAAAATCTGTCATTGGTCTAATTAACTTGCGCGGGACGGTTATCCCGGTTATTGATGCGCGAGAGCGATTTAATCTCCCGAGAACGGAGTTTACCTCAAATGAGCGCATCGTGGTGATTAATTTGAGCGATAACCAGCAGATCGGTTTACAGGTGGATATGGCGACGGAGATACTGAAACTCAGCGGCGATGAAGTTGTCCCTATTCCTAACCTGGCAATAGGCAAGGAAGTGAAGGATGTGCTGCGGGCGGTTGCTAATATTGGCGATCGTCTCATAATTCTCTTGGATCCCGGAAAGATCCTTCCTTCCCGCAGCTTGAGCAGAATCTCGCTATCGTCGAGGACTGTAAAATCGATGAGGGAGGCGCAGGTAGAGTGAAACGCGTCTTGGTTGTCGATGATGCAGTATTTATGCGCACTATGATAAAGGATATTCTTACGCGCAATGGGTTTACTGTCGTGGGAGAGGCAGCCACCGGTGTTGAGGCTGTTGATAAGTACAATTATCTCAAGCCCGATCTTGTGACGATGGACATTACCATGCCTGAGATGGATGGCATCTCAGCGCTTAAGATTATTCTCGAAAACGATGTGGATGCCAGAGTTGTGATGGTTAGCGCAATGGGCCAGGAGAAATTGATATTTGAAGCCCTCGGGGCTGGAGCGGTAGATTTCATTACCAAACCATTTCAGCCAAACAAGATAATCAAAACGCTTACTAACTCCCTTAACAAGTAATTAGAGAACGGATGACAATCCAATGCCAATACGTGTTTTGGTTGTTGATGACTCAGCGCTGATGCGCTCAATTATAGTGAATATAATTTCGGCAGACAGCGAGGTAGCGATAGTTGGCATTGCCCGGAATGGGCTAGAGGCAATTGAAAAGACAAAGCTTCTCTCCCCTGATGTGGTAACGCTCGACATCGAGATGCCAAAGCTGAATGGGTTGGAGGCACTCAAGTACATTATGAAGGAGCATCCAACCCGAGTCTTAATGGTAGGCAGTGCAAGTTCGCCAGAAGTGGTATGTGAGGCAATCAGTCAGGGGGCTGCAGGCTTCATTGCAAATTCTTCTCATATCTTGCTTAAAGATTCAGAAGAATTTGCTGCTGAGCTGGTAGATAAAATCAAGGCTGTTGCTGCAGTAAACTTATCAAAGCAAAGCGCAAGCTCAGATGCCCCAATACCTCAACGAGCGGACCAGACTCAGCTACCGGATTGCCGTGAGGCGCTCTTCATGAACAAGGTAGTGGCGATGGGCGCATCGACTGGTGGACTAGACGCTCTTGAGGTTGTTCTAAAATCTCTACCCAAGGGTTTACCAGCATCTGTTCTTATAGTTCAGCACTTGCCGCCAGGCTTCTCAAGATCGTTCGTGGAAAGAATCGGCCAATTATCAAATATGATTGTCAAGGAAGCGGAGGATGGGGATGTGATCAGCCCAGGTGTAGCCTTTATAGCCCCAGGTGGCTTTCACATGGTTGTTGGAAAAGAAAGTGGTAAACCAATAATAATACTTGAGGAAGGTCCGAAGCTATGGGGAGTTAAACCATCGGTGGATAAGCTGATGGTTTCGGTGGCTAAACGATTTAAGTCAAGAAGTATCGGGGTTCTCCTGTCGGGGATGGGAGTAGATGGGGCTAACGGCATGCAATTAATCAAGCGCTGGCGTGGGCAGACAATTGTTCAGGATGAAGAAACAAGCATTGTTTTCGGAATGCCAAAGGCGGCCCTTGAAAAGGGCTGTGTGGATGAAGTGCTCCCTATTACCGGGATTGCCAAAGCGCTCATACATATCTGTGCCGGAGAGGGGGCACAGGATGAGCTTAGACGCCTCAGCCTATCATGATATATTTAACACAGAAGCAGCAGAGTTGCTTGATGGCCTCAATGATTCGCTTCTTGCCCTTGAGAGAAATGGTGCTAACGAATCCCAAATAAACGAGACGTTCCGCATCGCGCATACTTTGAAGGGCATGGCGGCCACGATGGGCTTTGATAGGATGGCTGACCTTACCCATGGTATGGAGACCCTGCTTGACAGAGTCAGAAGTGGAGAGATCGCAATTGACGGCGAGCTTCTTGATCTATTATTTAGCTGCCTGGATGCTTTAAATTCGTTCCTAAAGAATGGCGATATCGATAACCTAGAAGAATTAAAGTCGGCGCTCGACTTGGGCAGAGGGGCATATATCTCAGAGATAGAAACCGTCGTCATAAATAAGTTAAAGTGTGATATAAAAGCGCCAGATGTTAAACCGCCAAAACAAAGAGATAAAGCCGTCTCGAGGATCAAACAGACAACGCATGGTGAGACGATCAGAGTAAACGCCGCCCACCTAGATAATCTTCTTAACCTAGTTAGCGAGATGGTTATTAGCCTGACACATCTTGAGGTCATCATATCCTCGAAGCAGTTTGAATCTCTCACTACTGCATTCGATAAGTTAAACATAATAGCCTCAGAGCTCCAGCAAGAGACCCTGCAAATGAGGATGGTTCCTGTCAGCTATACCTTTAACCGATTCCCAAGGATGGTGCGAGATGCCGCACACCAACTTGGCAAAGAAGTCGACTTGATGGTTAAAGATCACAATATTAAGCTTGACCGGATGGTCCTTGATGAAATTAGCGAACCATTGGTCCATCTATTGAGGAATGCTGTCGATCACGGAATAGAGCCTCCTGATGATCGCGTTGATTCAGGAAAACCGAGACGGGGCACGATCAGCCTCTCTGCTGCAAGGAAGCATGACATTGCTATCATTGAGGTCTCTGATGATGGCAGAGGGATTGATGTGGAGAAGATTAAGCGAATTTCCCTGGAAAAGGGTATGGCAACTAAAGAGGAGATCGAGTCGATGGAGGGCGATAATGCATACTCGCTGCTGTATAGGCCTAAATTTACAACTATGAGCGAGGCTACATCAATATCTGGCCGAGGAGTCGGCCTTAATGCCGTCAAAGATAAGATTGATGCGTTGGGTGGGGTTTTAAGAATCCACTCAAAGCTTGGCCTTGGAACAACCTTCAGCCTTGAGGTCCCTTTGACGCTCGCCCTAATCCCCGCTCTAATGGTTACCATTAGAAGGCAGATCTTTGCGTTACCCTTAAGCAACGTTATCGATATAGTATCCTGCCGCAATGGTAATGTGCGCAGGATAGGGGACAGTCAGGTTGTCATCATGAGAGGGGAGACGGTTCCCCTGGTTGACCAACAGGCAATCTTTGGCGGGATTGGTCCAGGTAGGGAACCGGGCTATGCTGTAATCGTCCAGGTTGGCGATAACAAGATCGGGTTAAAGGTCGAGCATGTGCTCAGAAAACAGGAAATCGTCGTTAAGCCGCTCTGCGAATTCTTGCAATGTATCAACGGCCTTGCAGGATCGGCCGTGCTGGGAGATGGGAGAGTGGCCCTTGTCATTGATCCTAGAAGTCTATTGCAAAATCGGCACGACCTAGGAGGGAGTTATGCCTAGTAATGTGAATTTTGGGGAGTTCGCTCTTGATGCTCTGCGGGAGACCGGAAATATCGGAGCCGGTCATGCAGCGACGTCACTTTCACGCCTGATGGACAGGAAGATCTTGATCCTGGTGCCCCACGTCAAGATCATTCCACCCATCAAGTTGCCGACGGAAATAATTCATGAACCAGAGGAACTCATAGCAGGAGTCTACGTAAGAATCACCGGTGATATTGATGGATCTACGCTTTTCTTAATGTCTGAGGGTAGTGCCAAGCGCATGGTCTCGGTTCTCTTAGGAAAAAGCGAGAGCACAGCTTGCCTTAGTGATGAGGGGCAACATCTGCTGACCAGGATTGGCGACATCATGATTAGTTCCTACCTTGATGCACTGAGCGAATTTACTGGTCTAAAAGCAGCAGCCTCTGAGCCAAGCTTCTCATTTGATATGGGTGGGGCGCTCGTTGAGGCTGTAGCGCTCGAGCTTGACCTTGAGGCTGGGTTTGGAATCCTGATCCAAACAAGGTTTATAGATAACGAAGATGAGATTGAGGGGCATATTGTCTTTCTGCCAAATCCAAATGCGTTGCAAACAGTACTAACAAAAATGGGAGTACATTAGACGATGGTTGGAGAGCTAAAGAAATGGCAGATAGACGTCGGTTTAGGTGAGCTTAGGGTCTCGAAAGAACCGGCAATACTGGTAAGTCGTGCGCTTGGATCATGCGTTGCCGTCGCCCTCTATGACAAAAAACGTAAGATTGGTGGACTGGCCCATATCATGCTGCCAAAGGAGATATCTCGGTCAATTCATGCACCCGGCAAGTATGCAGATCAGGCTATTCCAAGCATGCTTAAGAAAATGAAGGAGGCCGGGTGCAACGGTATGATTGTGGCCAAGATAGCGGGAGGGTCCGCAATGTTTGAAAGTAAAGCCTCCTCTATTGGAGCCATCGGTAGAAACAATATAGAAATGGTTAGGCGGGTGCTTAGACAGATGGGCATACCCCTTGTCGCCTCGGATGTAGGCGGCCAAACGGCCCGCTCGGTTTTTTTTGATACTAAGACCGGTTGCTTGGTAGTAAGGCTTGCAAGCGGCAAAACAAAGCGATTATAGAAGGGCAGGTTTCTAATGAGAAGAACTAAGGAGCCCAAAGGAGCGAAAATTAGCAAGAACAGGGAATTCCTTAACCTACCCGGTTCCAAACCATTGTTCATTGTTAATAAGGGTGATTGCAAAATAGCCAGGATGTTCTCCGAGGTCTCGGGTCTCGAGCCATGTGCTGTAATTGAAATCTCCCCCGACCATCATAAAACCAAGCTTCAATCACTCAAAAGCAACTTGGGGTCGCAAAATTTCAATTCCGTAATTGATCTGACCGGCAACGTTGAGGTCGCCAGGATGGCTTCGGCTATAACCACGCCCGGGGTTCATATTATCAGTGGTCTAAGCTCAAAAGCTCTTATTGACATGATCGGGGCGATAGAGAGACTTGAACGAGCGATAGACAAGAGCACCAAGGCTCACAATGCTCTTAAAAAAGAGTACGAAACACTTACAAAAACCAACGTTGAGCTTGAGGGAAGGCTTGCGGAACTATATTTCACCCATGAATTCTTCAAAGCGCTAGCTGGGCGCCTTAATCTCGTACAGGTGTGCGAGCTTATTTCCGATGGAGCGGTCGGAATACTTGCCGCCGAAATCGCATGCACATACCTTCTTGACCACCGAGCAGGTGACCTTGAGCTTAAAAGCACACGAGGCCGCGCTCCCTCTGGTTTCAGGGCAAGAGTCTTGCCCGGAGAAACAATCATTGGTCTAGCTGCCAACGGAGAAGAGATGATAAGGGAGACGGACCCGGCGCCAGAAGTTTCATTCCTTTATGATAGCACCTGGACAGGCTCACAAATTGCAATACCGTTAAGGATGCAAGATGAAATCCTCGGAGTTCTAGCAACCGCGACCACCAAGAGCCGAGAGCTAACTCCTGTAGAGCAGGAGAGATATGAAAACATCGCGGTGATGAGCGCATTTGCTCTCCAGAATGCGCTTTTTAGCGAGGAGCTCAAGTGGTTGTCAGATACTGATAGATTGACCGAACTGTTTAACCACGGTTATTTCCAAGGGAAGCTTCGGGAAGAGGTGCGCCGCGCTGAGCGGACAAACCAAGTTGTCTCTCTTATCATGATCGACATTGATTATTTTAAAGATTATAACGACGCTTTCGGCCATCCAAAGGGAGATTTGGCGTTAAAGAGATTAGCGCAGATACTGAAAAAGAATACTCGAGATATAGACGTGCCTGCCCGCTACGGAGGCGAAGAATTTGCGGTGATCTTGCCGGCAACCGATAAAAAGAATGCTTTAGTGGTTGCCGAGAGAATAAGACGTACCGTTGAGCAGTCAGATTTCCCAGGCAATGAGGAGCTGCCTGTCGTTAATAGGACAATCAGCCTCGGCGTTGCTTGTTACCCAACCGACGCAGCAACCCCCGAGGACTTGGTTAAGGCTGCTGATGAGGCGCTCTATGTGGCCAAGAGAGGTGGGCGAAACAGAACATACGTCTTTGGGACTAGTCCCTCCCCTTGAGGGGAGAAAGGGCGTTAGCCTGCAAGGGGGATTATTCCTGGGGAAGGATTCCCCCATGATCAAACATATATGTAGGGGCAGAGCTTGTCTCTGCCCTGGTACTGGCTATGGAAACGTGAGTTTTCTTAGGCCATGAGGGCCCGTGATGGGCCGACGTGTCCGCCCTAAGAAAGGTCGAGACAGGCTCAACCCCTACAGCTGATCTTTAGTTCGATCCAGGAGCAAGACAGTAAAAATGGCTCTCTCGAGCCATTTTTTCTCATATATGCAAGGGAATAGCGGAAAATTTGCAGAGAAAAACAACCCCCTTCAATAAGGTACCCAAATCCCTGATCTACAGACTATGTTACTTTTTTGCGCTCCTAATTGTTAAAGTAAGTAAAGGGTTGAGCTCACCTGTTTAAGGAGGTGGAGGAGTTCGTGGTCGAAGATCACCTCATTGATGTTTACCGGACACACGTGGAGAGAATCTATCGTTACTGCCTTTTTCGAATGAATTCCGATCAGGATGCAGAGGATATCACGGCCGAAGTATTCGTTAGATTCTTAGAGAACTACGATAAAGTAGAGCAGGATCGCATATTAGCCTGGCTTTTTACGGTTGCCGGCAACCTCTGTATCGACCGATACCGCAAAGCGACGAGGCTTGGGCATTTGGAGGAGCAGCTCGAAGTAGCTCAAGGCCATTTTAACTCGCCATGGGAGGACGAGGAGGTTTGGCAGGCCCTTAGAAGCCTGAATCCAAAACAGCAGCAGGTAATATACCTGAAGATAGTTGAGGACATGAGCTTCAAAGATGTGGCCAATTTCCTTAGTAAGAAGGAAGGTGCGGTGAAGATGCTTTTTTACCGCGGTATAAAAGGATTAAGAAGAATCTTAAAGGAGGGGAATGCCGATGTTTTACTGGTTCGAGAAACGAGAGGCGGAGAAGCTGGCAGCTCAAATTGAGCAAGGCATTTCTGATTCCTCTGAAATGGTATCGACCGCGACAAGAGTCAGAAACGCCTTCCGTAAGGATATCAAGCTTGATGAGGATGTGCAGGATCGCATACTTCATAAGGTGGAGAAAGGGGAAGATGCGTGCAGCCTCCAGGGCTCGGCGTCTACCCGGAGGTTATCCAAAAAGCTGCTAAAGATCTTACTTGCTGGCGGTATCATAGCTGCTTTAGTTACCGCATTTCTGTTATCTGGAATCTTTAACCCGCCATCAGATACTCTAATTATGCAAAGAGCCATCGCTGCTATGGGGCAACCAGGGAAGATCACTTACTATAAAATTAAGGGTCAGCTAGATAAGGAGCCTGATGCTCCTGCTTGGCAGAGGGGGCAGAGTGGAGAGGAGCCTATTTCTTGGCAGGATGAGTTCTGGGTTGATTATGATAAAAAGACGATGAAATGGATTCGTCATTATCGCTCTAGGAATGGTAAGGAATTTACGGGGAAGGTGCTCGTGAGGGATGAGGGTACTCTATATGTGGTAAAAGATGGCGATAAGCTCCATGTAGGAGGAGTGGATACCCCGAAGATCTACGCCTCGCGCTTTAGTGATCCCGTGAGTGGCTATATTAAGCGGTACCGAGAACTTCTTAAGAATGACAAAGCAGTGATCCTAAGTGAAGAAACTGTTGATGGTGTTGAGGCCTATAGGTTGAAAGAGACGCTATCCAAAAAAGCTAATGATGGCAGTGACATTAGCAGTGAGATAGACAGGTTAACCGGTGAGATAGCCAGGATAGAAGGTGATATTTATGGCTACATTCTTCTACCAGCAAAGCCTACAACCTCTGAGTCGATTTCCTATTCAGAGACGACTTCCCATTCGGGAGGGCCGCTACCTGATAATGATGGCAGTGATAGCGGTGTTATGAGCAGTGAGATCGTCAGTGATATTAGAAAAGACAATTATCAACCTCTAAGAATTACCTACCAAACATGGAAGGTTGAACCGAATCAAGAAAGGGAGATAATTTATAAGCGAACGGTGATGTTTGAGGACTTTAAACTGCTCGATGCACAAGACCTTACTGAGGATGTATTCAGTCTCGAGGTGCCCGAAAACGCCGACTCCATAACCCAACTCAACTTTTCACCTGCTAAAGCTAAGAAGTTCAAAGAGTTCGATCTTTATTATGTAGGAGAATCTTTCGAAGGATTCAAACTTGGTGGTTTCGGTTATTACAAGGGATGGCCGGAAGACGGGTCAGGCGGGCCGTCCGATAGCACTCTTCAAGGTGCCCCTGATAGCAAGTATGTTGCTGTTTATAATGATCCAGAACACAATACTTTATTCATCACGAACCGGCCTGCCTTCAAACCCTCCTTAATCAAAGGAACTTGCCCAGACTCACCACCTGGGGTACCTGGGGGATGGATAGAGCCTACAAAAACAGAGATTACAATTAGTGAAAAACCGGCTATCTTATATGAGGAGAAAACTAGATATGGGGAAAGAATTGACCAAGTGCGCCCCTTTATTTATAGGCTCTTTATCGATGTTGGCAACTCAACCGTAGAAATAACGTCGTGGCCCTCTCTGTCAGGCCCGAATAAAGACATAGTCATTAAGGCCGCAGAAAGCCTCGTGAAGATTAACTGAGAATAAGGGGTCGATATCGACCCCTTATAAGTAATAGAGCTACCTTTTAAGATGGCCTTTGATGAAGACCCTACCTCGAATAATCTTTTGAACTAGTCGGTTTTTTATCATCTTAAATCTGGCGAATTCTTGGCCGCAACCGGGGCATTTTAAATCGCCCCTGGTACCATCCTCAATAATTCTATCGGCATGGCATTTAACCAAGGCCCCGTTAGTTCTTTTCCTGTATTTATAAAGGAAGGTATTGCACTGTGTACAATAGATCTTTATTAGGATTCTATTTTGGACCATGGCACTTGGTGCAATAAGTCTCCTTATCATGGCACTTGCTGCACAGGTCTAACAAAGACCTATTCTTGCCATGAGAACCCCGCCAGCCCTCCTCGTGAGGCACAGGCAGGCCATGAAGCCGGTGCAGAAGCGGTCTGTATAAAAGTGGCAGTCGGAGCAAGCCGATACATCGCCTTTGTCGTGGCCCTTTGGCCAGTCTTCTTTTATGTGAGAAGCGGGCCTACGCTCGAATTCGGCCGGATGGCAGGCGTCGCATTTAGTTGGACCGTTCTTCTCCTGGTGGCAATCGACGCATAAGGACATGCTTTTACGGTCTTTATAATCCTCTAGTCCCGGGTGAGCAACTCTGTTATGGCAGTATGCGCAGTTTAAGTTGGTATTCTTATGCTTATCGTGATCAAATATCAGCCGCTCATTAGATATTTTTCCGGGCGAGTCGTGGCAGGATGAAGACGCGCAGTGCGAAGACGGCAAACTTTCGCTAAGTGTAGCATTCTTGTTAATGGGTTTCTCATAGTTACCTGTGATGTGATAGGCTACTTCTTTTACAGCTACTATTTTATGCTGTATGAAGTTGATAGCTCCAGGTCCTATATGGCAAGATATACAACTGACATCTTTATGAGTTGAGGCTTGCCAGGCACGATAGTCCTCCTTCATCTCGTGGCAAGACTGGCAAAATCCTGATTGCGAGGTCGCCCACAGCGTGCCTCCAGATAATACCGCTATGCCAATAACTACTACTGATAAGAGTTTAATATTGAGCTTCATGTACAAACCCTCACAATCATTATAAAGTTAAGGAATTATAACCTAAGATAACGCTCTAGGCAATATGGAAATAGGTGATGGCTTCTAATAAAGTACCAGATATCGATTGATCAAACTACCATCCAATAAGAGAACTACATGAAAAACTGTACGATGTACTGGATGGCCAGGAAGGTTATCAGGGTGCCGAGAATGCTGCGGATAAGGCGATCGGGTAGAAACTTTTGTATGCGTGCGCCGAAATAGGTGCCGAGAAGGCCGCCCACCCCAAATAGCGCTCCCAGTGCCCAATCGGGCGCGATTGAGGCCTGGCTGCTTAGCGGCATAAAGTCAAGAATGTGAAAGAATGTTACTCCTGCGATTGAGGTAAGAAAGGTTCCCGCTAAGGCGGCACCGGCTACCGTGTATACGGGAAGGCCGAGAAAGGATACGCAGAAGGGAGCGATAATTGCTCCACCGCCGATACCGTAAATACCGCCGATTAAGCCCACAACAAGAGCAAGAAAGAATACGCTAAGGGTGCTGAAAGAAAAAGTTTCACCCCAGAACGTATACTCTATGCGAAGGAGGGATATGTGCTTTGTTTTGACTACCGCATCGACTGGCAGCCCTGCAGTTATCTGCGCTTTAGCCGTACCCCTGGCTTGATTAACCCGCTCGCGGAACTTCTCCTCTATGGCCTTACTCTGCGCCTTGCTTTTGATATAGCGCCCGGTCGTTTCGTAAAGCAGGCGCACGCCAAGATAGAGTAAAACCGATCCCATGAATAGCTTAAAGGCGCGTGGATCGGGTAAATATCTTATACGGATAAGCGCACCAACAAAAACGCCTGGCAGCGTACCGAGAATAACCACCCAGGTCAAAGGCCAGGCCATACGCCCTTCCTTAATGTACCGGTACAGCCCGCCTGGAATAGCGACAATATTATAAATCAAGTTAGTCGGGCTGACGGCTGGGCTTGTAAACCCCAATACGCTGACCTGAAATGGTAACAGGAGAAAAGCACCGGATACACCTGCAGAAGCGGTTATTGAAGATACAGCGAGAGCAACCAGCGGGGGGATTGGGGGGAGAACATCTACGCCCGAGACAGGGAAATGCACCGGATTAGCCTCCTATCTAGTCATAATTAATATCTAAAGTATAGCTAGGATCTATAACCAAGAAATTATAAGCCTCGCAGTAATTAGCGATATCATATATATCATAGATCCTAGTGATTCGATTTTATCCTTCTTTTTTAAGGTTTCCAAGTATTTTATAGAATGTTGAGCAGATAATAGCGGTTACCTAATTTATGGGTAACTGCTGGAATGCCTCAGATTTCGATGCCAGCAAGCAAGGCAAAGCCTATTGCTGCAAAATGAATGGGTGCTTCCTAAGTGGAAAGCCGAAATTTGATGATAATCAACTGGCCAATCTGTTACACTTAATCGTAGGGGGACAAAGATGATTCCAAAGGTAGAGCATGATCTCTGCATCGGTTGTGGCAGTTGCGAAGCCGTCTGCCCGAGCATATTCGAGCTTGGTGACGATAATGGTCTTTCACATGTAATAGAGGGTGCTGATTGCAACCTCTCTGATTGTTGTGAGCAGGCGGTCGAGGAGTGTCCGGCAGGGGCGATCAGTTTTGGTGAGGAATAGAACAGCGAGGGGTCTGCTGGGTGCTGGTTAAAGATAGGGAAAAGGATATAATTGAGCGCCTGAGAGGTGAATATCCACAAGCCGGTATAGTCCTCAATTACTCTAACTCATTTGAGCTTCTTGTCGCGGTGATCTTATCTGCTCAATGCACGGATAAAAAAGTAAACGAGGTCACGGTGGGTCTTTTTAAGAAGTATAAGAATATTAATGACTATGCAGATGTATCACTCGAGGAACTCGAGCAGGACATCCGCCCTACTGGATTTTTCCGCAACAAGGCCAGGAATATTAAAGGAGCCGCCAGCATGGTAATCGATCGGTTTGGCGGCGAGGTTCCTTCCACCATGGAGGAGTTAATTCAACTCCCGGGTGTTGCGAGAAAGACCGCAAATATAGTCCTTGGAAATGCTTTTGGGGTGGTTGAAGGGATAGCGGTCGATACCCATGTTAAGCGTCTCTCAAATCGCCTTGGCCTTAGTGAAAATGCCAATCCTGTGAGGGTAGAGCGAGATCTGATGGACATTATCCCTAAAGATGAGTGGTTTACATTTACCTATCTTTTGATTGAGCACGGGAGGGCAATTTGCGGTGCCAGGAAGCCCAGGTGTGATATATGCGTTCTAAACGATCGCTGTCCATCGACATTTACGTTTTAGGGTCCTGTCCCAGTACTGAGACCACGGCGACAATTATCGATGTTTCAAGTACGATGAGCTTCATTGACGGTGCACTTCTTAAAGTAATCGATGCCAATTCGAGCTTTGAGGATACTGAGTTAGTTCATTTTGTTGCTGCATCTGTCAAATACAATCTCCTGAAGGGAGACCCTGGCAATAAATTCAGCCTTTATACCAGACCCCTACTTATATATCTACCCTCCTACCCATCTTCTAACTTCCGCAATGCAGCACCCTGTAACTATTCACCATTATAGAAGATGTCATTCTTATAGCGTAGCGTGAGCGGAGTGAAGAATCTCAATAGTATTTTCATTATTGCCAGCTTATCCTCTTAGGCGCTCGCTCGCTTCTCTACCTATTAATATATAGGCTAGCAATATATAGGCTAGCTCTTCTGGGTTATCTAATGTATACTATCTATTAATACAAGTATTGCGCTAGGATTTTATGTAGTCATCTCGTGTATCGGGCTTACAGAGGCTCTATAAAATAGGATATTGCTGGCCAGGGGCAGGCTGATTAGGTTGATTAGGTTGATGGTTGACTAACTAGAAAAGGGGTCGCATGGGGTTACTCGAAATTATCAGAACAAGAAGGAGCGTAAGAAAGTTTACCGGGGAGAGAGTAGATGATGCTGATGTTAACGCAATACTTGAGGCGGGACGTTGGGCGCCATCTGGTTTAAACAACCAGCCCTGGCGGTTTGCGGTCGTTAGAAAAGACAAGACAAAGAGAGAATTGGCAGCAGCCACGAGATATTCATCGATAATTCTTAGTGCCGATGTTTTAATTGCTGTCTTTTTAGACCGCCTTGTTACATACGATAGAACAAAAGATGTTCAGGCAATTGGTGCCTGTATTCAGAGCATGCTTCTTATGGCACACTCTCTGGGTTTGGGGGCATGCTGGCTAGGGCAGATCCTGACCAAAAGGGAGATGGTTGAACGGACACTCGATGTTCCTGGCAGTTTTGAGCTAATGTCGGTTATTGCTATAGGCCACCCTGCGGCATCCCCCCAAACGGGCAGGCGAGATAGTTTACAGCAATTGGTGTTTTTACGAGAGGAATCATAAACGCCGATAAAAATATAACCGATAGGGCTATAGATATATCGAATGTGCTTTAAGGGGATAGCAGCCGAGAAAGGTGCAAGAATGGCCGTTTGGAAGATAGGCAAACCGAAAGCACGTAGAGATAGATTATCGGGTGATTTGATTTTGGAATACAGCGCCTTAAACAGCGCCGGTAAGAGGGTTGGGATAATCGTTCTTATTGTATTGGCGATAACCCTCCCGCTATATTTTGTTATTACTGAGTTCCTAAAAGGAGAACGCAGCTTAAGTTTACTATTGATGGTGGTACCAGTAACAATGGCAACCGTTCAGGCCCAGCGCGAGATCACTAGATATTTCGGGTCATCTTACAGGATAATGAGAGGTGGGATTAAGAGGCAGATATGGTCTAAGGAGCTTTTTATTAGATGGGATGAGGTAGATTCAGTCTATTTTAGCGCGGGGTTCCCTAGACCTGGCTCCTGTTTTACCATAACCAGCTCTAAGGGCACCATCAGGGTGCCTCTGGAACTAGACGGCCTTCAAGATTTTGCTAAGTCGGTTAAGGATAACCTGCCTTTTGAGAAGTGGAGAAAGGCTGAGAAACATATAGATGGCCTTTTGGATCCGTCAGTATGACTAATCCTCCAACCTCTCAATCCTTCTAATTGAATCAGTATTGGCAATGTATATAGCGCCATCCGGTGATTGTGCGACCCCAATGATTGGTCGGTTTGCATCGAATACCACCTCATCTCGCTCTACACGGCCGTTGCCTGGCCCCGCTAACTCAAGTGCCCGGAGATTGCCGGTGTTATAAGCCCCAAAGATGAATCTACCTCTGATATTATTGATTAGATCCCCGGTGTAGAATATCGCCTGTGTCGGCGCGATATTTGGGGTATATGTGGTGAGCGGGTCGATAAAGCGCTCATCCCCGGCTCTTCCGGTTACGATAGGCCAGCCAAAGTTCCCGCCAGCCTCAATCCTGTTTATTTCATCATCCCGATCCGGCCCATTCTCTGTAATATAAAGTACGCCCGTTTCGGGATGGAAGGCCATCCCGAAGACATTTCGATGCCCGTAGGAGTAGACGGGTGAGTTAGGGAAGGGGTTATCTGCCGGAATGTCGCCGTTGGGTTCAACGCGCAGAATCTTCCCGGCGGTTGAATCAATATTCTGGGCGAGGTTGCTCTGGCCGGAGTCTCCGGTTGAGATATAGAGATTTTCATCCGGTCCGAATACAATTATGCCTCCGTTATGTATACGTCCAGCCGGTATGTTGTCGATTATTATCTCGGGGCTTGGCGAACCCCCAGAATCATCCCTGAACCTGACAACTCTATTGAATAGACGACCATCTCTTGTATGCGTGTGATAAACGTATATGTAAGGTTGGGTTTCAAAATCAGGATGGAGAGCTATTCCTAGAAGACCGGTCTCGTGGTAGCCTCTCAATCGAGGCACATCAACAGTTGCAAAGGGTTGCTCTCTGAGGTGCCCTTCCTCGAAAATCCTGATGCGCCCGACTCGCTCGGTTATAAAGATGCGCCCATCAGGCGAGAAGGCCATTGCAACCGGTTGGTCAAGGCCATTTATCTCCTGTGGTAAGGCGGGCCTCTCGTCAACCCGGGTGGTGGTTGTTGTAGGGAGCCTCTCAGCTGGTTGCCTCGGGCAGCCAGTTAGGAGAAGAGGTAGGGTAGCAATAATTATTATAAGGGCAGATAACGTTGTAAGTGCACGTCCACTATTTTTCATGTAGGTATTTTGCCCCACTCAATAAATTATTAGTCACCGATTTTATATTCGACCTTAAAATGGTGATGGACTATTTTCGGTTGCCACTATCCGGTAGCCTTCCTAAGCCGATGAATCGGGCATTTTATCTACATCCCCCGTAGCAGCATGCTAGGCATTTACTTACTTCACGCTCTCAAGAAGTTGCGGACGCAGGTAGAGCGCAGCAGCTACCACAACGAGAATGGATACGTTGATAATAACCGCTATAGGACTTCCGGCAAGACGGCAATGGAGCTAGTCAAGAGACCTCCAAGTGGGGGAAAGGCCCATGAATGCCTAGACAAACAGGCTCATTGTGCGCCCCTTATCTCAGCCGGGGTTGATGCTTATCGTTCATATTTTCGGCCATATTCGATCCATACCCATCACGGACGATATGCCGACAGGTGCAAGCAGATAAGAAGGTTCCTAAATGAGCGAAGAGTACCTTAATGCGCGGATTGCAGGATTGGCCATCACTGATTGAAATCTGTGCGCTCTTCGCAGAACCAACTCGGTTTTGCGAAGTAATCATTAAGTCCAGATGACTCAATTTTTGAGCTAACTTGACCACTGGCGTAAAACAGCTGGAACTTGATACCCTTTCTTTCAATCTTCTTCATAATTTGAAGTAGAAGCTTGATACCAGCATCGTCGATGTACTTCACTCCCATCAAATCGATGTAGGCTCTATCCAGCTTGCTTTCGAAAATGTTGTCTAACGGAAAATGATCTGCGCTTAAAAACGGCTCGGTCATTGAACCCCCGAACGATAATTCGCAGGTACCAGGGGGATTGTATTTTATCGAAAAGGAGAGTGATCTTGCTTTTATGCGGCTATTTCTCCTCCTCGTTGGTGCTCGATCCAAACTTTTAGCAACCGCTCTCTGCTGATTCATAACTACACGCCTCCCGAGGGCATTTCAAGTCTGAGGCGCTTTTTTGATTTTTGCTGTGAATAGGGGATTTATAGTGGTCTTGGTCTTGCTCGTTACTTGAAAGCCTTGTTTTTATACTAGTTATTCCCTTATTTGTCTCTACCTAAACGCAATATTAGCATTCTATTATAGCTTTGGCGAAAAAGCAAAGATCGATTGCTAACGTTTGCCAGCTATAAGGGATGGGGTCCAGCCAGGGGGCTGAAAATCACTGGAATTTATAAGCAGTGTAAGCAGTGCTCGGCAAGAAACTCATCGGGTCAAGAAAAGAGCAGCAATTATTCCGGTGAGGAAAATTCCATCGAAGACTCCAGCGCCGCCGATGCTTACAGTCAGACCGATTTCTTTAATTTTCCTTAATTAAAGGGGAGGATTTATAATCTCCTTTATCTTCTGCAGGTCTTGCTTGAAATCTTGCACCCTTTCCCCGCCGTTACCGGCAGCGCGGGCTCTGAGTATGGCCGCTGGATGATAGGTAGGTAGAACTTCGATCCCATGCCAATTATAAAACTTGCCGTGATCCTGAGTGAGCTTGAAACCTTTTCCCAAGAACCATTGACTTGCTTTGGCACCAAGTGCCACGATGAGCTTCGGCTTTATAATAGCTATCTCGCGCTCTAGAAAATCGCGCTCGGCATTTATATGCTTCACCGTGGGTGGTTTATTCGCCTTTCTTCCTGAGGGAAGCGTATTAAAAGACCGATACTTCACTATGTTTGTTATATAAAAGTCGTGCTCGATATCGAAACCAAGGTTCTTAAGGGTTTCTTCGAGAAGCCGACCGGCTGCACCGACAAAGGGCTTCTGCTGCTTTTCTTCCTGCTCGCCGGGCCCCTCTCCGACAAGCATGCAGGCGGCATCCAAGTTCCCGCGGGGAAACACCGGAATATCGCCGACACCGGCAAGCATCCGGCAAAAGTCGCAATTTGCGATGTCCTCACGGATTTGCTTTATGACCTGCGATTTCCCAATTTTAGACATCGCAGTTTAAATACCACAATACGGTTCGGCGCAAACTGTTTGCACTATTTTAAATAACTGCTCCAGCGGTTTTTGTAGTTCAGCAAAAGGGTATAAAAATTTAGCTAGACCTGGATACTGCGGTAGACCTTGGCCTAGCCATCCAATTTATTGACTAGATAATAGCCGGGTTAAACTCCGTCTGTGCGGGGTCGCTTAGATTTCAGTTTTAGGAGGCGAATTATGAAGATAGCTATGATTGCCGGACCCTGGCTTCCCATACCGCCCACCGGCTATGGGGGAGCTGAGCTTGTAGTAAGCCAGCTGGCCGATGGATTAGTAGATAGGGGGCATGATGTGCTGCTTTTTGCAGCTGGTGATTCTCGTACCAAGGCACAGCTGGTACCGATAACCCCAAAGCATATAGGTCAGGATTGGCCAGGTTACGGCACACCGCTACAGAGTGCATTTTCGGAGTATTCATTTGTTAGATCATTTTTGGAGAAGGCCGATGTAATCCATGATCACACAATGTATCACAATACGTGGCTTCCCGTAAAGACAATATATACGCTTCATGGTCCTGCAGAATGGGGTGCTGAGTTGTCCCGTAGGATGAGCGCATTTGGGCAGCAGAATTATTTCGTGTCGATCAGCAATACGCAGCGCCGTCTCTATGGTGAGGAAGGGATAAATTTTGTCCAGACTGTTTATAACGGAATCGATCTTGGCGGTGTACCATTTTCCGATAAAAAAGAAGATTATCTTTTCTTTATTGGCAGGGCTAACTGGGAGAAGGGTCTTGATCTGGCGGTAAGGATTGCTATCAGGACAAAGCGCAAGCTAAAAATGGCGATAAAGATGACTGAAGCCCATGAGAAAGAGTACTTTAGGAAGACAGTAAAACCACTTCTTTCGCAGGGAGACGTTGAAATAATGGGCGATATAACGGTGGAGCAAAAGCTCGAACTATATAAAAACGCCTATGCGACCCTATTTACAAGCCAATGGGAAGAGCCTTTCGGCCTGGTTATGATCGAGTCGATGGCGACCGGTACCCCAGTTCTAGCTTTAAGGAGGGGTGCAGCGGTTGAGATAATCAAGGATGGGGTGAACGGGTTCTTAGGTGATTCTTTAGACGATCTGGTCAATGCGGTTAACCGTATCCCGGAAATCAATGCGAGCGCTTGCCGCCAGTATATAGCGGATCACTTCTCGGTCGATAAGATGGTTGAGGGCTATGAGGAAGCCTACAAAACCGTGCTTTATGGCGCCGTAAGGGCGGTAATTGCGCGAGATGTGATGACCGCCGAGGTAGTGACCGTAAGCCCCGGGACATCAAGAGAAGAGCTGATAAAGGTACTCGCCGAGCATGACATCAGCGGCGTGCCGGTGGTATCCGACGGAAAGCTCGTCGGTATTGTCACCGAAGATGATATACTGGCTAAGGCGGGCGATAAGGTGAATGAGCTGATGTCCAAGAACGTTATAACCGTTAACGAGAAAGATCCCGTTCACCGGGTGGCCTCGATTCTTATCCGAAACAGGGTCAAACGCGTTCCGGTTATGAGCAATGATCAACTTATTGGTATTATCAGCAGGCATGATCTTGTTCATGCGCTCGCACTTGAAAAACCCTGGACAACCGCGGCTTGATAACCCTTAGGCGATCATGCCGAGAGCGATAATGAAGCTTTGGCTGTAGGATAGAACTCTAGCCTAATAGATTTATCGGGCGATCTTTAGCTCTAACCTGATCGTAGTTGCCCCATTTATGGGGCGATCTTTAGCCACAGGGATTTTACAACTCGCTTGAGTCATACCTCTTCCCATCGCATCCCCGTAGCGCAGGGCTTTAGCCCTGCTAAAACACTACGGCATACCACAGCTGTAGCACCTCTTTAGCCCTACTAAAATATCATCGCAGTAGCAGCCCTAAAGGGCTGCGCTACGATCTGGTGAAAGCACTGATTGTTAAGTTGTTGTTTTATAGATGCAAGGTCTTTGAGGCACAAAACCAAAATACGGTTGCCAATTTATGGGGCATGTTTTCCGCTCGATAAATCGAGCAACTGCAATTCTTATTATTCACCCCCTAATCCTGATCAAAGGGGATGAAAGTAGCCCCTTAAATATAGTAACTCTTAACTCATTTTACTGGTATAATTAATGAGCGATAAACAAAACATTAAGCGGTGTGTGTTTTGCAATGTATTGCGCTAGAGGTGGAGAGATGCCGGAGGAAAAGAAGCGTTCTCGTCTGGGGGTGATGGGCGGCACATTTAATCCTATCCACTATGGTCATCTGGTGACTGCAGAGGAAGCGCTTTTCCAGTTTAACCTGGACAAAGTCATCTTCATGCCAGCTGGGGTTCCCCCTCATAAAACCGATAAAGAAATCCTCCCTCCCGAGGAGAGATATATCTTGACTGTAATTGCAACCGCATCCAACCCCGATTTTTTCGTATCAAGGCTTGAGATCGAGCGCAAAGGGCCCTCGTACACCATAGATACATTGCTCGAATTACACGAAATATTCGGGCCAGAGGTCAAGCTTTTCTTCATCACTGGTGCCGATGCTGTCTGGGAGATTCTTACGTGGAGGAATGCGGAGAAACTCGTAGAGCTGACTGAGTTTATAGCTGCAACACGTCCAGGTTATAGCCTGGAAAAGTTTAAGAAGTTGCATGTTTTACCCGAAGATAAAGGGAGAGTAAAGGGAAAACCTAAGGTATCAATAATGGAAATACCTGCCCTTGCTATATCATCGACTGATATTAGAAGACGAGTAAGGGAAAATAGGCCTATAAGGTATCTAGTACCTGAGGGAGTAGCAAGTTATATCGAAAAATCTGGATTTTGGAAAGATTAAACCGGCCGTGAGTTATGATATCGAATCGATTAAAGAAAAGTTGAAGAATAGACTGATACCAGAGCATTATGAGCATAGCTTGAGAACGGCGGGGACTGCGGCAAGGATGGCGCGTGCCTTCGGTGTAGATGAAGGGAAGGCCTATATTGCTGGGCTGCTGCATGATTACGCAAAATCGATGAGCGATGAGGAGCTTGTTTCTCAGGCAGAGAGATTTGGGATTGAGGTAAATCCGGTCGAGTTAGCATTTCCATATCTTCTGCATGCTAAGATCGGTGCTCGGCTAGTCGAATCGGAATTGTGTGTAAAAGACAAGGAGATTATCGCCTCTATAGCGAATCATACAATTGGATCGGTATTTATGGGAAAGTTTGATAAGATAATCTATGTAGCAGATGTGATAGAGCCCGGGAGGCTGTATCAAGGTCTTGACTTACTTAGAAGAATAGCGCTTGATGATCTGGATGAGGTGTTTAAGGAAGCATATGCACACTCGCTAATGCATCTTATTAGAGCTAGGAAACTAATACACCCGACAACGATTGAGGTATGGAATAGGTTGGTATTAAAGCAAAATGGATGAAATTTTCGAACCATCAGAAGAACAGAATGAATCGCAAGAAGAACAGAGTGAGCCATCGTGAGAGTTTATGAGCTGGCAAAGCAGATGGGCATATCCAGTATTGAACTTATGGATAGACTTCAAGAATTGGGCGTTGAGGTAAAGAACCACTTTGCTACCGTTGACCCTGCGTTAGTAAAGCAGCTTAAGGATGCCCAGATCGCCAGTTCGTCGCCACGCGCGGAAGTTAAAAAAGAAGAACAGAATGAACCACAAGAAGAACAAAAACAGGAGTTACCGGAAGCTCAGTTATCACCAGTAGCTCGCCCGTGGCTGAAGAAAATCAAGCCACCAGTAGCTCGCCTTTCATCTGCAGCTCGTTTATGGTTTGAGAAAATCAAACAACGCGATCGCAAGTTTATTTTGATCTCCTCTCTAGCCTCGGTTGTGGTGGTCTTACTTGTTACGTTGGTTTTACTGCGGATTGCGGCACCGGAACAGGGAAAGCCTGGAGAAGATCGTAGCAAGGTAACTGTAAAAACTGAGCAAAGAGATACCAAGGATAAGAAAGAGCCGTTTGTCATTAAGCCGCTCATTAATGTGCTCGTGGTCGGGGCCGAGGGGGTAGATGGACGTGAAAAAGCGAGAGGTCTGTTGCTGGCCAAGTTGAATTTTCAGAACCGTACAATACAAGCAGTTAGTATACCTGAGAGGACTTATTTAAGTACCCCTGATCTTGGGCTTGATCAGATTGGCGATTCACTTACCATGGGTATAAAATCAACCAAAAGGGCGGTTGAGGGATTACTCAAGGTGCCGATCGAAAACTATATTATAATGCATCATAGCGATTTTGAATATTTAGTTAACGAGCGCCGCTTTGAAATTGCTTTTAATAAGGCCGTGGAGACCGGTTTCTTGGCTGCCGAGAAGGAGGCCTACCGCAAAAAAATCACAAGAATAAGCGCTGCAGAAGTAAATATAATCTCATTACCGGTAAAACTTATCAGTATAAATGGAGAACCTTATTGCCAACCAGATAATGAAGAAGTTAATCGTCTACTCGAGGCATTATGGGGAATAAAAAGAGAAGCGAATGCCGAAGTTGTTAGGGTAATAATTCTAAATGGTTCCGGGCAGCCCGGGATTGGCAGAGATGTTTCGAATAAACTGTATGCAAAGGGGTTTATGGTAAGTGATATTAGGAACGCCGATAATTTTGATTATAAGAACACGAGGATAATCGTGTATAATGAAGAGTTCAAAGAAAAAGCAAAGGCAGTAAAGCAAATCCTCGGCGTTGGGGATATATTAATCCAGGCGACCGCCCCGGACCTTGCCGAGATTGCCATAATTATTGGTAAGGATTATAAATTCTAATTTCTTACTGTCAACTGATGTGTGATGGAGTACTAGAGGAGGACAAAGCTGGACTCCAAGGAGATAGTAGAGATAGCAGCTTCAGTCGCCGCCGGTAAGCAGGCTAGCGATATAGTAATAATTGATATTGGCAATGTGTCAATAATCACTGACTATTTCGTAATCTGCAGTGGGCAGACGAATCGCCAGGTTGAGACGATTGTGGATAGTATTGAGGAGAGATTGCGCGGCCTTAAGGTAAGGAAGATCGGACTTGAGGGCGATAGAGACAAAAGCTGGATTCTACTTGATTATGGTTCAGTCGTAATCCATGTCTTCACACAGGAACAACGCGAATATTATCGACTAGAGAGGCTCTGGGCCGATGCCCCCCATCGGAAGTGGGGAGAAACAGGTTAAGGTACCAGGCCTTGTTCTTTCCGTTGATTTTATCCCGCTAAATCCTTACTATAATGTAAGGATAATTTATACATCAGTTTTGACGAGAAAGGGTGGCTGATTTTTATCTGGTAGAGAGCCAGTGATCGTATAAGCCGGTGTCAGAAGTATGAACTCGCTTCTGAACCCGCTGCTGAGACCCGTACTAGGCAGCATGGACGGTAACCGTTATAATACCGATGAGCAAGTAGAATGATGGGGCCATAGCTCAGCGGGAGAGCACTTGGCTGGCAGCCAAGGGGTCGAGGGTTCAAATCCCTCTGGCTCCACAGAAAAAAAGACCGCCTTTTGGCGGTCTTTTTTCTAGAGAGTAGAAAGTAGATAGTAGAGAGTAGATTGAATTATTGTGGGAGATAAGTGAAGGGTGAGGCCCAATAGGGCCGCAAGTCATTATTATGCCATCAGGTAGCATATTACCAATAAAGTGCTGGTTAATACAAAGGCATTCTAATGCTTAAAATATAGAAAATACGATTGAGATCCTTCGCCTCCGTTTCACTGCGGCTCAGGATGACGACTTGGGGGTCTTACGGCTCTTCAGACAAATTGAGAGCCTTTGGCTCTTTAAGGATGATAAGTTGGTGGATCAAGGATGATAAGTATTCCCATGATCATCCATATATGTAGGGGCAGAGCTTGTCTTTTGCCCTAAGAAATAGCACACAGCTAAGGTGTAGGTATCTAGTTACCCAGTGCTACAGCACTGTAAGTGGCAGAGCTTGTCTTTTGCCCTGGTACTGGCTAACAGAAACTGTGAGTTTTCTTAGTCCAGGAAGGCCAGTAATAGGCTGATGTGTCCGCCCGTAATTGCCCGATTTATCGGGCGTATTTTATCTCCCTCTCCCTCTGGGAGAGGGCAGGGCGAGGGTGAATACCCTCACCTCACACCCACATGCTGACGGCTGATAGCTGACCGCTGATAGCTACATCAAAATAGGCTGCGCTGCAAGAAAGTTAACAAGTGAAACAACGTCCCCTAATACTAATATTCTGATATTAACTCTTATGCCATTCTTTTTATCCGTAATTTCTTTTAAAATGAAGAATGTTGTGTATAACGGGCAATATTTTGACGATATTATTTCATAAAAATATCCTAGCTTTTAGGAGGTTAAATGGCCGAGCGATATAACCACAAAGAAATCGAGAATAAATGGCAAAAGAGATGGGAAGACCAGGACATCTATCGCACGTTCGAGGACCCATCGAAGCCCGAAAAATACATACTGGAGATGTTCCCGTATCCATCAGGCGAGCTTCATATGGGCCATGTTCGCAATTACTCAATAGGGGATGTTGTCGCACGATATAACAGAATGAATGGGTACAATGTTCTCCATCCCATCGGTTATGATGCCTTCGGTCTCCCTGCCGAGAATGCAGCGATTGCCAGGGGCATCCATCCCAAGGAATGGACGTATAGCAACATAGACAGTATGCGGGTCCAACTGAAGCAGCTCGGCCTGAGCTATGATTGGGATCGCGAGATAACAACGGCCAGTCCCGATTATTACAAGTGGGGCCAGTGGCTGTTCTTAAAGTTTTATGAGCGCGGCCTTGCCTACCGCAAAAAGGCCAATGTGAACTGGTGTCCGGGATGTGAGACGGTTCTCGCCAACGAGCAGGTGGAGGCCGGCATGTGCTGGCGTTGTGGCACCGTTGCGGAAATTAGGGAGCTTGAGCAGTGGTTCTTTAAGATTACCGATTATACCGAAAGGCTATTGGATGATCTAAAGCTATTGGATGGCTGGCCGGAGCGGGTTCGCATAATGCAGCGCAATTGGATAGGCAGAAGTGAGGGCGCTCTGGTGGATTTCCAAATCAGGGGTAGCGATAAGAAGATTACTGTCTTTACCACCAGGCCTGATACACTGTTCGGAGCGACGTTCTTCCTGCTTGCTCCGGAACATCCGATGGTTAATGAGCTCATTAAAGGGACGGAGTACGAGGCTGGTGCAGTAGAATTCAGGCAAAAGGTCGCCGGTGAGACAGAGATTGATCGAATCTCTGCGGAAAAGGAGAAAAACGGCTTCTTTACCGGGGTATATGTGATAAATCCAGTAAACGGTGAGGAAATTCCCGTCTACCTTGCCGATTACATTATGATGGGGTATGGGACAGGCGCCGTCATGGCGGTTCCAGCGCATGATCAACGCGATTTTGAATTTGCGATGAAGTACGGCCTACCGATTAGAGCTGTAATACAGCCATCTGGCGAAATGCTAAATCCAGATATGATGGCCCAGGCGTATGAGGGTGAGGGCGTTATGGTCAATTCTGGCCCGTTTGATGGCACACCCCAGACCGAGGGCGTGAAGAGGGTTACCGAGTACTTAGAAGAAAAGGGAGTCGGAGAAGCGGCGGTAAATTACAGGCTGCGAGATTGGCTTATCTCAAGGCAGCGCTATTGGGGAAATCCAATACCGGTAGTTTACTGCGAGACATGTGGTATAGTGCCGGTAAAAGAAGAGGACCTCCCGGTCATTCTCCCGGAGGATGTAGGGATTACCGGTTTCGGTGGCTCGCCGCTTGCCAAGCATGAATCGTTTGTTAAGACGGTCTGCCCTATATGCGATGAACCTGCAAGGCGCGAGACGGATACTATGGATACGTTCGTTGATTCATCCTGGTACTTCCTGCGCTACTGTAGCCCACGTGAGGATAAACTTCCGTTTACAAAAGAGGCTGTCGATTACTGGATGCCGGTAGACCAATATATCGGCGGAATTGAGCACGCCGTGCTCCACCTGCTGTACTCAAGGTTTTTCACAAAGGTCCTCTACGATATGGGTATGGTAAGCAGTGTTGAACCGTTCAAGAACCTTCTCACGCAAGGGATGGTCCTAAAAGATGGCGTGACGATGTCCAAATCTAAGGGTAATGTTGTGAGCCCCGTCAGCATTATCGACATGTACGGTGCAGATACCGCAAGACTCTTTATCCTGTTCGCTTCTCCGCCGGAGAAGGAGCTGGAATGGAGCGATCGCGGAGTTGAAGGCTCGTATAGGTTCTTAAACCGCGTCTGGAGGCTGGTTGAGGATAACAAACAACTGGTTGCAGGTACGACGGCGGCAATTCCAGGCGAGCTGGGGTCGGCGGAACGAGACCTGCGCTATATAGTACACAAAACGATAAAAAGGGTGACCGGTGATATAGCCCGCTTCAGCTTCAATACCGCGATAAGCGCAACCATGGAGCTGGTAAACGCGATGTATAAGTACGGTGAGGGGGCTGGTCGTAATCCTGCTGTCATTAAGGAAGCAATTGAAAATCTTGTTCTGTTGCTCGCACCCTTCGCCCCGCATCTCACCGAAGAACTTTGGGAGGGGTTGGGCAAGGAGAAAAGCATTCACCTTCATGCTTGGCCTAAGTACGATCCAGAGTTGGCAAAGGCAGAAGAGGTAACGCTAGTTGTTCAGGTAAACGGTAAAGTTAGGGATAAAATTACGGTCGCCGCTGATATTTCAGAGGAAGATATGAGGCGCACCGCCCTGGCATCGGAAAAAGTAATCGCCAACATAGGCGATAAACATGTAAGAAATATTTTCGTTGTACCTGGCAAACTGGTAAATATAGTTGCTAAATAGGACCAATAGTCGGTGAATGGGTGAATTGGTGAATAGGGGCCAGGGGCTAGGGACCAGGGTTCGGGGATGTGAAGGATGTAGGGGCCGAGACAGGCTCGGCCCTAAGGAATAGCACATAAGCTAAGATATAGGTATCCAGTTACCCGGTGCTGCGGTGCTGCAGGGTGTGAGTAGAAGATGAGGGGAATTAGCCAATGGCCAATTGTAATGGGGGTCTAGATGGAGAAGACAGAAGACAGAAGACAGGGCCAGGAGCCAGAAGAGAAGAACAGAATTGTAGCTCAGGGCTTTAGCCCTGATAAAAAAGCAGTAAAAGCTATAAATTATTTAATCAGGTATTGACAATACA
>JACUUO010000299.1 GCA_014859275.1 Actinomycetota bacterium | reverse complement strand
TACGGTTATCTCACCGAAGCGGGAGATGATTGTTTTCTTTCGATAGCCCTTATGTGATATATAGCAGCACATCGTTTACAAAAAGGCGCTACTAATTTGTAGCAGCACATCGTTTACAGCCAGGGTAGCTTGTAGTCGATAGTTGTAACTTCTTGCCCCTGGCAGTCCACGATGAGCCGTTGTTCCTTGACATAGATAGTTGCAGTTACATATTCATAGACAACGCTTTTATCAAGCTGGAAACGCTCAGAGAAAATATCGAGCTTTCCGTCGCTTCGAATAAAGCGGATGAGTTTGACCGTCCCGCTTGTAGGCGCACCTGAGAGCAGTGAGACTTGAGTATCCAGACGATTCAATGTATGCCCACTGGCTTGTAATGCCTCCTGCGGGGTCTTGCCAGAAAGTGCGCTATAGCGGTGGTTCTCGTTGTGAAACGCCTCAAAGACTGAGGCTTCAGTACAAAGTAAATCAAAGCGGTCAAAGTGTTGGGTACGAAAGAACACTTTGTCCCACACGTCGTTGAATCTCTCGATCTCTGGATTGCGCCATGGCTCGCTAATTGGGATAAAGATCGGTGTTACCCCTGCGTTAAGGCAGCACCTGATGACAAGACCAAAGCTTCGAGGATAGCGGTTTGCGCCTCTGAGTGCCTGTTGATTGTCAAGCTGCACATACCGGGGAAGGCCGAGGCGACTCCAGCTTGCAAACAGTGCATGAGCTAAAGAGGCATCGTTTTTGCTCTCAATCGGATTAACCGCTACGCGGTGCGTTACTAAGTCGAGCACATTGAGACTGTAGAAGCGCACTCCAACTTTAAGGTAGCGCGGCCCCACTACATCGGCTTGGTGAAGGTCGTTGGGTAGATGCGCTGCTACCTTAGGATAGGGCTTTGCCTTGGACTCATACGCGCGTTTTCTTCTCTTAAGCCCGTAGCGGGCAATTATGCGGTTTATGGTCCACACCTCAGGCAGCTTGTCATCGGTAAGGCCCAGCTTCTTAAGACGCCACTTGATCGCGTTTGCGCCGATCTGTGCGTACTTGGTATTTTCGAGCTCGCACCTGGCTTTGACCACCAAGGCTTCGATGTCTTCTGATGTACGATTAGCAACCCGTCTAGGCGCTCGTGGTTCTGAGACGTACCAGTCATCGCCGCCACTACGGTACCTAGCTATCCATTTGTAGAGCCAAGGTCTTGATCGTTTCAGATCTCTGAGGATATCTTTTGGTTTCTCATCGGCCAGATACCGACGTACAGCTTCTTGGCGCACCTCTTCTTGCATTGCGCACCTCCGCTTTTTGCTTTCATTCTGCAAGAGATACGCACCCCTTGGCGACTGCAACTATTCATGTTTTCAAAGAGCAAGCACTCAAAGTGTTAACGATGTTGCCATTAAAAAACGTTAACGATGTTCTGCTATCTGACAAATAATGCTTAAGTTTTTTGAATACCGATTATTATCACATCATCAGTTAATTTATTCTTAGCAAAAAGAACAGCCTCGGCCACTAAATTTTTTATTTTTTTCATTAAAGTTAAGGCATTGTTCTTCTTGAAAAATTCTCTGATACCTTCCTCGCCAAAAAAAATCCCGTTATGTCTTGCTCCTAACAATCCATCTGTATACATTACTAACGTGTCACCCTCCTTTAAATTCATTTCAA
>JACUUO010000088.1 GCA_014859275.1 Actinomycetota bacterium | reverse complement strand
CTTTCCAGCCCTCGTTTTATAAGGTTTTGGGAAGCTCTTTTAAGGCCACTTACCACAAGTAAGCGAGGTAATCTATCGAAAAATCTGCTACCTGTTGAATAATCCAGTTGAACTTTTACCAGTGTGGCTTCACCGACCGACTCCAAGTCTATTCGAAAAAACATCTTCCAGCCCGAGACAGCTTCGTAAGCGACCGTTCTTCCTTTTTGCCATTCAACAATTCTTTCTGTGAATTTAAGGGTTGGGATACCAAAGACCTTGATGTTCCAGCCGTAGGTAGCTCCTAAACCAAGTGTCTCAGTAGTTAAAACCTTGAAATCCATATCGATGAAGAGTTTCGTAAAGTTGCCAAGGAAATATTTGTTGGGATTTCGCTCTACTTTGTATCTGTGGATGGCGTCGAAAATCTCTTCAGGCCTAGCGTTGAATATAAACTCTGTCTTGTATCTCATACATGATCACGCTCTAAGTATATCTTTATGCCAAAAAGCAGATGCTAAGTGTTTATGCCCAAAAATAATAGCGCGCTTGACGGTTGAGCCAACTTTTTAACTTGCCTTGAATAAACATAGCTTTTTGGGGAATATTTTCAATAAATTAGTCATAGCAGCAGCTATCATGTATCAGGTCGATAACACGGGAAGGTGAGTGTATGGGATTAATTGATCGTTTCATGAGGATATTTCGAATGCGTGCCGATAGTGCGCTTGAAAAGATGGAGGATCCCCGTAAAACCCTCGATTACAGTCTGGTTGAAATGAATGAAAACCTAAGAAAGATTGAGCGAAGCCTCCTTGACATATCTACAGCCAAACAAAAGCTCATCATGCAACGCGATGATCTTGCCAGAAATACCGATCGCTACAACAACCAAGCAAGGCAGGCTCTTGAGTTTAAGCGCGATGACCTGGCACAAGTAGCTATCGGTAGAAAGCAGGAATTAGAGCAGCGCCTGCAGGAAATTGAGCAAAACATAAAGCGGGTTGAGCAGCAAATGTCATCGCTTGAATCAAGTAGGGATTCATTAAAGGCAAAGATTGAATCCTTTAAGAATAGAAAAGAAGAGCTTAAAGCGGTTTATGGCGCCGCAGAAGCGCAGGTGAGAATTAAGGAGACACTTACCGGCATATCAGAAGAATTAACCGATGTGGGGCAATCAATAACAAGGGCTGAGGATAGAATCAAGGATATGCAGGCACGCGCCGAGGCGATCGACGAACTAATAGTCAGAGGCTCTATCGAGGATGTTTTAGGAGAGAGTAGAGACGAGGTCGAACGCGAACTTGAGAGGATCGGTCGTTCAAGAGCGGTTGAAGAGGAATTAGCCCGGCTTAAGAAAGAAATTGGACCAGCAGCTTAGTGGCCTGCCGAATACTATCTGAAAGGAGCTATTAACTTTGATTATTCGTATAACAAATGATGGTCAGTATCGAATAACGACAGACGAAGCGCGTGTTCTTCGTGAGCTTGACGAAGTTGATAATCAGATTGTCGAGTTATTTGAGAGGACTGAAAGAGAATTTCGTGCCCTCATGGATAAGATGGTGGAGATAGCCCGCAAGAATTCAGAAAAACTTCCAGCAGAAAGCATTGAACCATCGCAATACGTACTGCCGCCAGAAGATTTAAACTTATGTGAGGGCTATGAAATATTTAAAGGCATAGGGATTATAGCGGCGTAACGTATGGAGGCGCTTTTTTAAGATGATGGGCCATCATGGAATGGGATTCCTTTTTAGACTCGTTGAAGAGGTTCTTGAGCAAAACCGAGAAAATCGTGAGCGAAAGCCTCGGGCGTTAACCGAGAAAGAACAGCTTGATGAAGAACTAAAGATCATGTATGCAAGCGGCGATATCGATGAGGATGGGTTCGATCGTATGCGCATTGGCATAAGAACAGGCAAAGTCACCTGGCAAGATTTAGAGCAGCTTAAGAAAGAAGCAGCTGAAAGGAAGCTTGCCGAGATCCCCGAAGAACGAGACTTAAAAAGAGCAAGAGCAGATATTGAGAAGCAAAGAGGCGCTCTTCTGCGGGCAAAGGAAGAATCACTGGTACTTGTAACCGATCTTAGTAATCGTCTTTCAGGATTAAAGACAGAGGCAAATGAGCTAGAGAGTAAAGCGCGTGAAGTACTTAAAACCGATGAAGTTACTGCCAGATCATATCTTGAGCAAAAACAAGACGTCGAAGACAGGATGGCTAAAATCGAACAACAGCTGACAGCCTTGCAACGCGATATAGAGCGGGTTGAAGAACTAAACACAGTGCTCGATGAAAAGGAGGAGGAGCTAAAAATCCTGGAAGCCAGAGGGCGGCTTGCCGCTTTAAGAACCCGTATTCAAAAACCAAAAGAAGCGGGGTAGTTAGTGTATTTATACAAGCATCCTATCCGCAGCACGCCTCAAAGTGCCCTTTCTCATGCGAGACAGCAGCACCAGCCACCGCTTCGGAAAATGTCGGATGGATGTAAATCGTATCTGCGATATCATCAACCGTAAGATTGCCTTTCATAGCAATAGCAACCTCTAGAATTAACTCTGCCGCACTGTGGCCGATTATGTGTCCTCCAATAATTTGATTGTCGCTGTTATCCACGACAAGCTTTACAAACCCCTCGGTCTCGCCGTTTACGACGGCTGCTCCAACGGTGGCAAAATCAAGCCAGGCAAGAGAGTAATCAATGCCTCTTGCTTGTGCTTCCTCTTCTGTTAGGCCGACGCTTCCAATCTCCGGGCGAGAAAAAACCGCATACGGCACAACGCGGTAGTCGATCTTTCGGCTATTTCCCGTAACAGCATTTTGAGCAGCAACTCTAGCCTCATATGAGGCAACTGGGGTTAACATGTATCCTCCTGTGACATCGCCTGCGGCATAGACGTGCTCAATGTTGGTTTGCATAAACTCGTTAACTTTGATGCCCTTCTTTGAGTAGAGAATCCCTACTGCATCCAGGCTTAAGGTGTCTAGAGAGGGTACGCGCCCGGTGGCGTTAAGAACAACGTCAGAGGTAAACAGCTTCTCCTCACCAGCTATCGTTGCTGTAACGACTCTTGTGCCATTTTGGGCCTCGATACCAGAAACACCTGCTCCGGTGTAGACCTCAATGCCTTGCCTGATAAATGAGTCTTTTATAGCTTTAGATATCTCACCATCTGCAGTTGATAGAAGGCGGTCTTTGGCCTCAAGAATGGTTACTTTTACGCCTGCTTGATGAAAGACATGTGCAAATTCAAGGGCAATAAAGCCGCCGCCAATGATAACCATTAATGTGGGAAGCTCTTTGATTTCAAGGGCATCATCGCTTATCATGGTGTGCTCAACGCCGGGTATCGGGGGCATACTTGGTTTAGAGCCGGTTGCAATGATGATCCGCTTGGGCCGCGCTCGTTCGCTACCTATAGTGACTTCTTCCGGTGATATAAAAGTTACTTTTTCTTTGTAGTAATCAATGCCTCGATTCCTAAGATCTGCCGCCTTATCTCCTTCGGCATGCTCTACCGCATGCTGCTTGCGAGCTATCACTCGTGACCAGTCAAGGCGAACCTCGTCTTTGACAACAACGCCAAACTCAGAAGCACGCTTAACAGTAGAGAAAAAATCTAAAGACCTTACCAAGGACTTCTTGGGGATGCATCCCCGCCAAAGTCAGGTGCCACCAAGATCACCTGGATCAGCAAGTGCAACTGATACACCATAGTCGCGAGCTGCCTTTGCAGCTGCGCTACCGGCCATGCCGCCACCAATAACCAAAACATCAATTTCTGCCACACTAACCATCTCCTGGGCTTTAGTTTTGGTTAGTTCATACCCATTTCGAGGTTAATAAGGTGCATTGCTATGTAGTATAGGCAAGATGGTTTGGGAATGTAAAAGACGGCTTAGCAAAGCGCACCCTTTTTATGATCCGTCCAGATTCTCGTGTAATCGAACTTAAGCCTACAGCGCTTATGGGTTGGGTAAGATAACCATAAAAAACGAATTAAAATGACTATTTATCAAATAATCAAATTGCTTTCATTGCGATACAAGTTAAGCAAACGAGACAGGTGGACAAGAGAAGAGCTTACGAAACATCAAGAGCGGGCGCTAAAGAGCTTGCGCGAGTACGCCTATGCGTTTTCGCCTTTTTACAAGGAATTTCACAGCGGGCTTTTCGAAGCTCCCTTGCAATCGCTTCCCATATTAACAAAGCAGAAGCTAATGGAGAATTGGGATAATCTTGTTACAGACAGATCAGTTAAGCTTGCTGATGTTAAAAGTTTCCTTGAGAATTTAAAGGACGTTAGTTTATTTAAGAGCAGATATTACGTTGCTTCTACCGCAGGTACCACCGGCATGAAGGGCATCTTTATATATAATCCTGAGGAATGGATATCGGTGCTGGCATCTTATGTAAGGGGCAATGATTGGGCTGGAGTAAAGGCGGGCTTAACAAGAAGAATTAAGGTTGCAATTGTAAGCACGACAACCCCTTGGCACGGATCGGCCGTGGTAGGTGCGACGTTAAAAAGCTGGTTCGTTCCCACCTTAAGAATCGACTCTACCGAGCCCATCGAAAGAATCGCTTCTAAACTTAATGATTCTCAACCCAGGTCCTTAGTTGCTTATGCAAATATGGCAAGATTGCTTGCACATGAGCAGCTTGCAGGCGATCTTAATATCGCTCCTGAGGTCGTTTTTTGCGCCTCGGAAGTTTTAACAAGAGATGCTAGAGAATTAATAAAGAAAGCTTGGGGCAAGGAGCCGTTTAATCAATACGCTGCAACAGAAACGGCCGAGATAGCATCGGACTGTGAGTATCACGATCTACACCTTTATGAGGACCTTGTTATAGCTGAGATTGTAGATGAAAACAACGAGTCGGTTAAGCCAGGTGAATATGGAGTAAAGGTGCTAGTTACGGTTTTATTTAGCCGCACACTTCCTTTAATTCGCTACGAGATTAGCGATAGCATAATGCCCTCTTCACGCACCTCTCCATGTGGACGCCCGTTTGCCTTAATAGAGGATATTCAAGGTAGAGCGGAAGATATTCTTTATTTAACCGACGATAAGGGAAACATGATTGCCATTCATCCAAATGTGTTCCACAACATCATGGAGAGCGCCCCTGTCGGTGGCTGGCAAATTATACAGGAGAAGGGAAATACCTTAAGAGTACTGGTGCTTAACCCGGGCGCGGGCTTTGACGAAAAGGGCCTAGTAGAGAATATTTCGTCCCAGCTTGAAAAACGGGGTGTTTATAAACCCCTGATAAAAGTGGAATACGTTACGTCGCTAGCCCGGGGATCTTTGGGAAAAACGTTTTTAGTTAAAGCTTCTAAATAGGGTTTATCTGAGAGATGACAGTGCGAGGAGGCGTCCGCATATGAAACGAACCGTCGTCGAAGTCGACTGGCTACTCTTTCCAGAAGATGCCAAGGCAGTTGAAAAGCGCCTCCTTGCACACCCTGGCATATACCGTGCGGACGTCAACCCGGTAGATGGTTTGGCGGTGGTTGAATACGATGAGACACGCGTTACCATCGAGGATATCATACATATTGTCGCTTTATGTGGATACCATTGCCGTGGTGTTGTTGTGCCCCGACACCTGACCAAGGCTGAAGGCGAAAAGGGCGATCTTCATCATATTACAGATGGCGGTCGGGCAGAGGAGACACCAGCGGAAGATTCTCAGGGCCCAGTACCTATAAATCCTGAAGGGCAGGCTAGCATCCCTGATAAGGCCATAAATGAAGAAAGGGGTGTCCATGGTGATGACAGTGCTCCTGCTCACGCTGTCCCAGGCAAAGAACGTCCAGAGGGCATACCCAAGGAACATGAGGAGCACGGTGGAATGTCGGGCGACATCGAGATTATGGCCCAGGATATGCTCCGACGCCTGCTGGTATCGATTCCGCTTACAATCCTTATCCTGCCCTACTCAGTGCTGGTTCAGGAACTTACCGGCATCTCTCCACCAGTGCCGTTTGGCCTATCGGCAGACGTATTCTCTTTTCTTCTAGCCACACCGGTTGTTTTCTACGGTGGCTGGATGTTTTTCATAGATGCGGTACGCGCCCTGCGGAATCGGATTCTAAATCTATCCGTTCTTGTTACTATTTCCGTTCTTGCAGCATATATCTTCAGTGTTGGCGCCACATTCTTCTTCACGGCCGAGACTTTCTACGAGGCAGCAACTGTGCTGATGGTCTTCATTCTTGGCGGGCACTGGCTAGATTTGCGGGCTCGCGGCAACGCTTCTGCAGCTATCCGAACGCTTCTTGAACTGGCACCGCCGATGGCTACGGTCGTCCGCAATGGCCAGCCGGTGGAGGTGCTAACCTCTGAGGTGAAGGTGGGCGATACTGTTCTCATCAGGCCTGGAGATAAGGTACCTGTGGATGGTGTGGTAATAGAAGGGGAATCCGCAATCAACGAGTCGATGATTACTGGGGAGAGCTTGCCGCTATCGAAGGGTCCCGGTGATGAGGTGATCGGCGCCACTATCAACCAGGTAGGTTCGTTTACGTTCAGGGCGACCAAAGTAGGTGCGGATACTGCGCTTGCTCAAATCATCCAGCTCGTGGCCGCCGCCCAGGCGTCGAAGCCCCCGTCCCAGGTGTTGGCCGATCGCGCTGCGCAATGGCTGACGCTCACGGCTATTGTTCTCGGTCCCCTAACCTTTGCTATCTGGTTCTTTTTTGCTGGTCAATCAATTGTATTTGCCTTCACGCTAGCCGTTACAGTCATAGTTATTGCATGTCCGGATGCACTGGGCTTAGCAACGCCAATGGCGGTCCAGGTCGCAACATCGATGGCTGCAAGTCGAGGGATTCTGTTTAAGAGCGCAACGGCGCTGGAGGACGCATCGCGTTTACAGGCCGTGATTATGGATAAGACAGGCACGCTTACCAAGGGTGAACCTGAAGTAACCGAGGTTATGCCAGCTGTGGGGATTACCGAGGACGAACTGGTGGCGATAGCCGCCGCTGTAGAGAGGGGTTCGGAACACCCCATTGCAAAGGCCATCATGCAACGAGCCGAAAGATTGTCGTTACCAAGCGTGAGCGGCTTTGCGGCTGTCCCGGGACAGGGCGCAGAGGCCCAGGTGAACGGTAGTGCGATCCTGGTTGGCAACTTGCTCCTTATGGAAACGCGCGACGTGGTGATGGATGGAATGAAGGAAAAGGCGCAAGAACTGGCAAGCGAGGGCAGGACGGTGGTCTATGTGGCCAAGGATGGGGAAATTGCCGGTCTTATCGCTGTGGCCGATGCGCCCCGACCAACCTCTCAAGAGGCAATACGTCGCCTCAAGGAGCGAGGTGTGGAGACAATTATGCTTACCGGTGATAACTGGGCGACGGCGCGTCGCGTTGCCGCCGATCTGGGTATAGAGAAGATATTTGCCGAAGTGCTCCCGGCTCAGAAGGTGGATAAAGTCAAAGAGGTACAAAAGGAGGGCAAACTAGTTGCGATGGTTGGTGATGGCATCAACGATGCGCCGGCACTGGTGCAGTCCGATGTGGGTATTGCCATCGGGGCCGGTACAGACGTAGCGCTAGAATCGGCTGATGTCGTATTGATGCGAAGCGATCCTCTTGATGTGGCCAGAGTGATCACCATCAGTAGCGCTACCAGACGTAAGATGATTCAGAATCTGTGGTACGCAGCGGGCTATAACATCATTGCATTTCCTATTGCGGGAGGTGTTTTCTTTCCGCTTATCGGGTTATTGCTGCGGCCAGAAATTGCCGCCTTTACAATGTCGGGCAGCTCTGTACTGGTAACTATAAACGCGCTCCTTCTTGGAAGGACGCCTGTTAAGTAAGGGCTAGAAGTTATATCGGAAAGTTTTTGGACAGCCATGATTAAAAAGGGATTGTCGCGTTTACTGGGCGCTCTGCTCGTTATTGACGGTATCCTGCTTCTTATTTTTGGACGAAAGTATGTACGCAGGTGGCGAGCAGGAGTAGCAGAGAGCCTGTACTATAGAGTAATGGATTGGCTTACTAACCGGCCTTCGTGGATTCTGCGCGTGGCTGGAGCGATCGAGACCGGTCTTGGTCTTAGTGTTCTTCGCAAAGCGCCGGTTGAAGTGCGTTCGCTCTATCACGTCGCATCTCGGTTTTACGATACAGCAACCCCTATTTGGAGGGACTGGCTCTTTCGGGATGCCTATGCAGCTTTCGACAAAGCCCTTTCAACATATGTGCGGCCTGGCGCAAGCGTTCTTGATCTAGGTTGTGGTACTGGCGCTAATTTAGAGCAGTTGATTAACCTGGGTTTACCATTCGGATTATATACCGGGGTTGATCTATCTGAAGAGATGCTAGCAGTAGCTAATAAAAAGTTTGGTCACGTGCCGAATACTCGCTGCTATCAGCTTGATCTCATGACTGATCCATTACCTGAAGGAAACTTCGATCTTATTGTCTCAACCTGGGTGTTTGAGCATATTCCAGACCCCTTGAAGGTGGTCAACAAGGCATGGAAACAGTTGAAGCCTGGGGGACATATAATTTTACTCTTTGAGGCCAGATCAAAATCATGGCAGAGCCGCGTGGTTGACTGGGTTTGGGGCTTTTTCAGTGCGCGCCTTACCCGAAAAGATGAATACGATCGTTTTCCGGGGATAATGTCGACTGATATTTTTCCTACTGCTGGGGCACCTGCGGTACTCATCACCTTACAAAAGCCGGAGACGACGACGTAATAAGGATAACCGCAAATCTGTATCGAGGTTCTCGGCGAGCAGGGGATTGGAAAGGTGATTTTAATGAAAGGTGAGGATCTTCAACCGGTAGTAAAAGTGGGCGTAGTTGGAACTGGCATGGTAGGGTCAACGTTCGCGTACTCACTCATGAGTAGCGGGCTGGCCTCGGAAATCATTCTTGTAGATGTAAACCGCAAGCGGGCAGAGGGCGAGGTTATGGATCTGGATCATGCTATGCCGTTTGCAAAGCCAGCAAGAATTTGGGCCGGGGATTATTCTGACTTCCAAGGCGCGAGAATTGTGGTGATAACGGCAGGGATTGCCCAAAAGCCGGGAGAAACGCGACTGGATCTGGTAAATAAGAACACCGCTATCTTCAGGGATATCATTCAAAAAGTGGCCGAGTATGCTGGTGAGAGCATTATTTTAGTGGCGACGAACCCAGTTGACATTATGACCTATGCCGCATTGAAACTATCTGGCTTTCCGTCACAGAGGGTGATCGGGTCCGGAACGATTCTCGATACGGCGCGCCTACGCTTCTTGCTGGGACAGTATTTTAAGGTTGACCCAAGGAGCGTTCACTCTTACATCATTGGAGAGCACGGTGACTTAGAGGTTCCTGCCTGGAGCTTGACACATATTGCCGGAGCACGCCTCACAGAATATTGCGCCTGCATTGGCAGAGAATACCGCCAGCCAGAGCTGGACGCGCTTTTCATAGAGGCAAGAGACGCCGCTTATCAAATTATCGAGCGTAAAGGGGCTACATACTGGGCTATCGGGGCGGGCCTTGTGCGCATTGTTGAGAGTATTGTTCGTGACGAGAACTCGATTCTTGCCGTATCGAGCCTGATGGATGGGGAGTACGGGGTGCAGGATGTCTGCTTGAGCCTTCCCAGCGTAGTTAACACGAGCGGCGTTGACAGGGTTCTGGATTTACCCATAAGTCCAGGCGAAAAAGAGGGGTTTATAAAATCGGCAGATGTTCTCAAAAAGCTGGCTAAGGACGCTGGTCTTTAAAAAGAAAGTAGAAGGGATCATGGCTACTTTGCGGCAATAGATGGCTTTAAGATCTTCTATGTTGCTAAAGGCAGGGGCGAGATATCCTCCTTCACCAATTTGTCATCCTGAAAGAGCCGAGGCTCTCAATCTGTCATCCTTAAAGAGCCGGAGACCCCCAACTTGTCATCCTTATAGGAGATACTGGTTACAACCAG
>JACUUO010000087.1 GCA_014859275.1 Actinomycetota bacterium | reverse complement strand
CATATGGCAAAATCTACCCCGAGCAACAACAGTTTATACTTAAGATTAAGGGAATACTTGAGCACAAAAAAGCTGAATATGCCGGTATAGATAACAACTGTAGACACCATATAAACAACAGAGCAAGTAAAATAGCAGCTGTTCCTATCAGTACCCCAATAAAAAGCTTCTTAGAACTTCTTTAGCTACCATACAGGATCCTCCGTTTTAGTAGGCCTTAAATCTAGTTATCTAATCTTCCCCATGTTTACACCCTTTATGGCTTGCCCCCTAATCCACTCTTCCCATTGATTGTACCTGGGGAAATATATATAAGAGGAGAGAAAGGAAATGGCAAGAAAGGTGTAGAAATCAAGGCGACTCCCCCCAAATATGAACAGAATGAAGCCGAAAAGAGCAGGCACCTCACTAAAAGCAAGAGTTATTAGCAATGCCGAACGCAATCTGATGATAGGTTCCAAAAAAGGCACTTCCCCTTGAGACAATGCTTGGATAGGCAGCTTGCCTGAAAGGGCGAAGTTCTTGGCAAACCTCGCTAAAAATAACACTGCTATCGAGATAGCTAAAAATGCATATCTAAGAATCCCAAGAACACCTGCAAGATCGGCGCCCGGGGCGGGATCAAACCCTGTCGAGAGGAGAATTTCAACCACCCCAGCATAGAGAAAAAGAGCTAAGACGAAGGCTACACTTATGATAGCGGCAGTTCTATAAGCCATTTTCAACTCATCCACAGGTCCAGTTTCCATATTTCCCTCCTGATTAAAACAATTGTTTTTTAATAGTTCTAATAACGTGCAAAGCGTACAATTATTGCGAATTAAGTAGCAAGGCTACCCTATCTTATACCAAATTATAGGTTGATTAACAAGCCTAGCCTGAGGATCACGTATTATGTAGGTCTATGAAATGGCGAGATAAAAACTGGCAATATATCGCTCTTTTCCCAGCAGGATTGGCAGCAGAACCCCCCCCCAAAAAATTATTAGCTATACGGCCGAGAATCGAGTCGTTATCAGAACGAAAAGGTTGAGCAAGTTGGGCGAAATAATCGATGCTTCGATCGCCTCCGGGGCGACCGAGGCCTCCGAGCTCCGGTTTCAGTTGAGCGAGGATAACAAAGCAAAGCAGGATGCGCTTAAAATAGCTGTGCGGAATGCCCGCAAAAAGGCAGAGGCGCTTGCAAAAGAAGTGGGTTTAACCACCGGTAAGGCTTAGAGATCTTGAGGTGAGCCCTGTTTATCATATTCCTTTCAATACCGCTTGGCTAGGTTGTGTGGATGGTCCGTTAAACCGGTTGTAAGAAAGCCTGCTGAAAAAAGTATGCGCCAATTTTTCCCGATATAAGTATAATTGGCGCTCATTGCCATCCTTTTCGCAGTTACGCTGAGAGCAAAGGCTTCGCGATCGTTTAATTCATCTTTACCAATCCTGAAAGCGATAATAAAACGCCCTAAAGGCGTCATATTGTTAACTGCATATTAACATATGTTAAGAAACAATATACAAATGTATACATAGCATTAACAATGCATCGAGGCTCCTGCCTCCCTGCGCGACCGATCCTATTACCAGCCGGGAGATTGTTACCTTCTTAGCTTTAGCTAAAGGAAACGCCTTCTTTATACTCCATAAGCAAGTAAGCAAGGTGTGAAGCCATGAAGATTGCTCTCAAGAATTATACTTCGTGGGCTCGCCGATATCGGGGCATGGTAAAACTAATACCCCATCACACGTGTGTCGCCTCGCAATGACAACCACAACACATGATGGTGCAGTAGGCTTATGTGGATGTGGGCTATCTGATTTACTGCAAGATACCATTACGGGGCGACTTGATTACGCGGCCTCAAAAAGTCGGTAGACTTCATCATGCGTCGGCATAGAAGCTATCGCCCCGCGCCCGGTAAGCTTTAATCCGGTCACGATATTTCCCAGTCGGGCAGCTTGGAAGATATCAAAGCCTCTTGCCAGTCCATGCAGGAAAGCACCGCAAAAAGCATCACCTGCTCCTGTTTTATCGACCACCTTCCCGGCCCTAAAAGCCTCAACGACACCGATTATGCCAGAGTGTCTCTCACCGACAATGCAGCTATTATCTTCGAGTTTTAAAACAACGACTCTTATACCCTGCTGCCATAGCGCTCTAATCAGTTCTTCCGGATCAGCGATATCGTTAAGCCACTTTGATTCGAAGGGATGTTCTATAAATAGAACATCCATGTACGGCAATACCTCATGAAAGGCAACTTTTGCCTCTTCTGCCGACCAGAGGTCGGATTCAAGATGTGGATCATAAGATACCAAACCGGTTCTATTTTCCTTTACTAGACGGCACGCTTCATACACGGCCCTACGACAACTTTTGGATATCGCCTGGCTTACTCCGGAAGCATGGAGATACCTTGCTGCCGCTAGGTACTTGGTCTCAAGATCATCAACCGATATAGTTGAAGCAGCGCTCCCTTCTCGATAGTAGCTGAGGTCGTATCCACCTCCTTCAAACGTAGAAACAAAGTAGATGCCATTTTTGCGAGCGGGGATTACTCTCACCAAAGAAAGATCGATCATTTCATTAAGCCAGCTTTGTAGCAGATAGGACGCAAAGGGGTCTTCACCAACTCTAGTTATATAACCCGTCCTTGAACCAAGTCTGGAGGCTGCTACCAGTACACTTATGGTATCTCCACCGTAAGACTTATTGAGCTTCTCCGAATCTGATAATGGTCTATCGCTATAAAATTCAACCATACACTCGCCGATTGAAACAACATCAAACTCGGGCATGATACTCTCCCGCATTAATCCGTGGATTCCTGGCGATTTATTCGCCGAGTTTAAGAAATGTGTTTATGTTTACTAGCTGGTTTACTGGGTTCAGATATAACCTCCAATTTTGTTCCCGTAACGTATTGAGCATAAACGGAAATTGCTCGATACGTGCAAATCGGGATAGGGGGCGGTTTAACGCCCCTATCCGGGTAGAAGGGCACCCAATTGGTGGCCCAACTCCCACTTGAAAACATTAACCACTGAACCCGGCGTGCGGATTTCCCGCACCGGGCTCTTTGAGAAATTGAGAAAGTACGTGCACCCTGCCGGGCGCACAAGTAAAAGCGAAGCGATATTGCAATACCACTTCGCTTATCCATTTACAAAATCGATGGATAGGGTAACACCTGATAAACAGAAGATACGGGAGATATATTTTTATTTAGTTCAGGGATTTTGCAACTGCTTGAGCCATGCTTCTTCCCACCGCATCCCGTCTCGTAGCGCATCTCGTAGCGCATCTCGTAGCGCAGGGCTTTAGCCCTGCTAAAATATCACCATAGTGGCAGCCCTAAAGGGCTGCGCTACAATAGGATCGTGCACCATGGTGGCAGCCCTAAAGGGCTGCGCTACGATCTAGTGAAAACACTGTTGTTAAGTTGCTGTTTTAAGATGCAAAATCTCTTTAGTTAATTGTAAGATTTCTGTAATAGTAATGTTAACGATTGTTATGAAAATAAATACAAATGTGAAGAAAAGAATAACACAGTAAACGATTTATAAAAGCTCTAGACTATTCTCTTACTCATCCTGACCAATGCAATGGATTAGCCTGCCTGTTAGGTACCACTTTAAAGCCTACTACAAGCAATTAGTTGGCCCACTCGAGATTGCACATTTTGCGCTTATCCTAACGCCAGATTGGCTGCCCTTTAGAAATTCCCGGCTGATGGATGGGCGCTATCGTCGGCTAAATATTAGCATCGTTACCTTCTACGCCTTTGTCCTTCGGTCCTGGTCCTACCTTCAATTTAACAAGATAGCCTACTATACCAAGAACAACGATTACAGGAATCGCATATATAAGCAGTGATATCGCACTACCTGCTCTGGACTCATCCTCACCAAGATTATCATGAACCTGATTTATATCTTTACCGAAAACCTTTTCACCGACAGCAGCTATTGAGGAGTTCGCCGTTATATAGAGAATACCTTTAGGTCCGATTGATATCTTATCGCCAATCTTCGCTCTCCACCTCATCATGGTACCTTCTTTAGTGAGGCAGGTAAGATAACGATCAGGAGAGCTAACGTAGACGTCACCATCGGCGTCAATGACCGGTGCGTATCTCAACTCGTCACGGGTTTTAAATTCCCACTTCAACGTGCCGTCAGGGTTGATGGCCTGGATATAGCTATCGCCTGCAGTAAGGCTTTCATCCTCAGTGCAGCTTAAGGTTGAGCAACCTATAATAATATCGCCATCTTTTGTGACTGCAGGCATAGTAACTTTCTTGCCCTTTGTTTCAAAGCGCCATTTTAATCTGCCATCCGAACCGACCGCATACAGAAACCCTTTGCCAGATATCCCCTCATCCCTGCTCGCCCCAAAATAAACGGTATCGTCCATTGCTAAAGCCGGTGATGTCAGAAGCCGGTTGCTCTTTTCAGTAACCTTATACCTCCATTTTAGAGAGCCATTGGGGCTGATAGCATACAGATTTAAACCTCGCGTAGTAAAATAGATAGTGCCGTCACTGCCAATTGCTGGCGAGCTATCTACCTGGCCCCTACCAGTGTACTTCCATTTAATTTTGCCAGTACTCAAAACTGCATATAGACTCCTTCCCTCTTGCGTGGTGACGTACACAGTTCCGTCTTTACCGACCATAACTCCACCTGTTGATTCGCCATTAATCTTGATCTGCCATCTGGCTGAGCCATCTTTCTCGTTTAAAGCAACCAGGCTATTACCTATAGCCGCATACACGATTCCGCCTTCTCCAATAGCTGGCGGGCCGGAAACCTTACCAGTTACTTTAGAAACCCAAAGGATCCTTTTTTCTGGACTGAAGGCATATATACCCGAGTGCCCTGTCGAACTTTGTGTGGATGTTTTGGTTATAGCCGATTCCGCGGGTGGGGTAACATAAACTCCCACAAAAGCCTTTCCATCTTCAGATACAACTACTGGCGTAGTCGGCTTACCAGTTGTACCAAAGGGGATAACCCATACAATAACGGGTGCTTTAGGTGCCCTGTAACTGCTTTGGCCGGAATGCCGGATATCGTGCTGGAAAACATTCCAACTATCTGCAGCAAATGCAAGCGAGGGAATCGAGAGGCCAAATGTTAAAAGCAAGGCAAGACAGAGCCATAACCCACTTATTATTTTTAACCACCTCTTACCTATGAACATAATGATTTACTCAACTCCCTATATTTCTCTACCCTGAAAATTCGCTATTTTTATCCTCTAATGGTGCCGCTTTTAGTGACATGGATGTCTACTTTCTGCCAATAATACTATGCAATGTAAAACAAGCCCTAATTAATAATAACATAGCTTTGATATCGCTCTATCGTCACACAATAACATAATTAATAATAGCAGCCTGATGGTTTAACGACAAAATGCAAAGGTTATAATGCTGGAGTTAGTTTGGTTAAGCTGGGTATATAGCAATTAAGGATTAACTCCAACATTAGAGATTTGATAAGGGGGAACATGATATAAGATACAAGGAGGGTTTGTAGCCTTTTTTACCTTACTACAGCCCTTGATCCTGGATTATCTAGGATCACACACGGGTAAGTTTACTTAAATCTACGATATGGAAGTGGTGTAAATGGCAACATGCCCTGTTTGTCGAATGCCGGTAGAGGAAAAGGAGGTAAAATATATAAGCGAGCATGCTGGAACCACGTACTACTTTCACAGCGAAGAGGAGAAGCGCATATTCGACCAGGATCCCCACAACTACGCCGGTCATTTAGGATTAATGGATATCCGCTAGATCAGCTCCTGATCTAACTTCAGTCTAATTTCAGCCTAATAGATTATTAGTCCGGTGAATCGAGCTAATCTTTAATATTCATAAAAGAGCTGCTATCGACTACTAGACAGCAGCTCTTTATCTTCTGGAGCCTCCTACCGGAATCGAACCGGTAACCTCTCGATTACAAGTCGAGTGCTCTGCCAGGTTGAGCTAAGGAGGCACACATACCTGCCACAAACAATCGTATAACTACGTCTGAACAAGGTTATTATAATGATTTACGATGCAATTTCAAACTATCTGTCACAGCTTGGCGGTCTCAACGGTCTGGCAAGAATTATATCACGCGTATTCTCAGATGAGAATACGCCCCGGAACAGCGGAGACTACTGCGCTCGTATGACTCAGGATGCTTTTAAGAAGGTACTGCCGGCCAAATCAAGCTACTCATCTTATGATTTTAGAAGACCTCATTTTACTGCTGCCCGTTCGTGATCCGCATATTTTCCCTGACGATCTCCACCCATGTCTGACCTGGAGCAAGTTTAAATGGGTTCCCAACTGAGTCCTCATAGCGAAACGGCTCTATCTCGGACTGCCTGGACCATCTTCCTTCCACACGCCTGCCACTGGTAAAAAAGATCGCCTCTCCATCCCCTACTAGGTCAATCTCTAAGCGTCCAGCTCTATCTATCACCCTATGCTGCGCAAACTGAACGACTACATTCTTAGCCTTCAGGCGGTTGCCAGTAACCGCATCCCGGTGGGACACCCCATCCATTGACCTCAGGTACTCACCGGTATCCGAATCATATTCGTAGGAAACCCTGGTTGCCGGGTAGGGTATGTTGATGGTGCGCACCGGGTTGCCGGAAACCTCATCTGCATCAAACAAAGGCCCCTCAATAGTATCCGGTCCTTCAAAACCGGCCCCCTCGGCTGCATTCAACAACCTTGAAGTACTTGTAAAGAGATTGTGGGGTGCTCTTCTAGCCGGGTCGCGAAAATACGCTCTGGGAAACTTGAACTGATCAAGGCTTCTTATCTCGCCCTCCTCAATCTGCCTCAGTGCCTGCGGGCTGCCGCCAGCATGTACAAGAACCGCATCGAACTGTTTGGCAAGGCTTATAAAGTAGGTCCTCGCACTTCGTACCGGGCCGATGCGCTGCATACTTTCGCCCTCGCAGTAATAGATCGCCAGAAACCTGGGTATTCCACCCTCCGCCAGTACCTCATAAACGATATCAGCCCTATCGAGGCCGGATTGCGGCCTTGCCTGCCTAATATTATCGATAGCTATGGCTAGAGGCACCCTGCCCGGCCTTAAATCCGTTTCTCTACCCGTGAGTGGGCATACCATCTTCTCGGTCTCTTCTCGCTCCGGTATAATTTCTTCCATGCGGAAAGGTCGCCAACCCAGCACGACATAGAGGGAGAGCGCCATCACGGCAAGAGCAATTAAAAAAGCGATGACAATCAGGCTGTTCCTTCTGGTCATTTAACCTCGCTTAGCCCAACACTTAGCCCAACATTAAAATACCTAAAGATAAGAATGAGAGATTTCTTTTCATTAACGTCCGAATAGTACGGGCATATTACAATTAGCATACTATAGTATTTAAGTTAAATAAACCTTAAATAAGAATTGATGGGTACTTCACAGAAGTCTTTACATTTATGCCCATCTTTTAGGCGTTTTTCCAAAAGCACGAGGTTGAGGATATCTTCGCGGTTATACTCAAGTAATCTCTCGAGCGCATCAAGGCTCTTGTGTAATCTATACCTGCGCCAGAGTATCCTGGGGTCATCCTCACCGCGTCCAAATATGTTCCTTGTGATACCGAGCGTTCTTTCGACCGCCTTAAGTCCCCCTTTAAGGTTATTCTTCCAGCAATCATACATAAGATCGCACGATTCATAGGATTGGCGTAGGTTTATACCCAGACTTCGATGAATTGTGGGAATATCAAAGCGGTTACCATTATAGGTATAGATGGCTTTAACTCCACTGAGGCAATTTACTAAACCATCCAGTGAGATGCCGCCACCTACCATCTGGATAAGGGCACCGCTATCTGTAATGTAAAGCCCGATTACCGTAAGCTCGTTTGAAAATGAGGTCTCTATATCAAGATAAGCTCTCATTCCGCTCCAATCGGTTAAAATAAAACAATTTTAACGCATAAATCAGTAAGCAGGCTAGTATTAGATAATCACTATTTTGAATGGTTTAGGCAAATTTAGTCCGTAATATATTTGATTACCTATATAGCAGAGATGAACTTGGAATGGGTCCCTAAAATTAAGAACCTGGCCGGAAGGGCCGACCAGGTCCACATCATGTTCAATAACTGTATGAGCACCTACCCCATGCGAAACGCTTGCGATATTGCGGCTCCCCTCGGCGCGCTGCCCGGTAAAAGAAAGGTCAGTATAGCTGATCAATTGGATCTTGCATTTAGCGGACTTACTTCATGATAGTGATAAGTCGGAGAACCGCCTTATAAATCAACCAAAGGATAACAATCGTTATCAGTGAGGAAACTTCGATAACCATGTTTCCCGAAGTAACATCACTAACGATCCCCTTAAATAAACTGACAACTGGATTGGTAAAGTTATAAACCAGCGTTACAAACGCATTTTGAGAATTTGCCCCTATGAGCTTAAATGCAAACCTAAGAAGAATAACAGCCGCCACTACCCAGAAGATATAGTCGACTATCAGACTTATCCTGATACTAGAATTAATCCCGGCGGGCGCCTTTACCTCAGTCTTTGCAATGTTACCGTCGAAAGCCGGACTTTCGACCTGGCTGCGGTTACTTGCTTCCTCCATGATGCCTCCTCTGCCATCTATTAATCCATTGTATGATTTATTGGCCCCTGCCTATTATACGCCATTGGGCCTAAAATCATGCAAATATTTGCAAAAATCCCAGTGGTAAATCTGTATTCGGATAGGCCTTTAAGGCTAGATATCTAGCAAGATTTTACATACAATGCCCACCCGAAGCTTCTCAAACATCAGTAGCCAATGGTCAGTAATTACATCCTTTGATCATTAAATGTAGGATCCTCCACCCAATTAGCAAATCCTAATTGATTTATCGGCTATATGAAGCGGAGATTTAAGAGATTTATTAGCTGTATAGAACACACGAGGTTTGCAACTCGATCTTGTAAACTGCAAAACCTAAATAAAAACCTACCCTAAGGTACTTGCAGTCTGTAGGCTGAAGCTATGCGATAAAATCGTGGCCCTCATCATCCTTGAAAAAGAGCGTATCGAATCCCGCCATCTGAAAAACCCTTCTCAAAGATGGGCGCGCGTTAATCACCGTCACCTCGCCATCCAACGTCCGGCTTAACTTAAGCAGTAGCCCGAACGCAGAGCTATCCGAATAGTCCACATCCTCATAGTCGAAGATGACATCCACTATGTCCTCATTTACACATAGCGGATAGATGGCCTGTTTAAGTATGCCCACCGTATGAAAATCAAGTGAGCCGTGCGGCTTAACGATTAATTTGTGATCATGTTCAACCTCAACAGTAAATGAAAATTGATTCATATGCCCACCTATCTTACGCTGTTTTCAGGCTTAAACTATTTGCCCTAAATTTGCAATATTATTGCTTGGTTAATGACTACCCAAAAATGATAAAAATTAAGCAATCTAGGATGGATATTTTCTATCGGCATTGTAATATAAAAAGGTGGGGAAACCATAACTCCCATTCTGTTCTATCCCGTCATCTATCTACCGGCGAAACCGGTGCCGCCGAAGCGACTGCCTCTACCCGGGATCAGCGCTTAGCGCTTCCCTATTTGAGTTGCACCCGGCCGGAAGTTTACCACGTTTCACCCGCTTTAAAAAGCGACTCGTCTCTGCGGCACTAGTCGTCAGATCCCAAAAAGGATCTGCCCTCCTTTTCAGGAGGCAACCTGCTACACCCAAGATACGTATCTTGGGTGTGGGTGTGGGATGTTTCCTCTAGCCTCATAGCCAGCGACGGGTCGTTTCCCCACCTCGAAGTAACTGAGACTTCGAATCTATTTTACCACGATTCCAAATTTTATGCTCTCAAGTATCATAGAAGTAATACCAACCGCTTTTCCGGCTCCCTACCTATTTATTCCATCATTTAAGATTGGGCCTTCTCCTCTATCTGTATCTGTTCTTTGCTGCACTGCAGATACTGTTTTTTACTGCCATATATCGGTCTGCCATA
>JACUUO010000086.1 GCA_014859275.1 Actinomycetota bacterium | reverse complement strand
TCTATAGGCTGTGACCTGTAGGTGGCAAAGACCCCTTTTAGTTTTCTGATGAGGCCGGTCCTGGCCTTCATCCGTGGGGTCCTGAGCACACCCCATTTACCGCTTCTGGTCTTGCATCTTCGGACTGTTGCCAAACTCTCCATCAGCACGCATAATACTAGCATATGGTCTGTTACTATGGTATTATGTATATATAGCAAGTCCTAGGTAAGTTATCCATAGAAAAGACAAATCAGATGTTAGGTCAAAGGAGCGTCTCTATGATGACACAAAGAACCACCAACCCTAAGATGTATTACAACTTTAGCCTCGATGAGAAAGTCCCCAAAGATCACCTTCTAAGGAAGATTAATGAGGTAGTTGATTTTTCGTTTATCTACCCCATGGTCAAAGACTGCTACTCACACACCGGTGCCCCTTCAGTTGATCCGGTGGTTGTATTTAAGCTCTCCTTAATCGGATATCTCTACAACGTCGTTTCAGAGCGAAGACTACTCGAAGAAGCATCCTTAAATCTTGCATATCTTTGGTTTATAGGCTATGAGATAGATGAGGCTCTTCCTGATCACTCGATTATGACCAAAGCAAGAATTCGCTTTGGAGTAGATATCTACCGGGAGTTCTTCCATCGAATAGTTCAGGCTTGTGCTAAGGCCGGCCTCATTGACGGGGATACTGTCTTTATCGATTCTACCCTGATAGATTCCGCTGCTTCTTACAAGGGCGGTAGCGCTGCCCGGTCCCGTATGCTAGTTGAGGAACTTAACAATGCCGCAGATGAGTTCGTAGAGCAAGTCTTTGAACAAAACACGCAGTTGCCTAGTGAAGAGAAAGATTCGAACGATCCAGGACCAGGAACTAATTTAAAAACCAATGAGATACTAACCTCACCAACAGATAGGCAAGCTGATATTAACATCCAGACCAAAGAAGAGGTAGATGATGGGTTCAGCGGATGTAAAGTTAAGTTGAGCCTAGCTGATAGCGCCAAGGACAAAGAAGTCAATGAGGGACAAAACGCAGACAAGAAAGAGACAGATAAACCAAAGATTGATATGAAAACCAATGAAATGTTAGCCTCTCCAACTTCCTATTGCCGTCTCTTCTTTATTAGAAATTAGCAGGTCTTTGGCAACAGTCCGCTTGTTGAAGCTACTCGCTATATTAATTGGCTGCTTTAAGTAACTCACTTGCTTTAACATATACCTCTTTGTTAGGCTCGCTTACGTAGTAAATTGAGTCTAAGGCACTGCCAAAAAAGCCCATCTTCCAAACAACTCTGTAAAACAGCGACTCGTTAGTTATCTCGTAGTGTCGCACAGTGACATGTGCTCGCCCGTCTCTGGTTATGTCAAAATCTTTACCCTTATAACCCCATGATAGGTGCAAATGCTCAACGTCGCGTGGGTATTTAGCACTCGTCCTTTTTACTTGTTGGCTAAATACCATCTTGCTTAACTCCCCGATTTTCTGCCGATCGGACGCTGTTAAAAAATCACCTTCTTTCGTTGTAAAGCAAACCTCATTAGGCAGGGGGTCTTTAAGGAAATACCCAGCTGTTTTTGGTACTGCAATCATAGGTGAGGCAACAAGGAAGTAACCAGTTGCCAATAAAACCAACGCACTGATAACAAGAATGGCTTTCTTTGACTTGAGGTTGGACTTAATCTTGATGTCAAACCTTTTACTAGCTAACTTATCCATGGCTTAATCCCCTAAATTAATTATTAAGCTATCATCCTACTTGGTAAGCATAACATAATTATGTATCAAGTACTTTTTAAGTGATAGGTAGCATAAGAGGTCAATATCACTTCAGAGACACTTAAGACGGTCCCTATACCCGATGATTGATAGACTACTCCGTTACGATGAAGCTAGTTTCTTCGGTGATAGTTTCTCCGCCGAGAGTAGCTGTTACTATTATAGGCCACTTGCCAGGCGTGGTTCTCGTGCCGACTATCCAGGTCCACGAGACTAGGCCATCAGGGTCTGCGGTTTTTGGTTCAAGCCCCTCTGCATCACTAGGTCCACTTGCATAGATGACCGTAACATTACATTCAGCACCAGGCGCCGTCCTTGCGATTAAATTGGCAGGTTCACCTTGGCCTACGGGTGAAGTGACGGAAATTATCTCAAGTGTAAGCGTGGGTGGAGCAATAGCATCAAGTAGCTCTGCTACCATCTTGGATGCCTCGGCTCGTGTTGCAAAGTTAAACGGGCGAAACATGCCATCTGGGTACCCACTGATAATGCCCAAGTCCTTAGCCTTAAGAATATATGGCCAGCTCCATAAAGATGAAGGCATATCTCTAAAGTCAGCCCTAAAGCTTGTTGCAGGAGAGGACTTGCCAGCTAGCATCACTATCTTTGCTATCTCCTGGCGGGAGATATTGGCTGCTGGCCTAAAGGTGCCATCGGGATACCCACTGATGATATTTAACTCCTTTGCTCTCTCAATGTAGCCTTTAGCCCAATATATATTAGCTACATCTCTAAACGAGGAGGAGGCAGTAGATGGTCTTTCTCCGATTGCAAGGATTGTCATCTTGGCAAACTCTGCTCTGGTGATGTTGCCTTGCGGTCTGAAGGTGCCATCTGGATAGCCATTAACTACGTTTACTGTAACTAGCCTCACTACATAGGTATAAAACCAATCACCGGGTGAAACATCAGGGAAATTTTCCTGTGCTGCACGATAGTTATCTGCTGGCTGAGAACTCGATACTACACCAAAAAGAGCAAGGGAGAGTGCGGTCAGAAGAATTAGTACAGCTACTAACTTCCTTCTATTCGCTGCCATCGTAGCTCCTTTCGTAGATAAGTGCCTACTAACTACGAATTGGTAGTAGTTTTGTCCCGAGTAGTTATTCTTCATAGCCACCCGTTCTACTTTCTAAACGTGTTTTAGACCGTTTTGAAAGATGAGGAATTGCAAAGTATCAAAATGCCTGCGCTCTTTTTAGTTGGTGAAAACGACCCCAAAATGATGCTGGTTGTTAATGCGCTCCACCGATCTTGCATTGGATCAACAGCATATCCCATCCAGCCCAGCTCTTCACCTACAGCGGCGATAAAGAATACAACAAAAAGTAGCGGTATCGTCAGAGATGGAATGTGCGGTTCGGGGAGTGGTAGCCCCATCAGGCGCATTACCCCATACGACAGCAAATATATAAGAGGCATCAAGAAAATGATGGGCACATACCAGATCTTTTGTTTGATCCTCTTATAATCGAAAACTCTCTTCAGCAACCTCTTTATGCCACCAAATTTCTCTTCTCTGTAAACAAGGATCGAGGCTGCTATGAGCGGACAAACGAACATAAGCGAACTCACAGGGAGAGTCATCGGAAGCGGAAGTCCTTGTTCGGCCATAGCGCCAATCAGCCAAAATGGAATAGAAAGAGCGAAAACCAATAAAAAGAATTTTAGAGGCGACTTTTTAGATGACGTGCTGGTATTCATAACTTGTTACTGTTTTCCCTGCTAAACTTGGTACGCCCGGCAGGATTCGAACCTGCGGCCTTTGGTTCCGGAGACCAACGCTCTATCCCCTGAGCTACGGGCGCATCTTCTGCTATACCAATACCGCGTATTCAAGATACCTGCTCACGGGGTGTATGTCAAGTTCAAGAGTTGAGCCTACCCGCTTGGTACACCGGTCATTATCGTGCCGAATATGGACACCGTCGCCGGCGAGATTTCAAGAAACAAGGATGATTCGAACTGGTCCTGGGGCTAAAAATACGCTAACGGTGATTCATAGGCGATAAAAATCCTAAATGTGGAAAACCCCATAAATGTGGTAGTTACGGATTAAGAAAGGTAACAAGAGACCGCTAAAGATATCGCTAAATCCGCACTTAAAGAGTCCAGCTATAGCTTATCCCTGGCTTCGCCTGTTGCTTCTTCCTCTGCACGGCGTTCACGTATACGCTCAGCGGCATCTCCGCGCTCAGTTGGAAACATCGGCTCATTCGGAGGAACATAAGATTTTCCTTCCTCTACCGTCTCTATAGGGTCCTCAGATACCAGGTCTTCATCTGCCGGTAACACCTCAATATCCTCGAATTCCTCCTCTTCTCCTGGCGGCGGCCCTGGCCACGGCTCCGGCGTATAGCCTGATTCGATTACCTGAAGATCATTTACTACTGTCTGGATCCCTTCTATATTATCGAGAAGGCTTTCGGCCATCTCCTTTTCTTCCTGCACGCTTACGGAACCCTCGAGACGGACGACGCCATTTTCCACCGTTACTTCGATATAGGTTTCATCGACCCTATCATCGGCGGCGAAAAGTTGCTCCACCGCCTCCGCTATTTCATCATCGGTCATGGGCGTCTCCTCAGCCGCGAAGTCGAAATTATCCGGCCTTGCCATATAAAACACCCCCTACAGTAATGTACCTTTACCGGCAAGGTAAAGGTTGCTTTTGCTTATCCGATTTTCAACGTCATTTACAAGTCTCCGTATCTGTTCTACCCGCTATTATTAAAGCTAAACAGCATAAATCCTGCTTAAAAGCTCAAAAGAGAAGAGACCCAAAGGGCCTCTTGCTTGAAGAAATAATCAGATCGGGTTGGGCATATTAACTTACCGTTCTTATCCCTGAAATTAGCTCATCCTCATAGAGCTTGCGACATATGGTCTTTACATTGCACCAGCCGTTGCACTGCCAGTTATCGAAATCTGCAAACGGTATACTTCCACGATTAAACGCTGCATCAAGCACCGGTAATTTCTTTTCAAGAAGCGCTTCAACTTCTTTTTCGCTCCAAAGAGGGGCTTCGCAGATCTTTACTCCCTTCATATCCAGATAAACCACCTGTAGGCGCTCAATCTCAAAGGGCACGAGCCATGCGTAAAGGTTTAGCTGTTGACTATGGTTTCTAAACGGATAGTTGAACCTCGGTACCTCTTTTGCCGTTTTATAATCTCGAATAAGCTTTTTGTTGGGAAGGATGACGTCGGGCCTCCCAGATATTTTTATACCGGTACATTCGCGGTAAAATCTCTGCTCGGCAACTGCATCCTTTTCCTGGTGCCGCTCGATGATAAGATGGGCCAATTCTCCCCTGAAGGCAAAATATAGCTGCTCGGGGTCGGCATAATAATCATACTTGTGACTGAGGTATGATTCTCTCAAGCATCCTGATAACTGGGTTACAGTGATGCTATCCCTCTCCTCCTGCTCTCTATCAATCATCGCCTTTATTATTGGAGCGGTAAAATGGCACTTGTTTAAGGTGGTTTCTGCGCAGGAGATACACTCGCTAAAGGATACAAATTCCCCCGTATCGTACTTTCTTGATGCTTTACAACATTTAAAACCGATCAAGCCCATGGCAAACTCCTATTTTATGATGTTGGCACAACAATGGACGAGTCGGGGCTCTATTGCGAACGCCCTATACCAGTTGCTCAGGGAACTCGTCGAAAATTACTCAACCTTGTGATAAGTCTTTGCATTAAAAGAACTGCCGCTATATTATCATAAACTACCAGATATTGGAAACTTATTTTACCTGGTTAGTAATAGGTTGGCCAAGATGCCTTGGCTGATGAGAAGCTGTCAGCGGTCAGCTATCAGCATGTGGGTAAGATGTGAGGGACCACCCCCACCTTTACCCTCACCCTACACCCTCTCCCAGAGGGAGAGGGTGTATAAATACGCCCGATAAATCGGGCAACTACGGGCGGACACAGGGTCCGCCCCTACGTATATGTTAATGGATAGGATTGCCTTGCCTAGATCCTTCAGCTTTGCCTTAAGGACTACGGCCCTATCGGGCTTGCCTTTCACTTATCTCCCTCAATAATTCAATCTATTTTCTACTCTCTAGTACAGCGTCATACTGCTTTTGATTTAAAAGCATTCTTACACCGATATGTAATCTATGACATAAGCCTTTAATGTATCTGTGACGCTGTACTAGATTGCATGCGCATTTTTAGGTAAGCTTAAAAACAAACGATGGCCTAAAGTGGAAAAATATATCATTCGTGGATTGAACACGAGATTGGAAAAACTGAGTAAAAAGGCGAGAATGAGGCTCTCTAACCTCCTTATATTAAGCGGGATCCTCATTATCATGTTCCCTCTTGCAACTGAAGCATATGGATACTACAGATCGCTCGAGCTAATGAGGGCATGGGAACACCAGGCTGAAATCCAAAAAGCGCAGGCTGAAAAAGTACGGGAGAATCAAGACCAACTTGTGGCCTCGGGCAATCTGCCCAATGAGGAGCTTGTAATCGGCAATATATCGCTTAGTAAATTATTAGCTAATAAACATGCGACTGGGGAGAGGGGGTCATTCCCCAAAACGAGAATCATTATTCCCAGGACCGGCATAAATCAGGTCGTCCTTGAAGGAACCTCTCCAAATATATTAAAACTTGGGCCCGGGCATTATACCGGTATGGCAAACCCGGGCGAGAGGGGAAATGTAGGAATTGCCGGGCACAGAGTCACCTATACCCGTCCCTTTAACAGGCTTGATGAGCTCACCAAGGGAGATACCATTATTTTGGAGACCATTGATTACGTATACGAATACCGCGTTGAGACCATAGTCGTCGTTGATCCCAAAGATATCTCGACATTGAAACCAACCTCGGATCCAAAGGTAACGCTTACAACCTGCAATCCCAAATATAGCGCAAGGACAAGGCTAAATATACAAGGCGTTCTCGTTGATACCAAGCCCCAACGCGCAAGCATTATACGGGCCATCAAAGAGATACTTAAGGATCAAAGCGTATCGCCCGTAGGTGGGGCGAAAACTTACGAAGAGTTATGCGAGGACCTTAAAAAGGCGCAGAAGGCCGCTAACATGAACCCACTGAGCGTTGATTCCTATATCAACTTAGCCAAGGCCTATTTTGCATTAAACCGCTATTCTGAGGCCATAGGATCGCTTAAGAAAGGGGAGTTAATAAATCCAGACTCCACCGGGATTGCGAAGCTTTACATGGTGCTTGATGCAAAAAAGGAACAGCTACAGGATGAGATAGCCGCTGGTGAGAAGAATATGGTTGAACAGGGCACGCCATCCCCCCTACCATATCTCGAACTTGGCCGCATCCATATGGCTTTAGGAGAGTACCAAGAGGCAGCGGCAGTTCTTGATAAGGGCGCTAACGTATTTCCATATGCGGCGGACATGCACTTTTACAAAGCAATGGCGTATGAAAAGATGGAGAGAAATGATATGGCACTAGCCGCCTATAACGAGGCACTACTTTACGATCCCGTCTACCGTGAGGCGATTGAAGCGATTGAGAGGATAAAAAATAAAAAGCCTAGCGGTGTGCCTGATCTGAATAATCTTCATTATAGGCTAAGGCCTCAGTAAGATTAACTTTACTTCCCTAGTTGCCTATCTTTATTTCTCAACGACATACCGGCGGCAATCAGCATGCCACCACCCAGCAAGTACCAGATCACTTCGATACCGGTCTGCGCCTGCTCGCCAGGTACGCTGATCGACGTTCCGGATGCCGTTGCTGTGATCGTTGTAACGGTTGTTGTAAAGGTTGTTGTAGCATCCGTTGTAATACCTGTTGGTGATAACAGGTCTGTTTCAATAATGCCCTCAGTCTCGATACCGCTTTTTGAGACGGAGGCTACCGTTGTGACAGATTTCGGCTTGGCAACGCTGGTAGTTGTTGTCGGTTGTTTAATCCTGCCTAAACTTTTTGCCGTCAAGTACTCAACAACCAGGACGCTCTCTTCCTCGCTCAGCTGGGCTCCATATCTTACCATCTGATCAACTATGTTTGCCCACTGCTTCTCAGTCTTATTCTCATTCTCCCAGCGAGATGCCGCATGACACCCGGTACAGCGCTCAGAGATAAGTCTGTTGGTATCCTGCGCCACAACCAGAGGCGATATGCTAATAAGAAAGGCGCCCGCGAACACTACGCCTAGTATCAACCTTTTGATTATTATTCGAGCCATCGTACTGCCGATCCACTATAGATAATTTCTTAACTAAATCATACTTACTCAACTTATAGCCTGTCAACATATGCTACTAAGTAATCGGTGTAGGTGATTGAACAAGATGCTTGAGTTTTATAATAGATAGCCTAAGTAGAGTCAGATGGCCGGTAGAGTTATCTGAATATTGATTCTTGGTTGATTGATACTTAGCTAACCATCCATAAATGAAATAGTTGAACTTATTTTGTGGTAACTTATACTCTATATAGAAATATGAAGTGAGGAATCTATGAGCCCCTTATTTCTCAACTTAATACTCATCGGCGCGCTGATCTTGTTAAATGCGTTCTTCGCTGGCGCTGAAATCGCAGTTATCTCGGTGCGCGAAACCCGTATCAGGCCCTCGGCAGAAAAGGGCTCCAAATCAGCCCAGACCATCCTGAGATTCTTGAAAGACCCGAGCCAATTTCTCGCAACAATCCAGGTCGGAGTAACACTAGCTGGATTTTTAGCCAGCGCCACAGCTGCAGCACAACTCGCTGGTGGTCTCAGCAGATTTATAAGTGCGCTGGATATCCCAGTCATATCGAGGGCATCGAGTGCGATCGCCGTGGTACTTATTACGCTCGTAATCTCCTATATCGTGCTGGTTCTTGGCGAGCTCGTACCAAAGAGAATCGCAATACTGAAATCAGAGCAGATCGCACTTGCTATCGCGAGGCCGATTGATTGGATAAGCAATATTACTTATCCAGTAACTAGAGCGCTTACTTTTTCAACAAATCTGGTCATCAGGCTTTTTGGAATCAGGCCCGAAGACACGGCGCCAGGCACAACTGAGGATGAGTTAAAGCTCTTGGTGACCCAGCATTCTGCCCTGCTTGAGGAGGAAAAGGAGCTAATACGGCAGGCGTTTGAGTTTGGCGACATCCTATCGCGTCAAATAATGGTCCCGCGCCCGGATATAGCGGCCGTCGAGTCCATCGCCACTATCAGGGAAGCCCTCGAGAAAGCCAAGGAGAGCGGTCATCCAAGACTCCTCGTCTATCAGGAGAACCTCGACAATATAACAGGAGCGATACACCTTAAAGACCTCATCGAATATGTCGAGACAAACAGGCTCGATGCAGCGGTAACTAAAGTAATGCGCCCGGTCATCTACGTACCTGAAACGAGACGCGCAATAAGCCTGCTGAAAGACCTGCAAAAGAGCAGGCTTCACATAGCCGTTGTTTTAGATGAGTACGGTGGGACCGCCGGGATAGTAACGATTGAGGATATCGTTGAGGAGATCGTTGGAGAGTTTGGCGGCAAAACAGAAGAGGAAGAGTTAGTAAAGGCAATTAGCGAACGCGAAGTAGTGGTCGATGGCAGGCTCTCTATCGATGAGTTAAACGAACGATTCGGATTAGGTATCCCCGAATCACCTGAGTACGATACAGTCGCTGGCTGGATGCTATCGGAGCTGGGCCACATCCCGCGCCCAGGAGAAGAAGTCATCTATAATAGCACTCGCTTTAGAGTGCAGTCGATGCAGCAGAGAAGAGTCGCACTAGTTAGGATTATTAAAACCCAAGAGAAACAGGGCTAGCCGAAAGATGGAACGTTAAATTGGCGTTAAATATATCAAGTGAGTAATTTCTAGCTTGCCAGCCCCCAACCATATGGCCTACATAAAGGTATGGTTCTCTTGTTAGACGACGATAAGATATTCGCGCCGATACTCGCCAATCGCAACCGTTACAAATGAACCTTTCTTTATGGCTCTATTTTTGTTTGGCAGCTGTATACTCCCGGTTGAGCGAAGCCTAGTGTTAATATCGATCACATTACCTGATCCAGGAACTGCCTCTGCTTTTATCTTTTTTGCCCGTAGTTCGTCGAGTAAATAGACTCCCGTGGAATCTTTGGTAATACGGCCGGGCTTTCTGACTAGGTAATTTATGTCGACCAGGTTACCATCATCTGATAATTTAACCCGCGTTACCTCGATTCTCCCTCGAGAGAGGGATGGAAGTACTCTGTAGTATAAGATGAGGATTAGAGCGGTTAAACCGCTCATACCTAG
>JACUUO010000281.1 GCA_014859275.1 Actinomycetota bacterium | reverse complement strand
CCGAGGCGTTCGTCACCTCGGACGCACCATACTAACATCAACCTCATTAATCTACTTGTTAGGCCCACATACAAGAGCGCTCGGATATCGTTAGCATAAACGACATCTATTTTTCGTGAGTGCAGCCAGCGAAAAGCGTGAAAATTATACCGGAGAAGCTCTGCGGCAACTAATATCTTCTTCCACCATGGGTAATGCAGGATTCGTTTTCCAAACATATTCGCCATAGAAGCCATCGGGAGCACGTGCACGTTGATCCCAGCTTCCCGGAAGCGCCTAGCAAAGATACTCTCGGCTGTAGTAATAACATAGGGCTCGAAATAATATCGGTCCAAGTTTGCGATCAGGGTAAACATACTTTGCTGTGCTCCATAAAACGAGTCATAGCGCGTTTCAAAGAAGGCTACCCTTAACTTCTTCATCGCACTAGAGCCTCCAGATGTTCGCTGACAATGTATTTCTTTATGCAAGCCGCCATCAGAAATCTATAGGTTATTTCTCAAGGGCTAGCCATCAATTTCAGTAACATCGCTGAGCGTTATTCAATAGCTTCCTTATTGCTCAATGAGCCTATAAGCGCTGTGACTTGCTTGCTTATACAATCTAAAGAGAACCTTTGCTCTACTGTGTGCCTAGCTTGCTGTCCCATGTTTTTCCTCAAATCAACACTTTCTATCAAAAGTGACAAATAGTTTGTCCATTCATCCTCTGTGTTGGCGAGAAACCCGTTTATTCCATGCTCGATGATCTCCTGGTTAACCCCTACTGGCGAGGCTACTGCGGGAATCCCTGCAGCCATATATTGCAGAAGCTTGAATCCGCACTTCCCGCGCGTCCATTCATTATCGGGTAAGGGAGCGATACCTATATCGAATTGAGAGATTTCTTGCTCTTCACTCTCCTCAGACCATTCAATCATCTTAATCTTCACTCCAGGAATCTCACGCATCCTTCCCCCTATGATATGAAGTTCTACTGGATGTGCTTCGCTAATTTTTAAGAAAACCGTTTTGAGTAATTCAAGGTAGGGTGCCGTTGAAGGACTTCCAATCCAGCCAATCACTATCGACTTGTTAGCGGAATCGTAAGAGGTCTTCGGAGAATAACCGTTCACATCCAAAACCGTTGGAATAACCACTGCCTGAGGGTTTATCTCTTTGGTCCACCCAGCGAGTGTTTTATTGCCCGCCGTTACAACATTGGCTAGACGGACGTACTTTTCCACGTGCTTATTCTTCAGAAAAATAGCATCATCGAAATCAAAAATAATCGGTTTACCAAACCTTCTAAATAAATTTAGAAGTGGCACTAGCGAAAATGGCGCTGCATCCTTAATAATCAGAATAACATCCGCTTTAAGAGCAGAAATAGAATAAATGATTTGTTGACTGAGTGCTATGACAAGCGTCAATGCATCAATTATCAGCTTGCCACCATGGCGTTTTCGCATATCATAGAGCCATTCAGGGTATAGTGGTTTCACTACTAGATCAATACCATGCTTCTTAAGCGGTTTTACGTACTGATATGCTCTGTATCGACTACTTGCACAACCTCTCGGAAGGCGTGTTAGGGCGAGTACGCGGATGTGGTCAATCAAGATTATCATTACCTCCTATCTACGTAATCTTCCTTACCGATGATCAATATTTAAAACTTTAGATGCTCTCTTTAAAACCCCTTGAAGCATAAACCTAACCCATTGGTATATAGACATGCTTTTTAAT
>JACUUO010000280.1 GCA_014859275.1 Actinomycetota bacterium | reverse complement strand
GTTGCAAAACTCCTGTGTATATGGACCAAGCAAGAAGGGCCAGACTCTCTGTAAAGAGAAGTACCACTATATTGCCATCTTGCTCTCTACCAGCTGGATAAGGGAGTTGATCTGGTCCTCAAGCTCCTGCCTATCAGTACCGCTGACAAAGTCAGCGGGATTGCCACTGAAGTGCTTAAGAATTGCCTCTAGCCGACCCAAAGCATCTTCGTAGTTGCCTTCGTTGATGAGATCACCAACTACGGCAAGCATATCTTTTAGAGCATCGATTCTACCCTCTGCTGCGTTCCCTGGTTGTTTATAGATGCTGCCACATCTAACCAGTATAGGTATGCTCAAAAAGCAGCGTGCACACGCTTAACCTTAAGGCCCCTTTTAAAGCTGATCATCCTGCCCCGTCCTTCTGCTAAAAACCGACCATTCTCACCAGAATTCGCCGCCTGCATACCAATGATTTCAATAGTATATAGATCAAGCGTCACAGAAACGTCAATAATGGGCCCTTGGCGGTAAAAAAGAGGAAGTTTTTCGTAAAGGGGACACCCCCCTGGATAAAACTGTTGACGAAACGTGCCGATATGAGAAAATGAGGGTATCAATTAATCAATCAATTAAATAAAAGGGTGATTACCATCAGAAAGGAAAAACGCGTAAGTAAAACAATAGACGCACATGATGCCAGAGTCCATTTCGGCCAGCTCTTAGACGAAATCCGCGAGAAGGACTCCACCTTCTTTGTTAAAAGAAGAGGCAAAGTCGCTGCCGTTATCCTAAGTCCCGATGACTATATTGATCTAGTAGATATTAACGCTGAGATAGCGGACGTTGAGCTTCAAAATGCGCTTGAGAAGAGCAAGAAGGAGCACGAGCTTGGCGAGGTCGGTACCGAAGAGGACATCTTTAAGCTACTAAGAGCCGAGTAAAGATGAGCAAAGAGTACCAGCTTATCCCATCGAGGACGTTTTTGAAAGACCTTGAAAAGCTTCCGGCGGATATGAAGCCCAAAGTTGAAAAGGTGCTGTTAGAGCTCAAGCAAGATCCCCATTCCAGCAGCGATATAAAGAAGCTACGTAATGTCGCTATTGGCAAGTGGAGGCTTCGCATTGGCGATTGGCGGCTGCGTTATGACATCAAGGGCAGTGAAATTCTCCTTCACGTCATTCGCCACCGAAGAGACGTCTATAAAAAGAGGTAATGGTATAGCCATGAACTGTTTCCATGAACTACTTAATCTATCTTCGAGTATCAACTGAAGAGCTTGTTCAAACTAACGGATCTCATCTCTAAAGAAGAAAGTCGATTATCGTCCAGCTCTGCTATAATACTTCCCATGCGAAATTTTAAAGCCATTCTATTTGATATCGATGGAACGCTCCTCGATACGAGCGAATTCATTTTTCAGGCATTCGAATACACATTGGATACATACGGCTTTCCCCTAAAAAGCCGTGAGGAGATAGCTTCCCTTGTCGGAAAACCTCTTAGCTTCTGCTATAAGATGCTTACGTCCGTAAACGAGGTACAGGAGCTATGCGCCACACACCGGGCGTTCCAGGCTAACCACCTCGGTTTATCGAAGCCTTACCCCAATGCACACGACACGCTGGAGGCTTTGAAATCGGCCGGAATTAAGATTGCCGCAGTAACGACGCGCGCGAGATCGACGGTGGTAAAGACGTTAGAGCTTGCCAAACTATCCGAGTATGTGGGCTACACAATCGCTCTGGAGGATGTA
>JACUUO010000085.1 GCA_014859275.1 Actinomycetota bacterium | reverse complement strand
CGGCAGTGCGCTATGCACTGCCGCCACCCCTACTGAAACGCTTTTGCTTGAGATGGTTGTATGAAGCTACTGGGCTTGGGCTTGCGTTCCGGTGACCCACCTGAAGATCATCACCGCAGCCTCAGCCCTTGTTGCCGGATCATTAGGCCTGAAGGTGCCATCCGGGAATCCCTGGATGATGCCCCTGTTCCTCGCGGTCATAATCTCCCTAAAGGCCCAGTGCGTCTCGGGTACATCCGGGAACCTGGTACCGGTGATATCCTCAGTGAAGCCGGCTGCTCTTACCACAATGGCTGCAATCTCGGCACGGGTAATATTCGCATTCGGCCTAAAGGTACCATCCGGGTAACCTCTGATAATACCGGCAGCCCTCGCCGTTTCAATGAACCTAAATGCCCAGTGGGTTGCCGGCGCATCCCCAAAGGATGGCGTTTCCGTGTCGATGAGTGTCAAACCTGCGGATAAAACCGCCATCTTAGCGAACTCAGCCCTTGTTACATTCGCATTTGGCCTGAAGGTGCCATCCGGGAATCCCTGAATGATACCCCTAGCCCTCAGGAAGCTGATGGCATCAGCCGCAAAGTGCGTCTCCGGGACATCTGGGAACAGAGCCGCTAGTGTGACAACCGTGGCATTACTCACCGTACGGATTAACCTTGCGGTGGCGGTACTCTCGCCAGCCAGCACATCTACAAGCACGCCACCTAGAGGGGTATCTGTGGCGACGTTGTATCTGATGCCAGAGACGGTGATCTGGGCCGCTGCCGTGCTCTCAGCGGTCACTGGGATGCGCAAGAGGTTATTTGCGGCAAGCACAGGCGTGCCGATGGTTATGTTGCCAGCTGTCACTGTAGCTTCCGGCACACGCGAGAAGGTCACTCCTTGAATGCCGTTGTCAGGTTGTATTCTCAACCATACATCGTTTGCGCCAAGCGCCGTTGCTGTCGCCTCTATTACGCGGATATCGCCCGCTAGCTGGTTGTTAAAGCCTAGGACAACGTTCGGCCTTGCAAGTGCCGTAGCGCTGACAGGTCGTACAACTATAGCATTGCTTATAGTACTAATTAACCCCTCGGTAGATATAGCGGTCGGGGTATCCTCAGTGGCCAGCACATCCACATTCACATCACCCAGAGCGGTATCGGTAGCCACGTTATACCTGATCCCCGAGATGGTGATCTGGGCCGCTGCCGTGCTCTCAGCGGTCACAGGGATGCGCAAGAGGTTGTTCTCGACAAGTTCAGGCTCACCAAGAGTTATGTCGCCAGCTGTCACCGTAGCTTCGGGCGTGCGTGAGAAGGTCACCCCCCGATCAGGTTGTATTCTCAACCACACATCGTCCGTACCAAGCGCCGCTACCGTCGCCTCAATTACACGGATATCGCCCGCTGGCTGGTTGTTAAAACCTGCGACAACATTTGGCCTTGCAAGTGCCGTAGCGCTGACGGGTCGTACAACTATGGCATTGCTTACAGCACCAATCACCCTTGCGGTGACATCACTCTCGCCAGCCAGCACATTTACATCCACATCACCTAAAGCGGCGCTTAGAGCCACGTTATACCTGATCCCCGAGATGGTGATCTGGGCCGCTGCCGTGCTCTCAGCGGTCACAGGGATGCGCAAGAGGTTGTTCTCGACAAGTTCAGGCTCACCAAGAGTTATGTCGCCAGCTGTCACCGTAGCTTCGGGCGTGCGTGAGAAGGTCACCCCCCGATCAGGTTGTATTCTCAACCACACATCGTCCGTACCAAGCGCCGCTACCGTCGCCTCAATTACACGGATATCGCCCGCTGGCTGGTCGCCAATGCCTGCGGCAACATTTGGCTGTGAGAGCGCCGTAGCGCTGACACCTGTAACTTGAGCTATTGTAAAATCAGCTCCGTTAGGCGGGGCTGCAAACGCCCCGATAGCGCCGGCCGGTAGGATACCGAAGACCATCGCGACGACAAGCATTAAAGATAGGACCTTACTCTTTCCTGTTTTAGCCATTAAAACACCTTCCTTTCGAATTGATTTAGTCGTTAAATATTGGACCATCCTCTCCTTCACCTCCTTTACTATTTAGTAATTTTATAGATAACCGATCGCTCCTAGTATGATGGGGCCATCGATTCTCACTTGCGTCCTTGCTAGTACAGTATTTGCCCCCCTTACAGCTTCCTCGATTGTTTGTACCCAGTAATATTCGTTCAAAACATAGTAAAGCAGGTTAATTTTGGCCATTGATATATAAAGTAGCCCCAGGTCGTTAGCACCTCACCCTTGATCTATAACAAAGCAAATCCTCATCTACCAGGGGATTAATAAACTAGTTGAGGGTATAAGACCCGGATCCTCCGTTCTCTGAATCCAATTTATGGGTTTGAGCCAGATTAAATTTTTATTGGGTGGATACCCGCCCCATAAGTGCATGCACTTATGCTAGATTAACCATAGTTTGGTATGCATGCAACCGCTTCCTGGCACCATTTCCGATTTTTGACTTTGATTGACAGCGGTTCTTGGGACCACCTTAAATTGCGCTTCTACGCAGTATTAAGATCTCGCCCTACTTACGCCTTTATGCAGTCATTAAAATTTGCAATAATAGGAAAAAGAGCGCCTCGTGTGAGGCGCTCTTTTTGTTTGCCGTAAGATCAATAAGGCCTGGTTATTCTCTAAAACTCTAACTAGAACAAGAGCCCCAGGAAGACCATTTTACTTGCTTCCGCGCGAGTTGCGTTTGCATTTGGCCTAAAGGTACCATCTGGGTAACCTTTAACAATTTCCTCGTTTGCAGCTGTTAGTATATGGTCTATTGCCCAGTGGTCATCCGGAACATCCGGGAAGCCATCGCCACTTGTATCGATTTCTATGAGAGCGGCTTCAATGATAATCTTGGTAATCTCAGCACGCGTGATCAATGCATTTGGACGGAAGGTTCCATCTGGGTAACCGTTGACGATTTCCTCTGCCTTAGCAGTAGCGATGTAACCGGCTGCCCAGTGACCTGAGGTGTCGCTAAAGCCCGTTGCAGCGGCTGTATCCGGCTCAAGACCGGCCGCCAGGATGGTGATCTTTGTGAACTCAGCACGGGTTATTGGGCTACTTGGCCTGAAGGTACCATCTGGGTAACCATTGATGATCTCAAGTTCTGCGAGGGCAGTTATGTACTCGATTGCCCAGTGGTCATCCGGAACATCTTTGAACTGCGACTTCGGTACTTCGCCTGGTGCAACAACCTTGGCGTTGCTCACAGTACTAAGCGGCGTTGTGCTCGCGGTAGGTGTGTCCTCGCTTGAAAATACGTGTACCTGGACATCGCCTTTAGTAGCATTTGCCGCTACGTTATACGCAATCCCCGAAATGTCGATTGTAGACTGAGCCGAGTCTGTGGTGACTACTTGGATACGAACGAGGTCGTCTGCAACGCGCACGACTGGGTCGTCGGGATCGAGGTCTGCGTACGCCGCATCAGCAACCGGTACACTAGCGAAGGTTACCCCACTTGTCTTGATTTGAAGCCATATATCATTTTGTGGTAGTGGTACCGCATGAACTACTTTGATATTGCCCGCTGCCTGGTTGTTAACGCCCTGGGCGATATTTGGCTTAAAGGTCGCCACAACGCCAACGTCCCCAATTTTCGCGTTGCTAACAGTATTAACAACCACCGTTGAGGGAGGATCCGTTGTTGTTGGCGTATCCTCGGTGGCCAGTACATGCACTTCCACGGTAGTTGTAGAAATTCGATCTACATTGTACTTGATATTCTCAATGGTGATTTCACTACCAGCAACAGTGCTTGTGTCAGTCACGCGAATGCGGATAAGCTTATTGTTAGCAATGTCAGCAACGTTATTAACACGCTCGACCGTCTTGGTAGTGTCGAGGCCTATGTCACCTTTAGTCACGCTGGCTTCCGCCGGCGTTCCTGCTGAGAAGGTTACTCCATCCGTTTTTATTAGCAACCATATGTCTTTTGTAGCTAGTGCGCCTTTTGCCTCCTCGTGCACAAGGATATCACCCGCCAGCTGGTTCTTAACGTCCACAGCAAGGTTCGGCTGCGAGGTTGCCAATGCGCCTACGTTGGTAACGCCGGCAAATGCCGCGATTGAAACCATGCCGACGATCACCGCCGTGATGAAGACCATGGCAATGATTCTATTTCTGCCCGTTTTAATCATTAAAGCACCTTCCTTTCGAATTCCTTTCGTTAACATGGATTTAATAATTGTCTTGATTCTGTTCACCTCCTTCCGCGACAGAATAAATCTCCACCACAATAACCTTTATGGGCTTGTTATGCAAGGTAGCAATTATTTCTAGGGTTTCCTTACGATTAATAAGACGATAAGGAGCGAAAAAAGTTACGGCCCACAGTGCATTTTTTAAAAATATTTTTGCCTACAGGTTGATTTCACCGGAGCTTCAATTAACTTTTAACGACATACCTCAGGCGCGATAAGAATTGATCTCACCGCACTTTTACCTACATTTCCGGCCTTATCGATCGCACTAACCCTCCACCGCCAATTGCCCGGGAAGAGCGCACGATCAAGTAGATAGAAGTCATTGGTGATACCCTGGAACTTGATATCAACACCATCCAGGCTTAGCCTGAGCGTATAAGACTCGATATCTTCGTTAGCTTTCCAAACAAATCTCGGCTTAAGTACGCTAGTCTCTACGGTATCAGGGGGCTCAATAAGGGTTATCGATGGCGGTACCGTATCCACCGTTATACCGGCTCTTCTACGGGCTACCTGCCCAGTGCTATTTGATACCACGATAGAGTATTCACCATCTGGAAGCCTGTTTCCCTCGATATCCTTACCGTTCCACCTCATTTCAAGGTCCTTCCCTGATGCTTGCTTGGCAATAACGGCAACCTTTGTCGATCCTTTATAGAGCTCAACTGTGAAGCTCTCCTCGGTCGCCCCGTCTACGCGTATTAGGACCGTATCTTTTACACCATCGCCGTTCGGGCTAATATATTTGCTGGATACGCTTATGCTATCGACCTGAAATGGGGTAATCGATGCCAGTGATTTGTCGCTAGTTACAGTGCGATCCGTACGGGATACCCTTCTGTTCCTTATCGCTATCTGATTAGAATTATCCGATACGGATGAGGTGCTATCGCTGCCTAAAGCAACCTTAGTATCGAGTTCCAGGTTACCGGTAGCAGTCGTCTCAGCGGAGGTATCTGGCGTGGTCTCGGGAGAAGCGTCGGGCTTGGCGTCTTTCACAGACTGGTCTGCCGCCTCAATATCGAGCGATTCGATGGCATGTTCGATATTGCTCTGTTCAGCAGGCGTTATAACCTTAGCTACCTTTTTCGCTTCGGTTAGGTTAATTTTGGCCTCTTTAGAGATGCGAGCGGCCTCCTTATGCTCCCCCACCCCTGCCATATACCTGGCCTCGGCAATTCTCCTCTGGGCAAACTCAAAATGCAGCCTGGCCCTGCTCTCGCTATCAAAAGCGAGGGCAAGTTGAGCATTTTCAACGATCCTTTTAATTCCATAGAGCGGGTTTCCCGGCATGCTATCGCCGGATGCGTATGCAAGACCGCCCATCGTTATGAGCAGTGCTGCGGCCGCCGCTGTAGATGCAATTGCGGCTTTTTTGTAAAGGCCCCTCATAGAGGACAAGCTAGAAGCTGCCAGGACCTTCCCCCTACCGGTTTTAAATACCGCCGACGGAACGCCCCCTTCGATTGCAGCAAGAAATTTTTCCCTTCCGGCCTTTATATATAGCTTTGATGGCCTTAACTCGGGGTAATCAGGATAGGCGGATTTAATGCAAGCCGCTGCCTCGAGCAGATCTTTAAGTTCCCTGCGCTGATTCGGATACATCCTTAGGCAGTCATCAATCGAAGCACCGGAATTTAAAAGCCGTATACTGTAATCGAGCGCGTTTTCTAATTTTTTGTTGCTTGCGTTTGTTCTTTCCACTTAATTCACCGATCTAGGCTAGCTAGCCTACTTAGACCCGTCACGCCTCGGCTCCCCAGGATACCCTCAGGATAATTCCTCAGGATAATAAGTATAAATGCTCGTAATGCAGTGCCTATCCGAGCTCTGGATTCCAATTAGGCATGTGTGAGTTCAATCCCTACGTATCAAGCCTTTTTAATCGGTTCTTTCATGCCGATGTTGAACACCGGCTCAACCCTCTCATCTGATCTATATTGCTTAACGAGCAACCTCTTGAGTGAAGCAAGCGCCCTTACCTGCAATGACTTAATAGATCCCTTGGTCTTATCCAAAACCTTACCTGCTTCAGCATTAGAGAGGCCCATGGTAAATTTCAGAAGAAGCACCTGCTGTTGCTCAGCTGTTAATTTACTAACAGCTTTCTTGACCTCTTCAGTATCCAAATCCATAATGACCGCATACTCGAGATCAGCTTTATTTCTTCTATCAAATATTAACTCCTCTATACCATCATCAAGCAGTACATATGGCTGCTTGGATTTAGATCTCAGGTAATCCAGCGTGGTATTCTTTGCAATCCGCAACAGCCATGGGTAGAAAGATTCGCCACCCTCCCTGAAATCGGGAATCGCCGTAAGCATCTTTAAGAATGTCTCAGACGTCAGGTCCTCTGCTACGGCTCTGTTATTAACTTGATAAAAAATATAGCGGAACACGTGTGGAAGGTAGTTATCGTAGAGCGCCGTAAGAGCGTCTCTGTTCAATTGCTTGGCGTTCATTACCAGGACATCGAGATTGCTGGGGTTATTCATAAAAATCCCCTGCTCCCGATGCCAGGACTGCCAACTTAACCCTTCCCAAAGTAAAAGACGAAGGATTGGGAGAAAAGATACGGCTTTTTATGAAAAATAATAGCAAATTTTTCCTTAAGTAAAGAACCCGATGATTATACGCGGTAGGATCGTATGCTCCTGGGCTGATTAAACGCTCATCATAAGGTGTAAACCATCGGATATAAAAAGATATCACGAAAGCCCCCTTCATGCTATAGAACCTGCTGCGATGCTGTCTACTTATCCTGGTTCGAATCTGTCATTGTCTGCCCTAAGGGTAGGCTTAAAAGGCCTTCCGCTCCCACCTTTAAGTTATATAATGGTTTTATATTATCCAAGTGCTTGCTGCTTTAATTACACAGTTCATAATTCTACAATAAAAGCGGTTTTATAAAAAGCGGTTTTATAAAAATAAGGCCTTGTTATATTGGTTTATTCATAATTTACTGGACAAATCCAAACATGCGGTAAATTATCACAGCTACTTCACATCGCTTGGCGTTTAAATCGGGCTTGAAGTATCCATCGGCATAGCCGTTGACAAGACCGTTTGACGCCATAATCTCTATGTCGGATTTCGCCCAGTGATCGGCGATATCGGGGAAAGAAGCTGGGCTCGAGCCAGGGCTTAAGCCCATAGCCCTTGAGATGATGGCCGATATCTCAGCGCGGGTAATCGATCTATCGGGCCTGAAGGTTCCATCTGGGTAACCTCTTATTATTTCCTGGTTAACCAGAGCTGCAATGTACGGCTCCGCCCAGTGACCGGGAGTATCGTTGAAGCTGCTTGCGCTCCCTGTAGGAATCCCCAGTGCGATGCAGAGCATCTTGGAGAACTGGCCCCTTGTTACCGCGACTTCCGGCTTAAATTTTCCATCGGTGTAGCCCGTGATAACGCCTCGCTTGGCAAGATCTTCTATCTGAGTGAACGCCCAGTAATCCAGCGGAACATCAGGGAAGGTCCCTCCCATATTAGAAATCCAAGTACTTTTTAATCCCAGCTTCAACCGGAAAGTATTACCCTGCATACTTGTTTTAATTCCGTTGGATTGTACGATCTCTAGCTGCGATATGCGTGGTGAGACCCCCATCTTTGTCACCCTTAGGTTTGCAATATTTGGAATTCCGAGCTTAGATTCGAAGTCGGCCTTGCTTATCGTCTTTGACCAGGAAAAGCTCGAATTTCCCGACTGCTGACAAAATGCCTTACCGGAAGAGTCAATATCGCTTACACCCTTAAGATAAGGTTGGGGACTGGCGTTTGGCCAGGCAAGTTCCACATTTTCGGTGTGACCGCCGCAACTCGAAAAGTAATATGCGGATATCACCGCTCCGTTATAGGTGATAACCTTGCTTGCCGTATCATCTACAGCCTTTTTCCACCTGGCGCCCCAGTTGGTGCCATTTGATACCTCATTTATCTTGTCAACCCCGACATAAACCTGGCTTGCAACCGAGTCGTAAAGGTCGAATTTATCCTGGGGCTTCATATTTCTAATTGCGTAGGATCTTGCAGCGATCGCCTGTGCGTATAGTGCCTGGTATGGCCAGCTTGAAGGAACCTCACCAAGGCCATATAGGTAATAGGGCTCAAATTGGACGTAGTTTACCAGGTAGAAGGAGGCTGAGCTGTTAGGATAGATATATATACTCCCCTCGTAAGCGTGGTATCTGCTGCCGCTCGCATTGTAAACAACTAAACTACCCAGGGTATTGGTGGCAATTATGGGTCCGGTCAGGTTATCTGCGCCAATAGTCCCGTCGGGCTTGATGAGCCTGAGAAGGCCCGTCGATGTCGACACTATCGCCCACTTTCCGATCGCACCCTTGTAGACATAGCTACCATCCGTCTTGATGAAGTTGAAGGTTGTGGAGCCCCCGCCTTCAATGTAAGCTCTAGAGAGATTAGAACTGCCAAAAAGCCTTACTCTTACCCTGCTGGGAACGCTATAATTGCTCGTTACCTGGGTTCCCTGGAAGTAACGGCTTAGTATCTGCTGATATGTCTGGCCGCTATCGGCCCTTCCCTTTGCACCCCATTGACACATCCCAATTCCGTGACCATACCCATAGCCTTCGAACGTGTATTCATCAGCCGCAAGACCTGGGGCCGAGCCGATTAACACAAGCCAAAAAATAAGTACGATGGTGGGGGTGTATTTTGTCATAGTAAGATGTCTCCGGCGACGCTACCGACGCTATAAATATTTATAATTATTTCTTAATTATTTTTTCGTCTCTTGCAAGGGGTTTGCTAACATCCGAATGCCCAGCGATGGTTTCAACTACTTTGCCCTCGACCAGAATCTGAACCTTTTGGATGCTCTTGAACTCGGTAAGAGTATCAACGATTGATGCTATCGTCATACGCTCTCCGGCACTTCCACCCCAGTGCTGGTCGATCAGTTCTTGTGAGAAGTTTACATAGGCGATATTTTGGTTGATCTCAACGCCCAGGACTTTCGTTTCGGGCGGTATAGTTGCGTGATGCCCGCTCTCTGCAGGCCCCTTAATTAATTCTTCCATAGCAGCCTTTGCTACGGTTGAGGTTTTTTTGATCTGATGAATCTCCGGTACCAGATGCTCAGCCTGATCATCGCTAAAGTACAGAGTTACAGCAATAGTCTGCGCCTTCGATGTTTTGGCGGCTTTATCCTCTCCAGCAGTATCTGGACTTTCCGCATCCCGGGCTGCCTTACTGTATTCTTGCGCATCAGTTACAGAAGTACTTGATTTATCTCCCTCTTCACAACCGATTATAATAATTGCAAATAGAGCAACCAAAGCCATAATTAGAAGTACCTTAATGGTCGTCTTCACCAAAGTTCCTTTCACTCGGTCTTGCCATTGCCTCTTAATTATAATACAAAAAGGCCCGTTTGGCATCTTCTTAATAGTGCTGCAGTGCCAATGTAGTTGCCCCATTTATGGGGCGATCTCTCATCCTACATAACACGTAACCTACTCACCGATTCACCGATCTTCTGAGTGCTCTTTCTGAGTGCTCTATTGTAAATAGTTAAAATATTTTAAAATGCCGTTAAAGATTCCCTGCGCTTCCTTCTGGCGAAATCCGTCTGTTGCGAGGAGCGCCGCCTCTTCAGGATTGCTCAAAAAGGCAGCCTCGCATAACACTGCGGGCATTATGGTCTCCCTCAAGACGACGAAATCGGCGCTGCGGATTCCTCTATCTTTACCCAGGGCATTATCCCAACAGACCTTAACCAGCTCCTCCTGGATTGACTTTGCCAGGAGGGCCCCGTCTTGCGAGCTGGGGTGGTAATAAACCGATGTGCCTACAGGCCCCGAATCAACATTGGAGTTATGGTGTATGCTTACGAATATATCGGCTTCGGCATCATTGGCTATCTTCGCCCTCTCGCTCAGCCCAACGTAGATATCGGTTGAGCGGGTCATCACCACCTCAAAGCCGGCAGCTTTAAGCAATTTCTGTAGCTTAAGCGCCACCGCTAAATTAACATCCTTTTCTTTTAAACCATTACTTTTCGCAACAGCGCCCGGTTGGCTTCCGCCATGGCCAGGATCAATTGCGATAATGATCCTTC
>JACUUO010000084.1 GCA_014859275.1 Actinomycetota bacterium | reverse complement strand
AAGCGCAGCTTGAATTATAGAAGGCACCACGCCTGTAAGGGCGTGGGGATCCATGTTGTTGGCTTTATTATTTCTTAGTTATGACATAAGCCCTCAATGTATCTGTGATGCCATACTAAATACCGGTGCTACCAAAGCCATTGTCCCCACGAACCGTCTCATCCAATTTGTCCACAACCGTGAAATTTATATATTCTACCTTCAGTATAACTAGCTGAGCTATCTTATCCCCTTTTCGTATTTCAAAAGGTTCCATCTTATCTGTGTTAATTAAGATAACCCCTATCTCTCCTCTATACTTGCTGTCAATAAGTCCCGGGGTGTTTAAAATACTGATGCCATGCTTTAGTGCAAGACCGCTTCTGGGCTGAACGAACCCAGCGTAACCTATGGGAATAGCAATGCTTATCCCGGTTGGAATTAGGGCTCTCTCCCCTGGAGGTATTATCTGATCAATCCTACTCCTTAAATCGCAACCCGCATCTCCCTTATGAGCATACTGCGGTACCGGCATGCTCTCATCAAGCAGTTTAATATTAACGCGCAATAATATTGCCTCCTTGCCTATCACTTATGAATCGGTCTTACTAAATATATGTTAGCAGAATGTGACATATGCTTACAAAGCGATTTTAAAATAGCTATCAGCTATCAGCCATCAGCATGTGGGTATGAAAGAGGGTGTTTGCCCTCACCCTACACCCTCTCCCAGAGGGAGAGGGGCAGAGTATGATATCTATATACTGCCCTCACCCTCAAGGTGGAGGAATTAGAAACAATTCATCTTCTTGTTAAAGAGCTACAAGTATGGTATTCTTGCCAAAGAATTTTTATGTATAATCCTAATTTCTACAGCTCAGCAGAACCATGAAGCTGCCCAGCGGAATCCTCATGTCAGAAGCGAGGGTTTATTGCCCTACTAAAAATCTATTCTGGTACCAGGTATGCACATCTATTGGTCATCTGCTAGAAAAAGGCGGTCAATAATATGTTTATACTCGTATTACGAAACATACAGCGCCGGCCCTTTCATACTGCCCTCACTGTATTTATAGTAGCGGTGGCTGTGGCAGCTCTTTTTGCCTCGATCTGGCTTGGTCAGGGTCTAGAACGAGGATTAGAGTTAGGGGCGAAACGGCTTGGAGCAGATATTGTGGTCCTCCCTGAGCAAATAGAAGCAAAACCGGAACAGATGTTATTCACCGGTTTTCCCTTAAATATTTACATGGACAAATCGCTCTATAAGGATATCCTTGCAATACCGGGTGTAAAACAAGCCACACCTCAGTTCTTCACAAGAACTGCAGGCGCCATGTGCTGCGGGTTGGTCTCCGCAGGCCGGGTAGTAGGATTCGATCCCGACACGGACTTTATCGTCGGACCCTGGATGAAGGTTGTTCTTGACCGGCCTCTAACTAAAAATGAAATAATAGTTGGCTCAGAAGTTCAAGCCAGAGCAGGAGACGATGTTCTGGTCCGGGGGGAGTTGTTTGAGGTGGTCGAACGCCTTGAGCCCACTGGTACCGGGATCGATGGTTCTGCATTCATCCTTATGGCTACAGCTCGTCGCTTAGCGGCGGAAAGCCCGGATCTTAAACACCTCTGGCGAGAGAAAAGCCCCGATAAACTGATCTCAGCAGTGCTGGTGCAAGTAGAATCTCCAGATAAGGTATCCTCAATAGTGCAAGATATCAGTAAGTTACCAGGAGTCAATGCCGTTCCAGCCCTACAAGTTGTGCAAGAAACTAGACAGCGCATGAGAACAGTGACTGTGCTCCTATACGCACTAACTGGAGTGCTCTGGTTGGTTTCTCTAGTATCCTTACTGGGACGTTTCGTTGGTCTTGTGGTGGAGAGAAAGACGGAGATCGGCATCCTGCGCTCCCTCGGGGCCATGCGATGGAGTGTATTTCGACTGATCTTATTGGAGGCTGGTTTTCTCGCCCTCGTTAGTGGCCTAATTGGATTGGTATTAGGCTGGTTTGCATCCCGGTATGTGGTCGGGTGGGTAACCGCAGGAACAAATTTTCCATTTCTATCGCTGCCATTTGCTGATATGTCGGTTCTTTTCCTATGGTGTTTATTGGCCGCAGTGGTAACGGTACTCTTATCGGCTCTCTTTCCCGCATACTACTCCGCTTCTCTTGACCCTGCCCGGGCTATTGCCCAGGGAGAGCTAGAGTAGCATAACTAAGGAGGCAAAGAGTTGATCCAATTAAAAGAAGTCAAGCATTCATATCCACGACCCGGTGGTGAAACCCTCACGGTGCTGACGGGCGTGGACCTTACTTTAGAGCAAGGAGATGTAGTATCTATTGTCGGTCCATCGGGAGGAGGAAAAACCACCTTATTGAACATCATCGGTTGCCTACTGAAACCAACATCCGGCCAGGTTGTGATAGATGGCAAGCCGATACAATCCATGACCGAGAGAGAATTAGCGCGTCTACGTAATCAGAAGATCGGATTCATCTTTCAGGGCTCTCATCTTATTCCAACCCTGACCGTGTTGGAAAATATCATGCTGCCGGTTTGGTTGGGGGCTGGGATCTCTGCACGGAGCCAACAATTACGAGCTCGTGAGTTGGCCAGGCGTTTTGGTCTTGAGGATCGCCTGAACCACCTACCCCATGAGCTCAGTCTGGGCCAGAGGCGGCGGGTGGCCATTGCCCGGGCGCTAATCAACAGGCCGGCCATACTGCTGGCTGATGAGCCCACTAACGACCTCGACCCGCCCCGGGCGCAACAGATTGCGGATATTTTGTTCTCCCTCAATCAAGAGGGCTTGACTCTACTACTGGTCACCCACCGGTGGGAGCTGGCACAGCAGGCGCAACGATGCTATGAAACTAAAGATGGGCAACTTCAATCTGTAGAGGTATGGCAGAAGGAGAACATAGCTGAGGCTGATTGACCCCACCGTGGTACCATACTTATTGCAGTACCCATGAATTAACTAGTATCTTGACATATAGGTTACAGATGGGAAGCTATAAGTGGGCGCAAGAACAGATAAAGATTTGCGTTAGCCTGAGTCTTAGCTTGGGAAACGAACTTACAGAAAAAATTGAAGCTTGATTGTAAGGTCTAGATATCATATAGTAATACTAGGATTGCTTGTAAAAATTCTATCAATTTACACTATTGCCATCAAAATTATTATTCTTAGAAACATTCAAACTGTCTAGATACTAGACAGGGATCACTGCATTACGCACATGAGCTTATTATTAAAAATGGGTTTATCAAAGCATTATCGTCTGCATAAACAGTAAACCCAGTATCAATATAATAACCTTTAAGGTTTGTATTCAGCAGAGGGGCGATTGCTAAAATGAAGTTAACAACAAAAAGTCGTTATGGGACAAGAGCAATGATTGATATTGCGTTAAATTGTGAAAAAGGTCCCGTTTCTTTGAAAGATTTGGCATATAGGCAGGGAGTATCCATAAAATATTTGGAGCAAATAGTCCAAGCGTTAAAAACTGCTGGTTTCATTCGCAGTATACGCGGAGCCAGTGGTGGATACACCCTAGCAAGGAGCGCAGATAATATCGATGTTTTAGATATTATCCAAGCTCTAGAGGGCTCATTATCTCCAGTGGACTGTGTTGATATGCCCAAGATATGTCCTCGAGTGCGAGAATGCGTTACCCACGAAGTATGGAGAGATGTGCAGGAAGCAATAAATAGCATCTTAAGTTCTCGTACTCTGGCAGATTTAGTCGAGCGTCAGAAGCAAAAGCTAAAGTAGTCCATTTAGACTCCTATCGCATGCACCTCAAAGCTTTCTATAGAGCCATATCCTCAAAAATAGTAATGCATCCTCTAGAAAATTCAACATCATCCCCTTAAAGTTACCAAGAAATTACAGAATCGAACTCATTGTTTGCTTACAAAATTAGCGGATGAATATTTATTGCAGCTAGTTATTGTTTGTTGCGGTATGTTATAGTATGTTATTGTACAACAGTCCAACAAACGATCGAACATGCTTGGAAAGGAGGGTTGTAGAATTTCTAGGATTGTCATAAAGCAGGTACTTAATTAAGAATTAAGAGGGGGATGTTGATGGAAGTAACTAATGAAAAATTCTCAAGGAGGAAATTTCTTACGAGTACCGGTACGCTGGCAGCTGGCTTGGCGATAGGCGGCGGGCTTTTTGCCGGGGGATGCAGTTCAAATGGAGGGTCCACTAAGACAGCCACAGCGCCCAAATGGCCATGGCCCTATCAAAAGTTGGATCCAGAGGTGGTCAGAAAGAAGGGGTACGAGGGGTGGTACGAGGCGGCCTGTAGTTATGGCGCCTTTAACGCGATAATCTCCGAGCTGCGCGATAAGATCGGCGATCCCTATACCACATTTCCCGTGGATATGTTTAGATTCGGAGAAGGTGGAGTGGCTGGCTGGTCTTCTCTCTGTGGAACCTTGCTCGGGAGCAGTGCGGCCATAAATCTAGTCAGCGGTAAGGAATCTTACTCGCAACTAATAAACGAGCTCATGGGCTACTATTCGGAAACAACCTTCCCGACCAATAAGCATGATGAGTACGCCAAGATTCAGGGTCAAGCACAAAGCGTTTCTGGGTCTCCCCTCTGTCACGTTTCTGTTACCAACTGGTGTAAGGCATCGGGCAAAAAATCTTTTTCACCAGATCGGGATGACCGCTGTGCTAAGCTTACAGGAGACGTGGCTGCGTATGCTGTAGAATTGTTAAATAAGCAGGCCGATGGTAAATTTACATCCGCATTCACGCTCTCAAGCGTGGTGCAAACCTGCAGAAGCTGTCATGACAAGGGTGGCCAGTTAGAGAATACACGAGGGATGATGGACTGCGTGCAGTGCCACGAACCGCATAATCAATAATTTCTGATTCACCCTCCCCTAGCCCCTCCCTTAAGGGAGGGGCACTCTTTTGCGATATCACAAAATTTTACTTTCCGGTTGTATTAAGCTTTATGCTATAATTACAACACTTATGGAAAAGTACATCTCAGTTATCATCCCAAATTACAACAAGAGCACAACTATAGAGAGATGCCTCGAAGCTGCTTTTTCTTCACAATATGAGAACTTTGAGGTTATAGTTGTGGATGATTGTTCAACGGATAACTCGGTAGAGGTGATAAAGAGATTCCCTTGCAGGCTTATTCAGTTAGATGAACACTCTGGTACCTCAAAAGCGCGAAATACCGGCGCAAATAACAGCAATGGAGAGGTACTCTTCTTCATCGATTCCGATTGTCTAATGCAAAAAAACACTCTATCTATGGTAAATAAGGCCATGATAGAATACGGTGACGATCATACGGTTATTGGCGGCACGTACACCATGATCCCGTTCGACGATACTTTTTTCAGCACCTTCCAGTCCATATTCGTAAATTATTTTGAGACCAAGAAAATAGAGCCGGATTACACCGCTACCCACGCAATGGCCATAAGCGCCCATAGTTTTAGAAATAGCGGCGGATTTCAGGAACAGTTTTTGCCAATGCTGGAGGATGTTGAGTTCAGCCACCGGCTACGAAAGGCCGGATGCAAGCTCGCTATGCATCCGGAGATACTTGTTCAGCATATATTTAACTTTTCTTTACTCGAGTCACTCCGCAATGCCCTGAAAAAATCAATGTATTGGACGATATATTCCATAAAAAACAGGGACTTGCTTGCTGATTCTGGTACGGCCTCAATCGAGCTTAAAATCAATGGTGCAGCATATCTACTAAGCATATTCATCGCATTGCTTAGCCTTGCATTCGCAAACCTGACATTCTTGTTGCTGATCCCTGTGGTTTTCATCATTAATTTGTTTATAAACAGAAAATTGCTGGCGACATTTTATAAAATCAAAGCTTTACCTTTCGCTATTCCAGCAACGCTTTATTATACGGCGCTCTTCCCTGCGGCCGTATGGGCCGGAGCAATTGTAGGGGCAATAAAATGTTTCAGTTCTTATAAGGTGCAGAGGAATTATACCTGATGTATTCGCCCTTGCGCTATGCGGCATATATTTTATGGAAGAAAAAACCTATCCAACTTACTTTCTTTGTAACCAAAAGGTGTAATGCTAAGTGTCCCTTCTGCTTTTATCTCCAGAAGCAGAGCGCATCTGCAGATAAGCAACCTGAGATATCCCTGCAAGAAGTTAAAGAGCTTGTTCCCTCTCTCGGCCGCCTGCTCTGGGTGGCTTTTTCCGGCGGCGAAGTCTACCTGCGAGAGGATATGGTCGATATCAGCGAGGTCTTTTACTGGCATAGCAAGCCGTCCATACTCCTCTACTCCACCAACGGATTGATGCCGGAATTGATCAGGGAGAAGACCGAAGAGATACTGAAGCGCTGCCCCAATAGCGTGGTCACGGTAAAGCTCTCCCTGGATGGTCTCTACGCCGAGCATGATGCGCTGCGAGGCGTGCCTGGAAGCTTTGAAAAGGTAATGGAAACGCACCGCAAGCTTGGCAAGCTTCTCAACAAGTACCCGAATTTTGAGCTGGGTATAAATACCGTTTTATGCGCCGTGAATCAGGATCATATAGGCGATGTCTTTAAGTTCGTCAAGGGGCTGGAATATAGCGGAACACATACGCTCTCGTTGGTCCGCGGCAAGCTTGCAGATGAGAGCCTCAAGGAAGTAGACATGAACGTATACCGAGAAGCCATCGAAACCATGGAGGCAGATTTAAAGCGAAAATTAGCCGGCAGATACCACTTCCCTGGCGCACGGCTCAAATCAGCCCAAGATATCCTGCAAAGGCGCCTTATCTACCAGACCGTGGCCCAGCAGAAGCGCGCACTCCCCTGTTACGCCGGTCAACTGAATCTAGTTCTGACGGAGACCGGGGATGTTTATCCATGCGAACTATTGAACCAGAAGATCGGAAATGTAAAGGCCTGCGGTTATGATATGCGAAAGCTACTGCAGTCAGCCCAGGCCAACAGCATCATCCGAGAGATCGGTGAGAGCCAGTGCTACTGCTCCCACGAATGCTATTTCATGACAAACATCCTATTTAACCCCAGGATGTACCCAGCCCTTATAAAGGAATATTTGCAGCTATAATTTCAACAGGTATCCACTCTGGCTCCTGGATTCTTACTCCTGGCTCCTGTTCTTCTAAACACATCGCGATCAACCCATAGCCAGAACAGGCTTCTTATGCCCCTGCCAGCAGCTCTTAAGTCATGCATGTTTCTGATTTCAAGAAGCCTTTTCAGCAATAATTTAGGTCGGGAGTAGAATCTTCTAAAAGCAATCGAGCGCAGTTTAACAATTTCCTCCCTGGTCATTGTAAATGGGACAAAAGCTGCACCCTGGTACGTAAAATCCGTGAGTTCCTTAGAGATGGCACCGTACTCTCCTACATTATCGTAGAGCTCTGTACCCGGGAAGGGGGTGATAGCGTGAAAATTTGCGATGTCAGGGTCGAGTTCACATGCAAACTCTATCGTCCTCAGCCCCTCTTCAAAGGTCTCCCCAGGAATACCGAAAATAAAGGGTGTAATTACCTTTAACCCTACCTCTTTTGCTTCCCTCACCGCCTTTTTTGTCTGTTCCAGCGTTATCCCTTTTTTTATTTTGTTGAGGTTTTTTTGAACGCCGCTTTCAGCCCCCATAAGTATTGCCCAGCAGCCCGCCTCTTTAAATTCTTTGAGCAATGGTTTGTCAACCTGATTTACGCAGGCAGAGACAAACCATGTGAAATCGAGTTGCCTGGACTTTATCTCCTGAGCTATATGCATAGCCCGGTCGTAATCGGCGGCAAAGGTATCGTCGATGAATTTTATTTCCCTGAAGCCCTGCTTTATACAGAGCTCTATCTCGTCCAGGACGTTCTCCACGCTGCGGTAGCGTATACCGCTTTTCCTCTTCTTGTCCAGCTGAAAACAGTAGATGCACCTCCGGTTGCATCCCCTGGAGGTCATCATTACTGCGACCGGTTTTCTCCTGTAGGTTGCCGGTGGAGGGATATAGAGGTTCTTGTCGCCTAAGAGCTCCCTGGCCGGAAAGGGGATCGAATCGAGATCGCTGATCAAGGGCCTTGGCGGGTTTTTTACAATCCCATTGCTATCTCTATAAATAACGCCGTCCACACCATCAAGGCTTTCTCCCTGCTGAAGCCTCTCTAGTAGTTCAGGGACGGCCAATTCACCCTCGCCCGTAACTACCGCATCGATGGCATCAGCCCCTTCATCAAGAAGGCATTGTTCTTGTGCGGCAACTGGATAAGGACCCCCGGCACAGGTGAATATCTGCCTGTCAAGCCGCTTTATATCCGCCGCGGTTTTCTTGGCTTTTGACCATCCAAAGGCGGTTGAATACACACCTGCGAACTCAGGCTTATAGGTCTCAATTTCTTTTAGAATCTCCGCATGGGTCATAAAAGCGCCGTTATAAAACTTGACTGTATGACCTGCCCGCTGGAGGCTCGAAGCAACATAGAGGGTTCCCAAAGGTTGCCAGTAATTTATCTGTGAACTCGCAGTCTTGGTAGGAAAAATATCTTCTGGCACCCAAGAAGGTATAATCAGGGCGCATTTCATCCTGCATCACCTGCGAGGGCCATTCTCTCCCCCTCAACTAGGTGTAGTTTATCGTCTTTCCTTTTCTTCATTATCCTCTCTGCCATCTCTAGGCCGGTCTCTATGGCATGGTCCATATTCAGGTACTTGAACATCCCGCTCCGGCCGATAATATGCAAATTTTGAAACTGGTCCAGATAGTCCAGTATTTTATCATAGTGCTCCTGGTAACCGACTTCAAGCAAAGGATAAGCTTTAGGCACTCTTACTACAATACTTCCTAAAACCTCATTATTCTTGATAAATCCCAGGCTCCCGAGCTGATGGATGGTATTATCTGCCAGTTGATCATCGCTTGCACTCCATATCTCATCATCCTCGAAACAAAAATATTCCGTTACCAGCAGCGTCTTATCTGCTGGAGCCATATCTAGGCTCCAGTTCTTTGGTTCATGGATACGGCCGAGGGATATTTTGCGCTCGGGAATGTATATCCAGGTCTGGTTTGTAACCCGCTCACGATTTAATATAGTAGCAACGATCACCAGGTCCCTGTAGCGGAGTCTGGAAGCTGAGGCAAGAATATCTTTCGGAGCCCTTGGGTGAAGCATATTGACTAAGGTGGTAATCGGTATGCTGGATATGAAATCATATCCCCTGACCTTATATGTGCCATCTCCATTCCTTGCCGTCAAGCTCTCAATCCGGGAATCGGAATGATGCAAGGTCTCAATGCGAGTACTCGTCAGGACACGGCCGTTCTCGTCGATTGCTTCCCGGAGCTTATCAGAAATCCGCCCGATTCCCAGTGACGGGTATAGAAACTTATCCGCAAGGGTGGGTATTCCCCTGCCACTAAATTTAAAGAATGCGTTCTTTATGGCTGCACCGAGGGAGAGACCTTGAATGCGCTTTGCCACCCATTCTGCGCTTATCTGACTGCACTCTAACCCCCATACCTTCTCGCTATATTCCTTAAAATAAATATTGAACATAGTGCGACCGAATTGGCTAACTACCCAGTCCTCGAGGGAGACGCTTTTCACCGCCCGAAAATGGTTTCTAACCCTTTCAATACCATAATCGGATAGTATCTTTAACGTAGTTGGTACACCCAGACCAAAAATTGCATTCGAGGGCTTAAGGGGATAATCGAAGTATTTATTACGCAGGCAGATTTTACTTGATCGAGGGACGGTGAGCAATTCCTCCCCCATCAGGTCTTTTATAAAATTCTCAATTCGTATACTTTTCGTAATAAAGCGATGGCCTCCCAGGTCAAACCTGAATTCCCCTTCTATGATAGTCTTCGAGAGACCACCTACTGTGGAATCGCTCTCAAGCACAAGCGCTCTCCTATTAGCTTGGGATAATGCATACCCAGCTGAGAGACCGGCAAGACCTCCCCCTAGAACTATGACCTCATTGCTTCTGCTTTCAAATGCCATTATCGATTATTCACCCAAAAAGTTTATAATCCACAGAAGGCTCACTTCACATGGGCCTTCTGTGGATTTTCCTGATGGAAAGTTGTTTTTTAATCAGCACAGGAGCCTCAGATCTACCGGCCATTTCGCTACTAGCTAGCGCTTCTCACACAATAAGAATTTCCCCTGCCGGAAGCTTACTACCTACCATAGCCACCCGAAGAACCTCCATAGCCACCCGAAGAACCTCCATAGCCACCCGAAGAACCTCCATAGCCGCCTGATGATCCACCATAGCCACCCGAAGAACCTCCATAGCCACCCGAAGAACCTCCATAGCCACCCGAAGAACCTCCATAGCCGCCTGATGATCCACCATAGCCACCCGAAGAACCTCCATAGCCACCCGAAGAACC
>JACUUO010000083.1 GCA_014859275.1 Actinomycetota bacterium | reverse complement strand
TTGGGTACAATGCACTAGCTTTGAGGTGCTTGGTGTTTTAATTCACATCAGACGTTTAGTTATAGTTAGTGGTCCATAGTTAGTGGTTCATGGAGTAGTACCCATATCTCTTACCCACACTCCAATTCACCTATTCACCTATTCACCAATTTGGGGATTGAAAGCCTATCCTTGAGGCGCATTACTTTTGTACCCAGCTCACCCGATAATTTTCCCATGCGCTCCGCTATTTCAGTAAACTCAGGCTCGGTTGCGAAATTGGTCTGGGTATAGGATAGGTGGACTGGGTAGAGATCGATGCTTTCTACCGTTGTACCGCTAAGGTTTAATGCAAAGACAAAGGATTGGTCGTTTCTATAGATCGGATCAACCGCATAGTCGTCGATGAAATCGCCTGTATCGTACATTATAGGCCTGCCCTTATATATCTCAATGCCCTGAAAGTTATGGGCGCTATGCCCATGGAAGATATCGGCGCCGGCATCCACTAACATGTGCGCCACCTCGCGGAATGCAAGCGGTGGTCGAAACCTCATATTCGGCCCCCAGTGAGCTGAGACGATTACTATATCAGCCGCACGTCTTGCTTCCATCACAGAGCTTAAAAGAGGATTAAAATAGTCCGAATTTGGAAGCACCGGCATGAAATTTACGCCTGGAGTATCCCCCGTTGCGGCAAAGCCCGGTTCGTTATCTGTGAAGGCGACCAGGCCAATGGTAATATCCCCAACTTTTCTAAACGCTGGGGAGCGTGCCTCAGATATATTCTTACCGGCGCCCGCCCGGCAGACCCCAGCTTCATCGAGATATTTTAGGGTATCAATTAAACCCTCTTCCTGAAAGTCTAGAGTATGATTGTTTGCCAGGCACACACAGGATATATTAGCCTCCCTTAAAGCTGCAACAGCCGGTTCGGGGTCAGCCTTAAAAAAGAATACCTTTATCGTTTTAGTCCAGGCCTTCTCGTGATAGGTCAGCGCGCATTCCAGATTTATAAGCGAGTAATCGGCCGATCTAATAACATCAAGAGTATTGCCCCAGATATAGTCCGGGGGGGCCTCCTGGAGCACTTCATTAACGCCCCGGCCAAGCATAACATCGCCGAGGAAGACTAATCTTTTCTGGCCTGATCTCGTATCCAAACCTAATCCCACCTTTGAATTAGAGTTTATTTTACCCAAAACAAACAACCCCAGATCATTTAACCTGGGGTTATTCTCAATTTAACTTATTTACCGCTTAATACCGTCTATTAGGGTAACCCCCGCTGCGGTGACCTCCACCTCTTCTCGGTCCCCTATCTTCACGAGGCCTGGCCTTATTTACAACCAATTTTCTACCATGAAATTCTACGCCATTAAGAGCGTCGATTGCTGCATCTGCAGCATCCGTATCCTCCATCTCGACGAAGCCGAACCCCCTGCTCCTTCCCGTCTCTCTATCAGTGACGATGTTGGCTGAGAGCACCGTTCCTTTTTCGGCAAACACCCCCCTCAATTCGTCCTCAGATACCGTGTAGGAAAGATTGCCTACATAAATTTTCGTGGCCATAGCCGCTCCTTTCTTGGGACTCAAACCCCAAAATAATTTTCGGCCACTCGAGAGAAGCTAGAGAGAGGAACTCAAGATGGAAAATTACTTGATCCAACCTTTAGAATTCTACGAGAACCGAATATATTCTACCAGATATTTATCTTTACCAAAAGCATCAGAATTGACTGCATCTTAAATAATCCTGGTGCTTAGGGTAAACTTTCGAGGCATACGGATAAAACCCTAGATTTTTCGAGCGCTAAGATATTCTCAGGATCGTAGTGCCACATAAGGATTTTGACACATATCCGCTTGCTAAAGATAGATATAAATTATATCCTCTCAAGAGAGGATATAATTATCCAAACGTCGAATACATTAGAAACTGTAGACCGACAGGAGGCTCTCTTGGTTAAAAAGTGCTTTTTAATTATTGCTCTATTCCTCTTTATTGCAGTTGTATTTAACCCCATGGCCATGGCCGCCAGCGAGAGTCAGATCGTTTTTGCGGATGTGGCAAAAAAGGTGGGTTTCTCCGTTTTCTTCCCCACTTTTATCCCAGAAGGATTCAAGTACAATGCCACGAAGAGCGAGGCGTCTTATAACGAATACCGCATCTATTTCACCGGGCCGAAAGGTGAGATTGAGATTTTTGCCGGTAGAGGTGATGTCGGCGATGTAAAACTTGCGAAAACTATCACAGCAGCGGGCCTAAAAATCAACATTAGCGAGCCAGTAAACAATACGACCATTGCCTGGTGGAGTGTCAATGATAACAACTATATCATTGGTGGAACCGGTGTGAGTATCGATGATATGGAGCTTATCGCCAATTCAATTATCCTGGCAACCGGAGGTCTACCGTATACAGGTATCGATGGTCGTTGGTTTGCCCTAGCCTTTATATTGATTGCAATTGGCCTAGCATTCATTGTCTTTAACCCGCGGCCGGGAGCCGATAAATAACAGCATCGGCACGAGCCAAGAAAACTGGAGAATCTATGAAGCATCTAACCGAGTATCTCTGGATAAATACACCTAAGCGCTATGATATGGTAAATATAACCGGAAAAGTTCAGGAGCTTGTAGATAAAAGCGGGATTGCAGAGGGATTATGCCTGGTAAACCCGATGCACATCACTGCAAGCGTCTTTATCAATGACAATGAGAGCGGGCTCTTAAGCGATTGGATGGTCTGGCTTGAGGAGCTCGCCCCACACGAGCCGATCTCCCGCTACCGCCATAACCTCACCGGCGAGGATAACGCCGACGCCCACCTTAAAAGAACGATCATGGGTCGAGAAGTAGTCGTTGCGATAACCAACGGAAGACTAGATCTGGGCACCTGGGAGCAGATATTCTACGGCGAGTTCGACGGCCAGAGAAATAAGCGCATACTCGTGAAGATTATTGGGGAATAGTTAGTAGTTTGAACTATGCTATATCACGCCTCGAGAATGACCGCACAGCGATTGCAATAAAAGCTACCAGATAGATGAATGTATATATAAGCATAGCGATACTCGGCCTTGATGCGGTCCCGAAGGGCCCAAGAGGATCCACACCCATCAGACTCATCAAGTTGCCAGACGAATCACTGATCAACCCCACAATCATGCGGTAAATAGAATCAACCGGCATGAGCAAACTAGTAACTATTCCTGTATTACTGAGTACACTATTCTTCATCGTCACCCCGACCCATTCAATCATCCCGCCAATAACTCCGATAGTGTAGAGCATAAAGGCGGTTATGCCATTCGCCAGTGTGGAAAATCTAGTGCTACCCGCAATGGTAAATGCAAGTAAGACTAAGGGCTGGAGGATAAATAAAGCAACTGCACCAGGCTCTCTCGGTACTTTTGCGCCAGCGATATAATGATTCAATGCCAGAATCGATATGAAAAGTATCGCCGCATAGAAGGAGAGCATTAATGCATAACCGATAAACTTGCCCAATATGATATCTCGTCGCCTAATCGGCTTTGCCATTATAGCGTGGAGCATACCATTTTCTATTTCTGCAGATACCGAGCCAACCGATGAAAAGATCGCAAGAAGAGAGACGATTGAGCTTGAAAAATAAATGCCCAGTAGTAAGAACATTCTTTTTGATTGCTCGATCATAAGTTCTGTTTCGACTGCTGAAAAGCCACCTCCCCGGCTATTGCTCTGGTGCTCGCGCATTTCTTCTAGGTCATTAGCCATAAAATGAAGGCCAGTACCATATAACACCAGGAACAACAGCGTTAATACAACGGCAGCAAGCAGTATCTTTTTCCGCAATGCCTCCTTAAAGGTTAAGCTGGCAATAGTTAACATTAGGAGCCACCGCCTTTAATAACGCCCAGGAATAGCTCCTCCAAAGTCCGCTTCTTCCGGCTTAAATTATAGAGCTTACCACCGTTTCGTATAATGAGCGAAACCAGAATTGGGATCTTATCCTCGCCCTCAAGCTCTACTAGAAGTTCAGTCCCATCATCGCTTATTAGCCTTCCGATCTGGGAGATTTGCTTATCCAAGGAACCATTTAGACCAGTCGCCTTTATCTCTACCTCTACTTTACCTTTAAGGAGATCATCAATAGTGCCACTCTCTATAATTCTTCCATCCTTAATAATAGCAACCTCGTCACAGGTCATCTCTACCTCGCTCAATAAGTGGCTATTTAAGAAAACAGTCTTTTTGCGTTCCTTCAATCCTGCGATGATCTCACGCACATCCAGACGCCCGATTGGATCGAGGGCTGAGGTTGGCTCGTCAAGGAAAAGAAGATCAGGATCGGAGATCAATGCTGCCGCGATGCCGATTCGCTGCTGCATCCCCTTACTGTAGGTCTTAATTTTAGACCTCGCAGCCCCTTCGAGCTTTACGAGTCGTAAAACCTCGCCTATTCTCTGCGAGCGCATCTCCTTTGGCACATGGGCAAGCGCGGCATGATATTGCAAAAGTTCGCGCCCGGTAAGCCAATCCTGATAGCGGAAGTTCTCCGGGAGAAAACCGACCCGTCGCCGGGTAAATACATCGCCGATCGGTGTACCGAGAAGGGTTGCTGTCCCGGAAGTCGGCTTAATAAGTCCTACAAGCATTTTTACAAAGGTACTTTTCCCAGCGCCATTTGGGCCAAGAAAGCCGAAGATTCGCCCCTCATCAACCGAGAGGCAAATCTTCTCACATCCAATCTTCTCTCCATAGATTTTGGTTAGGTTCCTCGTCTCGATGATCATATTGCCTCGCTGCTATCTCATTGAGCCGGCAATTTCTTGAGCTGTAGCCAGGTCTATGGCATCGCCGACAATACCATAGACGATGCCGTCCTTCTGCCATACAAGCGCATTGACGCCGCCCCGAACTTCCTTTGGGTCCCTCACAAAGACACCATCTACTCCATCAACCTTCACGTTCTCTGCGCTGCCGTCAATATTTGGAATAAGGAGAGTGCGCCTCCAATCGGTAACCGCCTCAAGCTGCTCCTTAATATTATAAGGCAACATCGGCAAGCCCAGGAGTGCATCCCTAACCACAGTCGGATCAACTCCCTCAGGAAATATTAACTCCGGGCTTCTGGCCTGCGCTATTGTAATTTCATTAGGCCCATAATAATCACCTCTTGAGCTATCTTTTGGATAGTGGGCGATCACAACTGTAGGCATCTTTGCTGTGAACTTCTTGCCATCAAGTGCAGCCGGCAGCAAATCCTCACCGCCAAGTGATTTAATCAGGCTGTTCACCTTGTCTACATCGAGCGTAAAGTTGCTCGTGCCTCCATGCTGAACCTTAAAGTAGGGATCACCATGTCCCTTTATCTGGTCAGGCAATCTGAGCTTAAAATCAACCGCCTCTTTAGCTCCTTTAATCGATATCGGCACGGACGGCTTAAACCCATCCATCTCAACCGTGCCAAAGTCCTTGATGTCCACCCTACCGCCGTCTCCATAGCTAAGTTTCTCTAATTCCCTCATATCCGCGAGTGTTAAATCAATCGTCTTCACCTTCTCAACCCGGAATATGTTAAGAAATTCCGCCGCCGCCTCCCTAACAGGTGCGAAGCTAAACGACGTGGCAAGCACAGCTGCCACAGCTAGCGGCACCAGCACCGTTTTTAGCCTTGTATTTACCATATTAAGTACTCCCTTCTCTTTAACCGGCACGCCAAAGCGCTCGTCCCGGGTCAAGCGCATCCATGCTGTACCAGTTGAAATTCCTTGACTGTATAAACCCTGCGATAGAGCAGATAGGCTTGATAACGCAGCCTTGTTCGCTTCTTTGATCACCTCTAACCGACCTCTGCACTCGTCACACGTCACAATATGCGCTTCTATCTCCCAACGCTTCCGGCCTGGAAGTTCACGGTCGAGGTAGGCCTGAAGCGTACCCTCGTCATAACACATCTACATTCTCCCTCTCATACACCCGCTTAAGCTTCTCTAGCGCTCGGGCCAGTATCTTGCCAACGGAACTCTTCTTAATTCCAACTACCTCGGCAATCTCGCCATAGCTGAAACCTGAGAACTTAAGAACAAGGCAGGTCCTATCCCTTTCATCGAGGCAGCTGAGGACCTCTTTCACCTCTGCGACCTCGCCGGGCTCTAAAAATTCCTCCTCGAAAGCCTTGCGGGATACACCTTCCGCACTTTCTCTGCGCTTGCGGTTTTTCTCCCCTCGTAAATAGTTATAGGCGAGATTTGTAGAAACCTTAATCAACCAGCCGGATAGGCTTGTGAACTCCTTCGGCGGTCGCTCGTACAGCTTTATGAATGTCTCCTGAGCTACATCCTCTGCAATTGCACGCTCACCCACGATAAGCATAAGGTGGCGAAGCACCATCGGGTAGTGCGCATCAAAGAGCTCTTTGAAGTCAAAATCATCCGGCGAAACAGCCTCTTTTAAGCCCCTCTTGAAAAACACGATCGCCCCCAAATATTGATCTTATCTACATAACACCGCCAGGCACCGAATTGTGACACGAGGGATGGGCAATACTTTTGACCCGGCTCATTCTATATATTAGGATAGAGTACGCCCCATAAATGGGGCAACTACAAGATGAATAACTGAGGTGCAAATTCCTGAGATAGGCAACAGCTTAACACACTAAAGATTTATAATATTATTACCTGCTTATGCTGCTTATAGCTGGTGGCGGATGGCTGCTAGCTGTAGTCTAGCTCCTATGAGTGACCAATAGCAAGCAAGCCTATCCAGAACGCTTACTTCTTGCTCTTCTCGAGCGCAGAATTAATAGCGCGATTAACGGCCCAGACAGTAAAACCAATGATGGGCGAGGCGATGATTAAAGTAGCGCCAAATAAGGCTACCCAGCCTGCAGGTGAGTTGATTAGCGAATCGACCAAGTCTTTACCTGATGAAAAGATGCCCGCCACCTGGCCGAAAACAAGAAAGATTATTAGCCCCAGCGTAAAGGCTGATACAAACATCAAAAAACCGGCTTTTACCGAAGAGAGCTGCTTAAAAGACACTTTAAAATTCTACCCCAATCACCGTATTTGCTCAAATCCAAAGTGTGAATCCCTGCTCCTACAAGCGCAAATTCAGGCTCATTCTTCAATTAGAAAAGACTATCTCCGCTGGCCCCTGCTACTATTTTTAATAAGATAATCCCTTCACTTCCAATATTTCAGTTATGATGCCCGTAAAAAGCAACGTTAAACCAGGCAGCCCAACACCGAGAAGTAGAAACTACAAATAACTGGATAGATCTGTTACAAAGAACATGTTTCTTGAGGCTTTAGGCTAATACGCTAGCCAGGTCAGGATTGCGGCAAAAGCATATATCCCATATTATTATCAAGCATACCGACTATCATCTTGGCTGCTTCAGCCCTGGTCGCAGTGCTATTGGGTCTAAAGGTTCCATCTGGATACCCGTTAACAATACCTGCCTTAGCGCAGGAGTTAATGTAGTCCTTTGCCCAGTGTGTACCGATATCTGTCAGTATGTTTGTACCTGTAGACAGGTTTAGAGTCTTTGCTACGATCTTTGCAATCTCTGCCCTGGTTATGTTTCTTGCTGGACCAAATGTTCCATCCGGGTATCCGTTTATTGCTCCATGTGCTCTAGCGGTCTCAACGTAGGTGTATGCCCAGTGATTATTGCCTACATCGCTAAAGGATGGATTAGCTGGATTCTCCAGTGTCCACTCCATGGCAAGGCAGACCATCTTTGCAAACTCTGCTCTTGTAATATTGCTATTTGGTCTAAATGATCCATCCGGATACCCGCCGATGATGCCACGTGAGATTAGATTATTGACAGAATCCTTATACCAGGCACCAGATGGAATATCGGGAAATACTACTTCCCGTCCTACAATGGCAAGCGCCGCCTCCAATCCAGGAGACTTCTCGCTCTCATTTCCCACCCTATCTACCGCAGTTATGTAGTAGGTATAAATTGCGCCAGGCTTAGCGGAAGCGTCCTGATACTGCGCCCCAACCAGTAGAGAATTGTTCAACTTTGTGGGCTCGCCCCCAGCCTCTTTTCTGTAGATGTTATATCCTGCGAGGTCTTCCTCCCTGCTCGGGCTCCATTCAAGAGAGATCGCGCCCACATTCGATGCGAGCCTCAAACCCTGTGGGGCCGATGGTGCCTGGATGTTGGCTGGTGGAGCAGGGCTATCACCGCTATCACCGCCACCGCCAGAGATCGGCATAGTGGGCTCAGATTGAGTGGTAAAGCTGAAGCTGAGATCACCCTTAAGGGAGTTGCCGGTCACATCCTTTATGGAACCCACGGGGATAGTTACCGTGTAGGTGGTCCTATATGCTAGACTATTTACCGGACTAAGGGTAAGCATGTTAGAGTTTATACTTTTTGCTGCTTCAACCAGGCTTCCAGAAGCATCCTTTAAGGCAATATTCCCATATGAAGCGCCTGCCTGAATGCCTTTACTAAAGAAAACCGTGATTTTCTTGCTAATGGGAATATTAGTAGCGTTATTAGCTGGATCAGTGCTGGTGACCGCCAGGTGAGCGTTATTCTCTGGTACAACGACATCAAAGGCATCAACATTTACCTCATATCCAGATGAGATGGCACTTTTAGCCCCTGAAACCTCAATCTTAATCGTGTGAGCCCCTAAAGGAAGGCCAGCCTTAGTATAGAGCAGCTGCTGATAATCTAAAGCACCATATAGATCAACATTCCCCTGGTAGATTCCATCTATATATACCTTGGCGATACCGGCTGACGTGCTCTTGTGTCCAACCCAGGTAATGCCGGTGCCATAGAATGAATAGGTAACAGAGCTACCAGCTAAGCTTGAATATTTATACCCTCCACCGCTGGCATATTTTGAACTACTGCTATTCCAGGTACCGGAATAGGCGGCAGCGGCACTGTTCTCCTCACCGCTTATGAAGTGAGTTGATACCGCCTTTTTAGCATTTATTCGCCCGTAGCCAAAGTAGTCATCTTTTCCAGCTGCGCCAAGATCATCAGCGGTCTCTTGTAGCGTTCTCACTAGTTGATCACGATTCCTGTTCGGAAAACGAGATAGGATTAGCGCTGCAAGACCGGAGACATGCGGGGTGGCCATAGAAGTGCCAATTGCATAGGTATAGCTACCCCCCGGATAGCAGCTTAAGATGCCATATTCATGGTTAACGTTAAGGTCACCATCGCCGCCCGGTGCTGCTACATCTACATACCAGCCATAGTTAGAATATGAGGCCTTATTGTCAGATAGGTCGGTTGCAGAAACCCCGATGACGTTTTGATACCCCGCCGGATAATCTAAGCTGCCTTTGTTATCATTTCCCGCCGCCGCTATTATGACGCAACCCTTGCTCTGTGCATATAAGACGGCACTAGCCATCGTAGAGGAATAGTTATAGCCGCCAAGGCTCAGGTTAATGATCTTTGCGCCCCTGTCTGCCGCATATATGATGCCGTTTGAGACCGTAAGATCAGTGCCACTTCCGCGAGAATTTAATACTTTAACCGCAAGTAGCCTTGCCCCCCAAGAGACGCCAGTAATACCCCTGCTGTTGTTAGCAGTAGCAGCGATGATGCCAGCAACATGCGTTCCATGCCCATTGTCATCTATAGGATCGCTATCTCCATTGATAAAGTCATCTCCCTTTATAACCTTGCCAGCTAAATCTAAATGGTTGTAATCAACTCCGGTATCAACCACGGCAACGGTGGTTTCGCCACCAGTTGTTATGTCCCAGGCCTCCGGTGCGCTGATCTTAGGAAGCGCCCACTGTCTTGTATAGTAGATATCGTTTGGAGTCACTAATGTGCGCCTATAGCAGTTGGGCTCGGCATACTCGACACTGGCCATCTTTTCATATTTGGCAACTGCATCTTTTATACCAAGTCCTTTAGGTAATCTCACCAGATGGACCTTTAGATTTCTAATCTCACCTATCTTTTGTGAGCCAATGTGTCCGTGAGTATTCTCTACCTCTTTTGCGCTTGAGGCCGGCTTAAACTTAACAAGAACCTCCCCTGGGACGATGCCTTCCGGTACTTCATCTTTAACAAAAGGTTGACTAGGTAGGCTGGCAATCCCCGCAAACACAGAAGGGATTGGCGCTAGAGAAAAGATCATTGTGCAGATAAGCACAAGGGAAAGTAGACGGGGGGTTTTACTCATGCATCACCTCTTGTATGTAAAGCATCCACTCAATGAATTGATCAATACCATTAGTATTGACAACAAGGGAAATTTTACCATGACCGAGGGCATATTTGAAGCATCGGGGATTTTGCAGTTCACCAATTTGTCATCCTGAAAGAGCCTCGGCTCTCAATCTGTCATCCTGAAAGAGCCGTAAGACCCCCAACTTGTCATTCTTATAGGAGATACTGGTTACAACCAGGAAGTATAATATAAGAGTTAG
>JACUUO010000279.1 GCA_014859275.1 Actinomycetota bacterium | reverse complement strand
TGCGGGAATTTTCGTGTCCCTTAAGTGGTCATTTTATGGCGTTTTCGCCCAGGTAGTTACTTTAGCGGTCTTGCAGAAAGTATAGGTATATTATTATACTGTTTATATCTTCAGACAGATCCATGCCTTAACAAATCAGATGTTTATGCGGTAGACTTGGAGTAACTGTAGTAACTGAAGAACGTCCCTAATTACTAATTACAATTATATGTGTAAAAATATGCGTATAGGTATTATCACAGAATGTTACCGGCCTGCAATCAACGGAGTTGTTTTCTCTATTCTAAACTTCAAGAAAGCCCTAGAGAAAAGGGGCCATGAAGTCATTGTCTTCGCTCCTGCAACCAACCAGAAGAATGGGGAAAAAGACCTTATTGGTTGCCGTACGATTAGCCATCCCGCCTACCCGGGATATGGACTTACTCTACCCCTCAATGGGAAAAAGCGTGCGGTAGCTGCTAGTCTTGACTTGATTCATGTTCAGCACCCCTTTATTATGGGTCGCTATGCTCTAGCCTTGTCTCGCAAATATCATAAGCCGTTAATTTTTACTAATCATACGCAATACGACCAGTACTACCACTATATTCCTTTTCTTGGTGTCATGCTTCGAGGAGCTATAGAAAGCTATGTGATTGGATTTATTAGCCGATGCGACCTCGTAATCGCGCCCTCAGCAAGTATCAAGAAGCATCTTAAGGCAAGGCAAGTAACACGACCCATCGAGATAGTGCCCAATGGTATTGACATTGATAAATTTGCAGAACGGAGGCATGATCGACTTGAGGTTAGAAGGAAGCTTGGTTTAGACCCGGATACCAGAGTAATCCTTTACTCAGGACGCATCGCTCTGGAAAAGAACTTAGATTTCTTGCTTGACAGCTTCAAGGCACTGCTAAACAAAACACCCACCCTAAAGGTAAAGCTGGCTGTAGCAGGCAATGGCCCGCAGGAGGCCAATTTTCGCCGGATGGTAGCCGAAAGGGGCCTAGATAAAAACGTTGTTATGCTCGGTGCCCGACCCCATGATGAAATGCCAGAAGTTTATTGGGCGGCAGACATCTTAGCAACAGCGTCAAAGACTGAGGTTCATCCCCTAACCATCATAGAGGCTCAGGCCTCAGGTCTTCCAGTTGTGGCCCTTAAAGCTATGGGTATCAGCGATATTATAACCCATGGTGAAGGTGGTCTCCTGGTTAAAGAAAACGTTGAAGATTTTGCATCAACGCTTGCCCGCTTGCTTAGTGATATTGTTCTTCGGGAAAAGATGTCGGTAGACAGTCAGGCCGGTGCTGCCAGATTCAGTATAGAGAACTCAACAACGAAACTTTTGGCGGCGTATGACCTGGCCATAACAGAGCATACCAAATGCTCACGTGCAAAGACATAGATTGGATTATAGGTAATGTTTTCGAATAAATGATGGTTTCTTTAGCATTGGGTACCAGGTTCTAACTGCAGGCGCGGTAAATATCGCCCCTATAATACCGGCCGCCTGAGCAATAAGTATGCTTACAATTGTCTTGTTATAACATTGCGTCTCATCTTAAGACCCTTGTGCTGTCATCTGAGAGTATATTCCACAAACAGGTTGATAGTAACAATGATCCCGCTACTATTTATATTTCAGGGATCTTGCAATTCACCAATTTGTCATCCTTATAGGAGACGGGGCCCTCAATCTGTCATCCTGTTTGCAATTCACCAACTTGTCATCCTTAAAGAGCCAGAGGTTCTCAATCTGTCTGAAGAGCCGGAGACCCCC